>CANQAL010000166.1 GCA_947589255.1 Candidatus Gastranaerophilales bacterium | reverse complement strand
ACCTATAGATGCATCATTCATGCCTATAAAGAGAGTAAGCTACAATGTAGAAAATACTCGTGTAGGTGATGTAGTTGACTATGATAAATTAACACTTGAAATCTGGTCAAACGGAAGTATAGATGTATCAAGTGCTTTAAGTCAGGCAGCTAACTTATTAATTGAACACTTTATGCAAATAGCTTCAATAACAGGTCAGCCGGCTGTTCTTCCAAACCATCAGGTAGTAGAAGAAGTTGAAGAGGAAGCACAAGCACCAAGTATTTCAATTGAAGATTTGGAATTGTCCGTAAGAGCATATAACTGCTTAAAAAGAGCAAGTATCAATTCTTTAGCTGAACTGCTTAAAAAATCGGAACATGATTTATTGAATATTAAAAATTTTGGTAAAAAATCTTCCGATGAAGTAATAGAAAAATTACACCAAGTAGGTTTGGAACTTCAACCGAACCCCGAGGGTGTTGAACTTGAAGAAGTTTAATTAAAAGGATAAATAAAAATGAGACACCAATGCACAAGAAACAGACTCTCAAGACCGCAAGACCAAAGAAATGCCTTGTTGAGATCTTTAGCAACAGAACTGTTCTTACATGGCGAAATCAAAACAACTATTTCAAAGGCAAAAGCACTTAAACCTTATGCCGAAGAAATAATAACTCTCGCAAAAAGAGGCGATTTACATGCAAGAAGACAGGCTGCTAAGTTCATATTTGATGTTGAAACATCAAAATTTGTCGACAGCAAAACAGGCGAAGTTTTTGACAACCTTCAAGAAGGTAAAAAGTTAATACCTCAAACTGTTTTAAAGAAATTGTTTTCTGAAATCGGCAAACAATATGAAAGCAGAAACGGCGGATATACAAGAATATTTCATTTACCGCCAAGACGCGGCGACGGCGTAGAAATGGCATTAATCCAGTTAGTATAATGCAAAGATACTTAATAACAATTGAGTATATAGGTACAGACTATCAGGGAAGCCAAAAGCAGCCGCAAAACATGCCTAACACTAATAAATCCGTTAAAACAATACAAACGGAAGTGGAAAAAGCAATCAGTACTTTGACAAAAACAAAAACCAAAACAATTTTCTCAGGCAGAACCGATGCCGGTGTTCATGCTAAAGGGCAAACCGCCCACTTTGATACTGAGCTTGAACTAAATCCGAGTAAGTTCGTTAATTCTTTAAACGGGATTTTACCTAAAACAATCAGTGTAAAAGAATTAATAAAAGTAGAAAAGCCGTTTCACGCACAAAAGAGTGCTAAAGCAAGACATTACAGATATACGATTGTTAATAGAACTCAACGAAGTGCGTGGGACGAAAATTGTTTATTAGTCAAATATCCTTTAGATGTTGAAAGTATGAATAAATCACTTTCATATCTGATAGGTGAGCACGATTTTACTTCATTTAAGAAAGTAAAAACCGCAAATCCGGCTAAAATATGCAAAATGTATAAGGCGCAGGCAGTAAAAGACGGCGAATTTATATACATTGATTTTATTGCAGACAGGTTTTTGTACAATATGATCAGATCGATCGTCGGAACTCTCCTAATGATTCAAAGAAAATCTTTAGCCCCTGAAACACTTAAAGATATCTTAGACTCGAAGGATAAAACAAAAGCAGGTTCGACCATAAGCCCCGAGGGCTTAACATTAGTAGAAGTAATATATAATGATATAAATGGAGAAAGCTTATGAAAACTTATTCAGCTAAACCTCTTGAAGTAGAAAGGAAATGGTATTTGCTTGATGCCGAAGGTCAAACTTTAGGCAGATTGGCAGTATTAGCTGCAAACATTTTAAGAGGTAAGAACAAACCGCAATACACACCTAACGTTGATACAGGTGATTTTGTAATTATTATCAATGCGGATAAAATTACCGTAACGGGTAAAAAAGAAACAGGTAAAATTTATTATCACCACACAGGTTATCCGGGCGGATTAAAATCAGCATCTTTCAAAGAATTAATGGAAAAAGATGCGACTAAAGTTATTGAAAAAGCAATAAAAGGTATGTTACCGCACAATACTTTAGGACAAGAACAGTTTAATAAATTAAAAGTATACGCAGGCGCTGAGCATCCTCATGCTGCTCAAAAACCTATAGTTTATAACGAAACGGAGGCTAAATAATGGCAGATAAAGAAATTATGGCAACCGGAAGAAGAAAAACTGCTATTGCAGTTGTAAAACTTGTAAAAGGTAAAGGCAGAGTTTTTGTTAACGGAAAAACTTTTACCGATTACTTTGGAAATCGTGCAGCTTTAGAAATGATGGTTTATAAACCGCTTGCTTTAACTGATAATCAAGAAAAATTTGATGTAAGAGTTAAAACGGTAGGCGGTGGTGTAACTGCTCAAGCTGGCGCTATTAAACACGGTATTTCAAGAGCTTTATTAAAATATAACGAAGAATATAAATCAGTATTAAAAGCTGAAGGTTTATTAACTCGTGATGCAAGAGTTAAAGAACGTAAAAAATACGGACGCAAGAGAGCAAGAAAAAGATTTCAATTCTCAAAACGTTAATATTTTTCAAATATATTTCAAAAGAACTCCCAA
>CANQAL010000165.1 GCA_947589255.1 Candidatus Gastranaerophilales bacterium | reverse complement strand
ATCAGTTGACAAATTTACAAATTCTTGCTTTATTTCTCCTGTAGTTTCATTAATTTCTTTTCTTATATTTTTACTTTCATCATAATGTACGGTTATTTGAGCATCTTGATCGCTTGCGGTTTTTAGCTCATAATCTCCATTTTCATTTTTTTCCCATTTAAAATAATTTGTATCATTGCCTTCGCCGTATACATCTTTTTTGTATCCCAATTCATAGTATTTTGGGACAAGTTCAAAAAGATGTACTACTCTATAATTAACCCCTTCTTTTAAATTATTTTTATCAACTTCTTTACCTGATATGGGGTCATAGTATTTAATAACACTTTGTTTTTCATACTTTGTTGCTATTCCGTCAGGAATATTTTCAGGGTCTATATCTGTAGTTTCCTTTAAAGTATAAGAACTTTCGGAGTACACTTCCTCCGTCCCCGGAATTTTTACATCGTTATTATGAAGATAATCTAAAGTACCCTCATTTAATTTTTTAGGTACCGAAGGAAATTCAATCTCAGAATCTTCAGCATTAGCAGGTGAAATATTAAAAGATATGCACCCTGCAAAGACTGCAATTAATAAAAAATTACCAGGTCGTTTCTCCCCCCCCCGAGAGGTTTTTGGGGAGTTAAGAACATTATAAACCATTAATTTATCCTCATATTAAAACTAACCAAACTACAATATAATTTATATCGGCAGTTAAAAATTTTTCTTTAGCGAATTCAGATAAATGTTTACAAAAATTAATATACTCTTAATCGTTTTTATTTCTGTTTTTCTAAAAATTAAAATATTTAAAAAGAAATTTTTATAATCATTGTGCAAAAGATATCCCTGCAAAATATTCGGTAATAAAAAGATTGACCATGAAAAAATAGATAAAATACTTAAAAACTTTGCCTTTGCCAATAACAAAAAAACCTCCTTAAACTTTAAGGAGGCTTTTTTTATTGATTAATTATATACTATTCTTTAGTATATTCGGCATCAATTACATCATCATCATTTTTGTTTGATGTTGTGTTTTCGCTTTGAGCGCTTTCAGAGTTTGCTTGTGCGCTTTCTTGCTGAACTTGAGAGTATGCAGCTTGAGAGATTGCAAACATTGTTTGCTGTAAGTCTTCCGATAATTTTTTAATTTCATCGGATGATTTATTTTCTTTTAAAGCATCTTCAAGTGCTTTCTTTTGTTCATCAAGTTTTTTCTTATCGTTTTCAGCGATTTTACCTTCAAAATCTTTAACAATTCTTTCGGCAGAGCTGATTAAACCGTTAGCATTGTTTCTGATTTCAGCTTCTTCTTTATGTTTTTTATCTTCTTCGGCATTAGCTTCAGCTTCTTTAACCATTCTGTCGATATCTTGTTCTGACAGATTTGAAGAGTTTGTAATTGTAATTTTTTGTTCTTTGTTTGTAGCTTTATCTTTAGCTGATACATTAACAATACCGTTTGCGTCGATATCAAAAGTAACTTCGATTTGAGGAATGCCTCTCATAGCGGGAGCAATCCCTTCTAATCTGAACATACCTAAAGATTTATTATCTTTAGCCATTGGTCTTTCACCTTGAAGTACATGGATATCAACAGCGGTTTGATTGTTTTCTGCCGTTGAAAATACCTGTGATTTAGAAACAGGAATTGTAGTGTTTCTCGGAACTAACGGAGTTAAAACACCGCCTAAAGTTTCAATACCTAAAGTTAAAGGAGTTACATCAAGTAAAACAATATCTTTTACTTCACCTGCAAGAACTCCTGCTTGGATAGCAGCACCAACAGCAACAACTTCATCAGGGTTTACCGATTGGTTAGGATCTTTGCCCGTGTATTCTTTTACTAAAGCTTGAACTGCAGGAATACGGGTTGAACCGCCTACTAATACAACTTCGTTTATTTCGCCTTTTGATAATCCTGCTTCTTGCAAAGCATCAGCTACAGGCTTTTTACATCTTTCAAGTAAGTCATGGCTTAATTCTTCAAATTTAGCTCTTGTTAAGCTCATATCTAAGTGTTTTGGCCCGTTTGCGTCAGCTGTTATGAACGGTAAGTTAATTGTTGTTTCAACTACTGATGATAATTCGCATTTAGCTTTTTCTGCAGCTTCTTTTAATCTCTGCATAGCTTGTTTATCATTTCTTAAGTCTATTCCTTCTTGTTTTTTAAATTCTTCAACAAGCCAATCCATAATCTTTTGGTCGAAATCATCACCGCCTAAGTGAGTATCACCTGATGTTGATAATACTTCATGAACACCGTCGCCGATTTCAAGAACGGATACATCAAAAGTACCGCCGCCTAAGTCGAATACCAATACTTTTTCGCTTTTTTCTTTTTCAAGGCCGTAAGCTAAAGCAGCTGCCGTTGGTTCATTTACGATACGTAGAACGTCTAAGCCTGCAATTTTACCTGCATCTTTTGTTGCTTGTCTTTGTGCGTCGTTAAAGTATGCCGGAACTGTTATAACTGCTGATGTAACTTTTTCACCAAGGTAATTTGAAGCATCATCAGCTAATTTTCTTAAAATCATTGCTGATATTTCTTGCGGAGTATAGTCTTTTCCGTCAATATTCTTTTTAAAAT
>CANQAL010000164.1 GCA_947589255.1 Candidatus Gastranaerophilales bacterium | reverse complement strand
CTTCATGGCACCGGCACCTTTGAATACACCGCCTGTGTGGAAGGTTCTCATTGTAAGCTGAGTTCCGGGTTCTCCGATTGACTGTGCCGCTATAATACCGATTGCTTCACCGACATCAACAAGTTTTTGTGTAGTCATTGCCCAGCCGTAGCATTTTTGGCATATACCGTATTCAAGTTCGCAAGTTAACGGAGAACGAACTTTTAATTGATGAAGATCAAGAGGTTTAATCTTTCTTATATCATTTCTGTCAATTGTTGTATTTGCAGGAATGATAACATTTCCGTCTTTATCTTTAATATCTTCTGCTATTGTTCTTCCTAATAATCTTTCTGTTAAAGGAGCAACAATTTTTTCTCCGTCAGAAATATCGGTCATTAAGATACCTTTATGTGTTCCGCAGTCATGGTCACGGATTATAACATCTTGTGCTACGTCAACAAGTCTTCTTGTTAAGTAACCTGAATCGGCTGTTTTTAAAGCCGTATCTACAAGCCCTTTTCTTGCTCCGTATGATGAAATAATGTATTCGGTAACAGAAAGACCTTCTTTAAAGTTTGATTTAATAGGTAAGTCGATGATTTGTCCTTGCGCATCTGCCATCAAACCTCTCATTCCGACCAGCTGTGATACCTGAGAAACGTTACCTCTTGCACCTGAGAATGCCATCATATATACGGGGTTTAATCTGTCGAAGTTTTCAACTACTCTTGCCGTTAATTTTGATGTCGTTTCACTCCAAGTGTCAATAACTTTTGTGTATCTTTCAACTTCCGTAATGTCGCCTTTTAAATATCTGTGAGTTGATTTTTCAATCTCTTTTTCAGCTTCATTTAAAAGATCTTTTTTATCTGCAGGTACTGATAAATCTGCTATAGATATTGTGGTACCTGATTTTGTTGCATAATGATATCCTAAATTCTTAAGATTATCAGCTAATGTAGCTGTTTTTGCTCCGCCAAATTCAAGGTATACTTGTGCTAACAATTTATTAATCGATTTTTTATTCACCTGCTCATTGATGAAATCAAACGATTTTTTTGTATTTTTATGTAGTAATGTATCCATGTTATTTTCACCCTTACTTTTAACTACGATGCAAATATTGCATTTCTTACCGTTTCATTGAAGATAATTCTTCCGACTGTTGTTTCAAGTCTTTCGCCTTCTTCATCACGAACAACAATTTTATCGTGAAGTTTTATAACACCTGTTTCGTGAGCTGCGATAGCATCTTCAAAACTGTAGAAGTATTTTAATTCCGTATTATTTTCGTCGTTGTTCATCAGAGTTAAATAATACATACCTAATACCATATCCTGAGAAGCTGCAATAATCGGTTTACCTGTTGCAGGTGCTAAGATGTTATTTGTTGCTAACATTAACATTCTTGCTTCCGATTGTGCTTCTATTGATAACGGTACGTGTACAGCCATCTGGTCTCCGTCGAAGTCAGCATTGAATGCCGTACATACGAGCGGATGTAATTGTATTGCTCTTCCTTCTACAAGTACCGGCTCAAATGCTTGAATACCTAATCTGTGTAAGGTTGGAGCACGGTTTAATAATACGGGGTGTCCGTCGATTACTTCCTCTAAGATATCCCATACTATTGCTTCCGATCTTTCTATCTTCTTTTTAGCGGATTTTATGTTTTGTACATATCCTCTTTCAATTAATTTATTTACTACGAATGGTTTAAACAGTTCGATAGCCATTTCTTTCGGTAATCCGCATTGATGAAGTTTTAATTTAGGCCCTACTACGATAACCGAACGGCCTGAGTAGTCAACACGTTTACCTAATAAGTTCTGTCTGAAACGACCTTGTTTACCTTCGATTATGTTGCTTAATGATTTTAATGGTCTGTTGCTCGGACCTACTACAGTTCTGCCTCTTCTTCCGTTGTCTATTAAGGAGTCAACGGCTTCTTGAAGCATACGTTTTTCATTTCTTACGATAATTTCAGGTGCACCCATTTCCTTTAATCTTAATAAACGATTGTTTCTGTTAATAACACGTCTGTATAAATCGTTTAAATCAGATGTGGCAAATCTTCCGCCGTCTAATTGTACCATAGGTCTTAAATCAGGCGGAGTTACGGGTAATACATCCATTATTAACCAAGTGGGCTCTGTGTTGCTTTCAAGAAGTGATTCAACTAATCTTAATCTTTTAATTAATTTAGCTCTTCTTTGAACACTTCCTGATAAGCCTGAAAGTTCACCTCTAATTGATTCTGCCATTTCTTGAAGTGATATCTCGCCTAAAAGTTCTTTTATTGCTTCGGCTCCGATACCTACTTTTAATTGTGAGTCTTCATTTTCAAGCATGAAGTCTTCATATTCTTCTTCGGTTAATAATTGATATTTTTTAAATTCGCTGTCTGCAGGGTCTATAACAACATAATTGTTAAAGTATATAACCTGTTCAAGATCTTTTAATGTCATATCTAAAAGTAAACCGAGGTAGCTTGGTATCCCTTTTAAAAACCATATGTGGCTGACGGGTGCAGCAAGTTTTATGTGTCCCATTCTGTGACGTCTTACTTTTGAATCGGTAACTTCAACACCGCATCTTTCGCAGATGATACCTTTGTGTCTTAC
>CANQAL010000163.1 GCA_947589255.1 Candidatus Gastranaerophilales bacterium | reverse complement strand
AACGATATAATCTATGTAAAAATAGATAAAAACAGAAAAATCTTAGCAACTACCTTATTAAAAGCTTTAGGTATAACAGTTTCAGAAATGGAAACATTATTTACTCACTTTGAGTTTTTAAAGAAAACATTGGAAAAAGATACGGCAGAAACAACGGATGATGCATTAATTGAAGTATATAAAAAGCTTCGTCCCGGTGATCCTGCATCTGCTGCAGGCGGTCGTTCAATTATTGAAGCTCGTTTCTTTGATGATAAGAAATATGATATCGGCAGAGTTGGTCGTTATAAGTTAAATAAAAAATTAAACTTAAACGTAGCTGAAACACAAAGAACATTAACAATTCAAGACTTAGTTGCAGCCGTTGAGTACTTAATTAACTTAACATACGATGAAGGAAGCTGCGATGATATCGACCACTTAGGAAACAGAAGAATCCGCTCGGTCGGTGAACTACTGCAAAACCAATTCAGAGTAGGTTTATCAAGAATTGAAAGAATCGTTAAAGAAAGAATGACACTTCAAAATTCTGAAACACTTACTCCGTTGAACTTATTAAATACAAAACCGTTGATTGCGTCATTAAAAGAATTCTTCGGTTCATCACAGTTATCACAGTTTATGGATCAGGTTAACCCGTTATCAGAGTTAACACATAAAAGACGTATATCAGCATTAGGCCCGGGCGGTCTGGTAAGAGAAAGAGCAGGGTTTGCTGTTCGTGATATTCACCCGTCACACTACGGAAGAATATGTCCTATTGAAACTCCCGAAGGTCCTAACGCAGGTTTGATAGGTTCATTAGCTACACACGCAAGAGTTAATGATTACGGATTTATTGAAACACCTTATTTCGTTGTAAAAGACGGTGTTGTAACAAATGAAGTACATTACATGAGTGCGGATGAAGAAGAAAACTTCCGTGTAGCTCCATCAGACTTAACATTAAACCCTGATAGAAGCATAAAAGCTCAATATGTACCAATTCGTTATAAATCTGAATTTACAATGGGCGAATCAAAAAGAGTTGACTATATGGGTGTTTCACCTATTCAGGTTATCTCGGTTGCCACATCGGTTATTCCGTTTATTGAACACGATGATGCCAACAGAGCCCTAATGGGTTCTAACATGCAACGTCAGGCAGTTCCTCTTTTAATTACCGATAGACCTGTTGTTGCAACGGGTTTGGAAAAAAGAGCAGCTAAAGACTCTTGTATGGTTGTTGTTTCAGATGTGGATGGAACTGTCGTAAAAGTAGTCGGCGAAGAAATCTGGATAAAAGATAAATCAAATAAATTACATAAGTATCAATTAATGAAATATGTAAGAAGCAACCAGGATACCTGCATTAACCAAAAACCGATAGTATCTGAAGGCGACAAGGTTAAAGCAGGCGATGTAATCGCAGACGGTGCTTCTACACACTTTGGAGAACTTTCATTAGGTAAAAATGTTTTAGTAGCATATATGCCTTGGGAAGGATATAACTTTGAAGATGCTATCCTTTTAAGCGAAAGATGTGTATATGATGATGTATTTACATCACTGCACATTGAAAAGCTTGAAATTGAAGCAAGACAAACAAAATTGGGACCTGAAGAAATTACAAGAGAAGTTCCCAATGTATCTGAAGATTCATTAAGACACTTAGATGAAAGAGGTATCGTTCGTATAGGTGCAAGAGTTTATGCGGATGACATCTTAGTCGGAAAAGTAACCCCGAAAGGTGAATCCGAACATCCGCCGGAAGAAAAGTTATTAAGAGCAATCTTCGCTGAAAAAGCAAGAGATGTAAAAGATAACTCATTAAGAGTACCCCACGGAGAAGGCGGAAGAGTAGTCGATGTTAAAGTATTTGACCGCGAAAAAGGCGATGAATTAATGCCGGGTGCAAATACATTAATCAAAGTCTATATAGCACAAAAACGTAAGGTATCTGTAGGAGATAAGTTAGCCGGAAGACACGGAAACAAAGGTATTGTTTCAAGAATATTACCGAAAGAAGATATGCCGTTCTTACCTGACGGAACTCCTGTTGATATCGTATTAAACCCGCTGGGTGTACCTTCTCGTATGAATGTAGGTCAGACATATGAATGCTTGCTTGGTTTAGCATCATACTTAACGGGCGATTATTATGAAGCACCATCATTCGACGAAATGTACGGAGAAAATAAATCAGAAATATCAACAAAATATGAATTATTAAGAGGTATAAAAGAATCAGGCTGCGACTGGGTAGGTGAAGACGGAAAAGTTCTTTTATATGACGGAAGAACCGGTGAACCGTTTGACAGACCCGTTTCAGTAGGTATAACATACTTCTTAAAACTTGTTCACTTAGTAGATGATAAAATTCACGCAAGGTCAACAGGTCCATATTCATTAGTAACACAACAGCCTTTAGGCGGTAAAGCTCAATTCGGCGGACAGAGATTCGGAGAAATGGAAGTTTGGGCTTTAGAAGCATACGGTGCGGCATATACACTTCAAGAAATGCTGACAATCAAATCAGATGATGTCAACGGCCGTTCAAGAGCATATGAAGCCATCGTAAAAGGCGATAATATTCCAAGACCGGGTATACCTGAATCATTTAAGGTACTTGTAAGAGAATTACAAAGTATCGGTTTAGATATATCAGTATCTAAGAAGAGCGGTGAAGAAGTTGATTTAAT
>CANQAL010000162.1 GCA_947589255.1 Candidatus Gastranaerophilales bacterium | reverse complement strand
CAAAAATTGCACAAAAATACGGTGTTTGGATAAAACCTGTTTATTTTGATTTAAAAAACGAACAAGCCATAAAAGAAGGTTTTAAAGAAATATATAAAGAAAAACTTCCCGTTGATGTTCTTGTTAATAATGCGGGATTAGCATATATTGATTTATTTCAATTAACTCCGATGGCAAAAATAAGAGAATTATTTGAGGTTAACGTATTTGCCGTTATGACCTTAACTCAGCTTGTTTTAAAAATCATGTCAAGGCAAAAATCAGGTTCAATAATTAATTTTGCTTCAATCGGGGGAATTGATGCATACCCTGCTCATTGTGCTTACGGGGCAACAAAAGCTGCAATTATAGGATTTACAAAGTCCTTGTCAACGGAATTTGCTCAGCAGGGTATAAGAGTGAACGCAATAGCCCCGGGGGCGACAGAAACGGATATGATTGATATATTTGATGCTAAATCGGGCGGAAATCTTCTTAAAAATTGTGCAATGAAAAGAAAAGCAAAACCCTCTGAAATCGCAAATGCCGTTGCTTTTTTAGCAAGCGATGAAGCTTCTTTTATAAACGGTCAAGTTTTAAGAGTAGACGGCGGGTCAACATAGGCTTTAATTTATATGCTGACTTTAATAGAACCTATTATCCTTTGTAAAATTTAATCCAGTATTCAATTTTTTCTTTTCTTGTAAGCTGTTTTCCGACGGGTTCAAAAGTCTGCATTCCGTAATTTTTGGTTTTGGAATAATCAATTATTGCGTCCGCAAAAGAAAGCCCCACTCCAAAAGTACATAATAATACAGTGTTTTTATCCTTGCATTGGTCAAGAAGCACTGTTACGACTGAAGCCGTCGAACAATTTGCATATTTACTAAAAGTTTCGGTACTGTATTTTTCTTTTGGCAGTCTTGAATGTGTTGCAACCGTATCTACTATTTGTTTATTTGCCTGATGGATAGCAAAAAAGTCGATATCCTCCATCGTTTTGTTTGAATATTCCAAAATATTGGATATAGATTTTGGACCAATTTCCATAGAAAACTTGAATACATCCATTCCGAGAATTATATCGTCCCATAAATGCCAAACGTCGTTATCTTCATTTACAATCTCTAAATCAGCGATATCGCTTCTAACGGGAAGTGCCCACCCTGATGCGGGGGTGACTATTTTGTTCCAGCCTTCTCCAAAGGTTCCCGTATAAAAGTAAGAGGGATTTTTTTCTTCCGAATATTCAATAAAAGTCGCAGTTCCCGCATCTCCAAAAAGCATATTAACTTTTCTGTTTTTTGTATCGGAATGTCTGCTTGGAATATCCCCGCACAACAGTAAACAGTTTTTAACCGCACCTGATTCTATCATGGAAAATACGGTTAAAAGCGAATAAACGTATCCCGTGCACCCGAGCCCCGATAAATCATAACAGGAACACTCTTTATTAAGATTGAGCCTGCCATGTAAAATACAGGCAGTTGCAGGCCCGCTATAATCGTGGCTTGTTGAAACAACTACAAGAGATTCGATTTTATCTTTGTCAATATTGTATTTGTTAATAAGTTTTATTGCCGCATCTTCAACCAAATCAGATGTTACGGTCTTTTCATCAACCACATACCTTTTTGAGAGCCCCAATATTTTTTTGTTTCTCTCTAATATTTTGTCATCATTTTTATAATATTGAATTTCATCATCAACATCTATACATTTTTGGGGAACAACCCCAATCATTGCTGATACTTTAACATGTTCAAAATTTGAATATGACATTATAATACTCCGCCTGAATCAAGTATAAAGTCCTGTCCCGAAATATGTGATGATTTATCCGAAAGCAGGTATATTATTAGGTTTGCAGCATCAATATGCTTCTCAAATCCAAACGAATATGCCCCTTCTAATAAAGCAGTAGCTTCACCTATACCGGACGAAGCTCCCGTCACAATATATCTTTGCTCTTTATTAAAGCTTATCATTTTATTTTATATTTTCTCCGGCCAATTTAATCAATTCAGAAACTGTAGACACAGTTTTTAATTCATTTAATGACAATTTAATTCCAAAAGTTTTATCGTAATATGCCATAACTGACATTTTGGATAGCGAATCCCATTCAATATAATCGGTTAAATTATCAGTTTCTTTACACTCGTCTTCTCGTTGTAATATATCTTCAAGCTCAACCAAAAAATCGGATTTTTTCATTTTATTTCTCCTTTCACACAGCAAAAAGAGTATTGGGAAATTTTTTTATGACCCAATACGTTATTAAAAATATTAAAGCTTATTATTATTTTTCTAATTTGTTCTAAGGGGGGGGGTAATTGCAAATATTAATGACTGAATACCCCTATTAAACTTATGTTTATCGGGTATTAAATTTGTTTTTATCATTATTTTTTTATTTTTTAAAATTTTTTTAGTCATCAACCCTCATAAATATTTTATTTATATTTTCGGAATAATTATTAATTTTTTAAATATAGTATCGGGATGACAGGATTTGCACGACAAACAAGGCGAACTCTTGAGCCGTAGTTTGACGGGTCGGGTTTGTTGATTTTCAAGGCATAAACTGTAGAAAATCACAAACGCGAAACCTGCGAGCCGATTTATTTATCGGGATGACAGGATTTGCACGACAAACAAGGCGAACTCTTGAGCCGTAGTTTGACGGGTCGGGTTTGTTGATTT
>CANQAL010000161.1 GCA_947589255.1 Candidatus Gastranaerophilales bacterium | reverse complement strand
TCTTGAATGAAAACAGAGAACACATCATGCAAACGTTTGTGTGCAAATGGGTCGGAGCCATTGTGGATGACTATAAGGTTACGCACCCCGAAG
This sequence comes from Candidatus Gastranaerophilales bacterium, assembly GCA_947589255.1. Lineage (GTDB taxonomy): Bacteria > Cyanobacteriota > Vampirovibrionia > Gastranaerophilales > Gastranaerophilaceae > Avigastranaerophilus. Next base: position 2,610 of record CANQAL010000161.1, on the reverse strand, counting down.
ACACGGACTTTGCCAATCGATATATCGATCTCGCTAGGTATGCTACAAAGATATATAAAGTGAGAGATGAAGCAATGCCAGTAAAAGAATTCCGCAAACTTGCCGAAATGCGGCACATGATGGATGATGCGCTATATAAAGTTACTTTGCTATATGGCACAACCGTAAATGCCGTTGTCATGACAAAGAAATTTGTATTCGCAATCGGCATAGGGGACGGCGACGTTATTGCTGTCAATGGAAAACGAGTGGAATGGCTGTTGCCTTATTCTGAACATTACAGCACATCTACTGCCTCGCTGAGCAATCGCTTTGATGTGATCATGGACAGCGCACATGCAATTTTGATTCCAATCTTGCGCGGGAAAAAGCTGGAGGACAGCAGATTTGTCCCGGACATTGTGATGATTGCAACAGACGGCTTGCGTAATTCGTTTTGGAGTGATGATGCGTTTATAGACAAGATACTTGAAATAGCAGCGGCATTCAAAAACGGCGAAGGCTACAAATTTGTGAGAATGTGCAAAAAATGGGCAGAGGAGCGTTCGAAAAACGGATTGACACAAGATGACATATCATTCTGTTTGGGTACCAAATTCAGCGGAGACGTAAGAAAGCAGAAAGGCAAGAGGTGACGGTATGCTCAGATACTATCATTATCGACAATTATCAAGGGACGCCCAAAACGCTTATAAGGCCATAGCGATCGCAATTAAGTCTTATAAGCGCAGTGCTACCTTTACGACTATGAAAAATTTGCAAGTGGTTCTGGATGCAGTAAAAAACGACAACCCGCACTTTTTTTATGTTGATTGGTACAATTCTATGACCTATACCAAATACAGCGGAGAAAAAACGGAACTTGACCTCAAGTACAACATGAGCAGAAGTGAAGCCGCAATGTATTTTAAAAGAGCGTATAAGATTGCTCAGTCATTGCAAGGCTCGGATGAGAGAAGTACAATATTAAAAGTCCACGACTATATGGTAACAAGAGTCAATTATGACGAAGACGCATATAAGAACAAAAAATTTGTACTCAATGATCATCGCATGATTGGCGCATTATTTGAGAACTTGGCGGTATGCGAGGGGATAGCGCGGGCGACCCAATTTTTACTCCGCAACTTGGGAATAGACTGTACATATGTGAGAGGACAAGTCGAAGGCGGCATGCATGGCTGGAATCTTGTGTATATTGATAACAAAACGCGAAAATTGGATGTGACGTGGGACATAAATTTATCTCACGGCGGCAACATTTGCCATACATATTTTTTGATTTAATACCTGTTTAGCCCACTATTTAGTAGGTTTTTTAACTTAGCACAGTTGCTAAATTTAAACGAAAGTTCATGATATAATTTTTGCGCTGTCTGGCTTGTATTTTGTGCAAGCCTTATACTTAAGGCGTAACAAAAGAGGCAAGCATACGAAGTGCTAATGGCAGAAAAAGCAAAACAAAAGATAATATAAAGTACAAATGATAACAAATAAAGTCGTAGGAGGTGTGCAATGGTCAGAGTTGAAAGCGAAGTGGCAAAGCCAAGGCTGATTGATTCTTTGGAGCGTGTTGGAAAGTGGTATGATTTCCTGAACGAGAAGTTTTTTGAAAGTGCACTTTCAAAACCCATTATCACTTTTCAACCTGATGAAAAATGCAAAGCGTTAGGGTGGTTCGTTCCACATCGGATTTGGAAAAGTGAAGATGGGTTTCGTGAGTTCGAAATCAATCTTTCGGCGAATTTTCTGGATCGTTCGGTATATGAAATTGCCGCAACACTCTTGCACGAGATGTGCCATCAGTATGCTTATGTAAACGCCATAAAGGATACGTGCCGTGACGGATACTATCATAACCATGAATTTGGTCTTATAGCAATGCAGCACGGATTGATAGTAGAAAAATCAATCAAATACGGATCTGCTAAAACTTCTTTAAGCAAAGAGGCGATGGCTATTGTCAGTGAATTTTGCAAGGATGAGCCATTATTGTTCCGCAAATTGACAGATGAAGATTTGCTCGATGAGGTAGTTCATGACATCCTTGCTGATGCTAAAAAGAGCGGCGTAGAGATTTGTAACACCGAAGACATAGATAAGGAAGAAATAACTCGTAGGATTGAAGAAAAGAGAGAAATGGCAAAGGCGCGCAAGACAAGTAGCACAAGAAAATATGTGTGCCCACATTGTGGGCAGAGTGTTAGAGCGACTCGAAAGGTCAACATACTTTGTGGGGATTGTAATGAACAAATGGTCGTTGACGAGTGTCGTCAAATTTAAACGAAAGTTTATGATATTATTTTTGCACTGTCTGGCTTGTATTTTGTGCATGCCGTATACTGAAGACGTAACAAAAGAGACAAACGCCGAAGTACCTAAGACAAAAGGAAACATAGGAAGAAAGATATAAAAAGCACAAAAGATAACAAATAAAAATTTAGGAGGCGGTCATATGTCATTGACATGGGAGGAATTTTGCGACAAGGCAGAGCAAAATTCAGGGGAAGCAAAACAAGAGCTTGCGAACGAACTTTATGTCAAGAAATTCAATCTTGACATTATTTCAAGTGTCTTTGTGGCGATGAAGCGGGAGTTGAACGAGCATTT
>CANQAL010000160.1 GCA_947589255.1 Candidatus Gastranaerophilales bacterium | reverse complement strand
GGACAGAACAGACAGCGAGGATATAATTAATCATATCCGCTCAAATATAATAGCAAAGCAGGAAAAAAGATTTCCCAAAAAGGGTACTATTTTAGATATATATTCAAAATCAGTAAATAAAAATATCCCCTCTGATGAAGTAATTGAAAAGGAATACAATCAATTTGCCCATTGCACCGAAAAAATCAACGAAATTATAAATCAATATAATATTTATAAAAGAAAAAATTCTATTCTTGATTATGACGACTTGCTTTTGTATTTAAGAACCCTCTTAGAATGCAAGCCTGATGTAAGAAAGAAATTATCTAATCAATATAAATATATAATGGTAGATGAATATCAGGATACTAATACTATCCAAGCACAGATTATAAAGCTTTTAGCCTCAGAGCATAATAATGTAATGGCTGTAGGGGATGACTCGCAGAGCATTTATTCATTTAGAGGCGCTAATTTTAAAAATATTTTGGACTTTCCATCTTTATTTGAAAACACAAAAATAATTAAACTTGAGCAGAATTACAGAAGTTCAGGGAATATTTTAGCGCTTGCAAATGAAATTCTTTTAAAGGCAAAGGAAAAATATACAAAAACACTTTTTTCAACAATAGAAAGCAGTGTAAAACCTGCTTTAATAAGTGCAGCGGATATGAAAACCGAGGCTGAATTTATCTCTCAAAGGGTGCTGGAACTTTCAGAAGAAGAAAATATCCCGCTTAATGATATATGTGTATTAGCTCGAAGTGCAAGAATGACATATAATTTAGAAATAGAACTTGCTAAAAAGGGGATTCCTTTTAAGAAGTTCGGGGGAATGAAGTTTATTGAAACAGCTCACATAAAGGATATAATTGCTCATTTAAGAGTAATATTAAATCCGACGGATATTATAAGCTATAACAGAATATTACTGCTATTAGACGGGATAGGAGCGCAGAGTGCAAATAAATTGCTTCCCGTGTTGGTATCAGAAAATGAAATAACAAAAGCAAATCTGCCCGTAAGAAATCCGCAAAGTATAATAAAATTGACTGATTTAATAAAGTCGGCGAGAGGGGATATATTAAATCCGTCAAAAATTGTAAGGCAGGTTATTGATTATTACATGCCGATTTTGCAGGATAAGTATGATGATTATACAAAACGTCAGAAGGATTTAGAGCATTTTTTAAATCTGAGCGAAAAGTATATGAGCTTAGAGGATTTTTTAAGCGACCTTGCTTTAGAGCCCCCTGATACCTCGGTAACAGATGTTGAAGAAGGTGCAAATAAGGATGAGTATTTAACTCTTTCTACAATCCACAGCGCAAAAGGGCTTGAGTGGAAGGCTGTGTTTATAATAGGCGCAGTAGATGGCAGATTTCCTTCAATGTTTTCATTTAATTCGGATGAAGAACTTGATGAAGAATTAAGATTAATGTATGTTGCAGTAACAAGAGCCAAAACTCATCTTGCCATAACATACCCTATTGATATGTATGATTATTCGACTAATATGGTTTTATCCAAACCCTCAAGATTTTTGGATGATATCGGGCAGGATATACTTGAACGGTGGGTAATTCAAGAGTAATTACTGAACGTTTGAGGTAATTTTATAGCCTCGTCTTATTAATTCTTTTTGAATTTGTTCAAAATGCTCTGAGTTTTTGGTTTCCATTGATATTTTAAGGAAACAATCGTTTATATCGGTATTTTCACCGCCCTGATTGTGTCTTACTCTAATAACGTTAGCGCCGAGGTCTGCAATAATAGCTGAAACTTCCTTTAATTGCCCGGGTTTATCTAAAAGTTCAATGGTAAGATGAGATAACCTTCCCGATTTTAAAAGCCCTCTGTTAATAACTCTTGAAAGTATGTTAACGTCGATATTGCCGCCCGAGATAAGGCATACGGTCTTTTTATCTTTAATGGGAAGTTTATCAAACATAGCGGCAGCAACACTTAAAGCTCCTGCGCCTTCAGCTACAAGCTTTTGTTTTTCCATAAGGGCGAGGATAGCTGAGGCTATCTCATCATCCGTAACCGTAGCAATATCATCAACATATTTACAGCATAAATCAAAAGTAATCGCACCGGGTTTTTTAACTGCCGTACCGTCGGCAAATGTATGAACAACGGGAAGTTCAAGAATTTTCTTGTTTATATAAGACTGATACATGCTTCCTGCGCCTTGCGCCTGAACTCCGTATACTTTGCATTCGGGTTTAACCTGTTTTATGGCGAAGGCAACACCCGCAATAAGTCCGCCTCCTCCAATAGGAACGATAACGGCATCAACATCGGGCAGTTGTTCAAGAATTTCAAGCCCTATTGTGCCTTGTCCCGCAATTACATCTTCATCGTCAAACGGATGAACAAAAGTGGAGCCTGTTTGTTTTTGGTATTCCACGCAGGCATTATATGCATCATCATAGACACCGTCAATAAGTTTTATTTCCGCACCTAGTTTTCTTGTCGCTTCAACTTTAGATATAGGGGCGGTAGCAGGGATAAAGATTGTTGCTTTAATGTTATTTTTCTTTGATGCAAGTGCTACACCCTGTGCATGGTTTCCTGCCGAGCATGCAATTACACCTTTTTCTTTTTCCGCTTCCGATAGATTTGCTATTTTATATGCAGCTCCTCTAACCTTAAAAGAACCTGTTTTTTGAAGGTTTTCTACTTTTAAATAAATATCGGTATTTTCCGTTAAATTTTGCGTATGAATTAAATCTGTTTTTCT
>CANQAL010000159.1 GCA_947589255.1 Candidatus Gastranaerophilales bacterium | reverse complement strand
CAAATCGCCAAGAACCAAACACGTTTAGAGAATGAGGCTAACATATTACAATTGATACTGGACTATAAACCCCATTTTCCCTTTATTTTACAAGTGTTTTAGGATTTTTAAGTATGAGCCATGTCCACTCTGTGTCCATTTTTGATTTTTATGCCTGAATGTCTTTTAAAGTCCATTTTAAGTCGGAAGTTTTTTGTCATCTGTTTGCCTCTATTACAAACACAATGCCAGTTTTCGTAGTCGAAAATAAAATGATTTGCTCTTTTTGAAATCGGTCAAAAACGGACTTTTATTACCTCAAAACGAACTCAAAATTTTTAAACAAAAAATTAAGCTATGACAGCAAAGTAGTATACAAGTATTGGGAAAGTTGTTGGATTAAAACCCAACCTAAAATTCTCAACTACACACTTCTTGTACCTTTAGAACGACCTTTTTCATCATACATATATAAAGTACTTCCTCTTTTTATATTTATTGTGGCAGCACAACTATGAAACTCTCCGCTGCCAACTGAAATTGTAGATAAAGAGTGTCCTTTTTCATCGTAAACATATAATGTTGAACCTCTTTTTACGCAAACAAATGATGATGAAAAACCGCATAAGCTACCACTTCCAAGTGATATTGTACAGCTTGTTTGATTCTTTTCGTTGTAAACATACGCTGAACTTCCTCTTTGTACAACTGATGATATTGTCATAAAATCGTTCCTTTCATGATTTTTAAATTCTATAATCTTTTAACAAATTGTCGTGTATGTTATATTTTATCCTTGCCAAGAATTTAAAGCATCTTTTAATTTTTCGATATAGCCACATTCATCTAATTGTTTAGACAAATATTCTTTGATTTGCTCTGTATTTCCGTTAAATGAAGATAATTCTTCTTGTTCAATTAGTGTAACTGTTGGACTGTATGCCCATTCATTATTCCCATTAAATTTTTTAAAAGAAAAATAATTTCTTATGTGTTCAGTTAAGGCATTACGTCTTTCATAATTTTTTTCGGTTTTATCTTTTGGGGCACTGATAGCAATTTCAATATATAAAGGTTTTTTACCCCAATATAGTGAATGCAGATTGACAATCATACTATTTGAAAATTCACCAAATTTAAACTTTTCAACGTTATTAATGCCCTTAGGTAAAAATTTTACGGTATGCCCATCAACAATTATATTTTTATCAATGTCTGAACGTTCTTTTAATACCTCTACAAATAGTTCAAAAATTTCAGCCCGATCGTCAGAATTTTCTATAATTAAATCAATGGCATCTTTATTTTCACGATATATTTTTCTACATAAGTCAATAATTTCTTTATCAGTTTCGCCCATAATATTCCTTTCTATCATTTTTTTGTAATGATTAATAAATATTTTTATGTCTTCATCAAATAAATAACCACATTGTTTTGTTAAGTTGTTAATTGCTTTTAAAATGTCGCCATAATTTATTCTTATATATCCTTTGTAATCTTCGCAGGGTGAATATTTATGAGGAGTTAAAAATAAAAAATATTTGTATTTATAATCCTTGTATTTATCGTGATTTAACACATATTTTTTATAGTCTTCTAATTGGTTACAGCCTTCTCCTGACCAGACTTTATTTTCAATCACGCAGACTAATTTATTTCTCGGACAATCTATAAATATATCCATTCTTCTTCCGTCATTGGTCATTTTTTCTAATGTTATTTTTGCATCAGTTAAATCTTTTAATAAGATATTTACCAAACTGGTATCATTTCTTAATGCAATTTTTAGTAATTCTTTTAGAAAATTATCCATTAAATGATGGCTTTCAAACGGTGTTAACAGCCAACCTAAAAAGTTAGAATGTTTGATTTCATTATTTTGCAATTTTAGCACTTTAAAAATATTAAACTCATTATTTGACTTTGTTTGTAGTTCTGCTAAATCATCAGACATTAATAATTGCAGTAATGCTTGCTTATGCTTTGTCTTTTCCATTATTACCTCGTCTTATACTTTTTGTTTTTTTGTTTAATCTTTTTCCAGAAGAACTTGAATAATGCACATGATAATAATATAGTAGCATTCGCATACGACAAATATGGACATATTAGAATGCGATATATTTTATTAAAATATATCAATTTGTACATACTGTCAATACGTATAAATTGTGCGTTATTACGTATACACTGTACGTATGGACAAAGATTTTTATATTTTACTTGGTAACAATATAAAATTGAGGCGAAAAGCCCTACATTAAACGCAGTAACAATTCGCAGATAAATTAAATCTTTCTCTTAACTTTATAGGAAAAATAGAAGTTGCATATTCTAAACCCTCTCTTGATACATTAATAGATATAGCAAAAGCATTAGAAACGAGTGTTTCCGATTTGTGTAAATTTAATTAATTTTTGTCATTAAACCGAAAAATCAAACTGTTTGTATTTATAGAACAAACTGTTTGTTTATTTGCACCCAGCTATTTCTTTTTTCCTTTATTTTACAAGTGTTTTAGGATTTTTAAGTATGAGCCATGTCCACTCTGTGTCCATTTTTGATTTTTATGCCTAAACCCCTAATTTTACGGGTCCACAACGGAACCTTAACGGAACTTATTAAATTTTTTAAACGATTAATCGATAGCAATAATTTCGTAATCTCTGTTTCCGAGGCCGAGCTTGTATGCAGCTTCAACAGTATGTATACCGTGTCTTGAATTCATTCTTTCAATCAAAGCTTTTTTCCCTTCATCGGGAGAATTTAT
>CANQAL010000158.1 GCA_947589255.1 Candidatus Gastranaerophilales bacterium | reverse complement strand
ATTAAAATTATCATTTTGCATATAATTACTGTATGAAGAATCTATATGATATTGATGATTGGTCAGATGTTTCTTTCTTGCGGCTTGGTGAAATTTTAATTGAGTCCGGGAAGATTAATCTTGTCCACTTATCTATGGTATTGGATATTCAACGATTTAAAAAAATGCCGATGGGTAAAATCTTGTTATCTATGAAAGTAATTTCAAAAAAAGATTTAAATCAGGCTCTAATAATCCAAAAACACATACAGAAAAGATGCAAAAATGCTTAAAAAAATTTCTATATTCTTATTTTTTATTTCCGCTTTGATTAACTTTCAAAACGCATCTTTTGCAGAAGAAATTCAATTCGCTCAGGTCAGCGACATTCATTACATTTTGCAGGATGAACAAATGGATAAATATTTATATTTCCTTTCTTTATCACTGCAAAAACAACATCCTTCTTTTGTGATTTTTTTAGGTGATAATGTTGATAAATCTAAAGATACAAATGTTATTAGTCTTATGAGAGCTTTGCATGCTATTCACTCGGATTATTATCTTGTCTTGGGTGATAAAGATGCATATTCCTTTGGCGGGCTTGAAAAAGAAATTTATCTTGATATTGTTTCTACTTTTAATTCTAATCAAAAAAATAACGAAAAGTATTACTATTTTAAGCCAAATAAAGACTTTATCTGCGTTGTTTTAGATGATACTTCGGATTTCGCTCCTTCTACTCACGGCGAAGTACCTGATGAACAAATCGCTTGGCTGGAAAATCTTTTAATAAAATATCCTAAAAAAATGTTCATTATTTTTGAACATTCTCCTCTTTTACCGCCAAGAGTTGAATATAAAATGAGTATGTTAAATACTGAAAACTATCAGAATTTAATAAAAAAATATAAAAATATTTTATTAATTTCTTCGGGACATTATCACCAAGAAGCTGTTCTTACAGATGATAACGGAGTAAGGCATATTAGCGCTCCTGCGTTTAAGGATATACCTCACTCGTATCAAATGATTAAAATTATTTATGACGAAAACTCTTATAAATCTCCCGATAAAGTTGAAATAATTGTTACAAAAGTTAAGGTTTAATAATTTATTTTATTTTGTTATAAACATAATCCCTTGAACATTTAAACATTGAGGTTAAAAGCCCTTGGTTATTTTCCGTATTAAATCCTGCATTTTGCAGAACCTGCTTTAATCTTGCTTCCCAAAAATCGTACATTTCTTCTTTCGATATATCAAGAACTTGAGCAATAACACTTAATGCTTCCCAATCAAGCGGTATTGGTCTTGCTCCCCTTAATATATCAACTATTTCTAACCTCTGTTTCCTTGGAAACGATTTTAACAGCTGTACGGTTGTCATCTTTTTCTCTTTTTGTTTCTCTCTTAAAAATTCGGTCGTTTCATCAATTACTACCGGATCTTGCGGTATTTTATATTCGCTGAATTCCTCGGGTGATATATCCATAACCGTCGCAATCCGCTCTAATGTCGTACTCCTCGTTGAAAATGGTATTGTTTCATCTATTAAGTTATATACATATGATAGTGTTACTCCTATCATTTGTGCAAAATCTTTTTTGTGTAAATTTGTATTTTCTAAAAAATTGTATAGCATCTCACTGCTTTTCATATTTACTATTGAATTACTTTTACTCATAACAAATCTCCTGCTTTTTTATTATGATTAGTCATATATTTAACTTTTTAATTGGTAAGTAGTTTAAAAATATGGGATAATTTTTGAAAAAGGACAGGCATGCCATGAAATTATTATTGTGTTTGGGTAATCCAACGGAAAAATATTCTAATACAAGACATAATGCAGGATTTATGTTCGCTGATATTCTTGCCTCAAAATTGAACGGAAATTTTTCTTTTGAGAGTAAATTTAAGTCTTTTATATGTAAAACTATTTATAATGATGAAGCAATTTGGATTATAAAACCTCAAACTTATATGAACCTGTCAGGGGAAGCTTTAACTGCTTTGAAAAATTTCTATAAAATTAATATTTCTGATTTATTTGTTGTTTATGATGATATATCACTAAATCTCGGCACAATAAGATTTCGTTCGAAAGGTTCGGACGGCGGTCATAACGGGATTAAATCCGTTATAAAACATGCTCAAAGTCAAGAATTTGACAGGCTTAAAATAGGTATAGGCCCCCAGCCTCCTTTTATGAAGTCAGAAGATTACGTTCTTCAAAACTTTTCTAAAGATGAACAGGAATTGCTAAGGAATACTTTAATAAAATCTGTTGATGCTTTTTTATATTATTGCGATTGTAAAGACTTGGTAAAAGTTCAAAACAAATATAATTAAGTCTCTTTCGTTCTTCGGCTTTCAGCCTGCACAAAATTCGCATCTTGAATTTTGCTTACTTAGAGCCTGTCGTTCCTTCACTTCGTTGTCGTCACTTCGGCTCTTTCGTTCTTCGGCTTTCAGCCTGCACAAAATTCGCATCTTGAATTTTGCTTACTTAGAGCCTGTCGTTCCTTCACTTCGTTGTCGTCACTTCGGCTCTTTCGTTCTTCGGCTTTCAGCCTGCACAAAATTCGCCTCTTGAAATTTCCTTTCTCTCGGGCAAGTGCTTCACTCCGCTGTCGCTTGTCGTTCAGCTTGCCCTCACTTATTCAAACTTGTTCGCTTCGCTCACTTCGTTTTACGGAAATTCCGCTGTCTTAAATTTTGCTCACTTAGAGCCTGTCGTTCCTTCACTTCGTTGTCGTCACTTCGGCTCTTTCGTTCTTCGGCTTTCAGCCTGCGCAAAATTCGC
>CANQAL010000157.1 GCA_947589255.1 Candidatus Gastranaerophilales bacterium | reverse complement strand
ACACATTCTCTATATCCATTAAATAATAAATCTTTTTATAATTATAGAGTTAATGTATTTTTTATTGATTCTGAAAAGATGTTGAAATTTAAATGCCGTTTATAATGTGTTTAATTATCGTTCAAATAGCATTAAAAATTAATTATATTATTCCTTTTACATTTTCAATATCATACAATGGAATATTGAATAAACCGGAATTTTCTTCATAATCCGCTAAAGATGTTCTGATAGATATTTTAGGTTCATATTTTTGTCTGAAACTTTTTAAACTTTTTGCTTGTAAATTTATCGTAGCCTTTGCTTCAACCGGAATAATGTTATTTTTGTGTTGTATTAAAAAGTCTAATTCTGCTCTATTGCTTGCCCAATAAAATACAGGTAATTCTCCAAGTGTTTTGAATTCTTGCAAAACGTATTGTTCCGTAATTGCACCATTATAATCATTAAACAATTTATCATTTTCTAAAAGAGAACGAGAATCCAAATCATTCATAGCGCCCAGCAAACCGACATCAAGTAAAAATAATTTGTATGCAGATACATCCTCGTATGCCTTCAGCGGCATATTAGGTTCGGTTACTCTTGAAACTTTATGAACCAATCCGGAATCAATTAACCAATTCAGAGCAATCTCAAAATCTTTTGCTCTTGCACCTTGTTTAATTCTTCCATATACGCATTTTTTGTTTTCTTTTACAAGTTGTGATGGTATAGCATTCCACAAGAGACGAGTTCTTTCAACTTGTTCCGGTGGAATATGTTTTGAAAAATCACCCTCATAATCATTCAAAATATTTCTTTGAATTTTTCTGACTAAATTATAGTCTTGTTCATGTGAGAATGATAAAACTGCTTTAGGCATACCTCCGACATAGCAATATCTGCGAAGTAAATCGATAATTCTTTCCTTAAATACTTTCTGCATATCAAAATCATTTTTATCAATAATTTCTAATATTTGATTTTCATTCATCGCAAGTAAAAATTCTTTGAATGATAAAGGATAAAGATTAAGATATTCTACTTTCCCGACAGGGAATCCCGTTCCTTTATGGTGTGCTACACCAAGCAGACTTCCGGCAGCAACAATATCATATTCCGGAGCATTCTCACAAAAATATTTTAAAGAGGTTAGAGCCAAAGGATTTTCTTGGATTTCATCAAAAATAATCAGAGTATTTTTCGGAGTAATATTAAAGCCTACTTCAATATTTAAACCATCAAGCAGCCTTTTTACATTTAGATCTTTTTGAAATAATGTATCAAGTCTGGGATTGCTATCAAAAGAGATATATGCGATTTTTTCATATTGTGTTTTGCCAAATTCCTGCATTAACCAAGTTTTTCCGACCTGTCTTGCTCCTTTAATAATAAGCGGCATATGGTTTTGCGAATTTTTCCAAGCTATTAAATCATTTATTGCATATCTGTACATGACTCAACTCCTTTGACCAATATTTTACCATAAAATACATTTTTACGCACGACTTTTTGTATTGATAAACACATTTTCTGCACGACTTTTTGTAATTCCCAACAGTTATTTTAAAAATAAAATACCGATTATTACTAGAATTAAATTTTAAAAAATATGCTATAATTGTTGCATGACAGATAAATTAATTAAACTTTTTATAATGGAATCAAAGAAAAATCTAAAAACAGTTGATTTATCAAACTGGGTTGGTAAGGTTTTTATTGGTAATCGTAAACATATAGATATAATTCAAACAATATCAGAACTTTCAAAAAATACAGGATTATATTTTTTATTAGGTAAGGACGCCAAACAGAAGAATCATATCTTTATATTGGAGAAGCCGACGACGTTGCACAAAGAATTAAACAGCATGCGTCAAGCAAAAATAAAGAATGGTTTGAAGATTTTATAGTTTTTGTAAGCAAAGATAAAGATTTAACAAAAGCTCACGTAAGATATTTAGAGAAATCATTCTATGACTTGGCTTCTCAGAACTTAACTACTATAAGTTTAAAAAACAATTGCTGTCCATCTGGATCTAATTTGTCTGTTTCTGATATAGCATATATGCAAGAATTTCAAGATAACATGATTTTTATACTCAACAATCTTGGCTTAATAAATTTTGTAAAAACTAAACTATCTGATAATACACATAAAAATAAAAATATCTTTTATTTACCATTAACACAAAATCGAATTGATAAAGATGGAAATATAGTAAAGGCAAAAATGATAATTAGTGATAATGGATATTTATTATTAAAAGGTTCATATGTAGAATCGGAAGAACGGGCACCTAGTTTTAAAAAACATATCTATCACAAAATTAGAACAAAATTAGAAAATGATAACTTATTTATCCAATCAGATATTAAAGGTTTATGGATTACAAAGGAAGATATCCCATTCAAGGCTTGTTCTGCCGCTGCCGCAGTAGTAAAAAATCGAGCAACAAATGGTAGACTTGAGTGGAAACTTGCTAATGGAACAACATTAGATGAATTTGAACGAAAATAATTATTTTTGTTAATTAAGTTATAATTACAATAAAATATTATTAAAAAAGAGCTAAAGCTCTTTTTTAATGGCGGGACTGACGAGGTTCGAACACCTACACTTCGTTTCGGATACAGGCTCACTCTTTCTCGCTTCGCTGTGGAGGTTCGCTTTGTATCGCTCTGTCGCTCGTTCTTCGCCCTTTGCCAACGTAATAAAAAAGCCCCACCTTCGGTGAAGCTTTTTTATTAGCGAGAGCCAAGTAGGTACTATATCTCTATTTGCTCGCACTGCTCGCAAAGAGCTA
>CANQAL010000156.1 GCA_947589255.1 Candidatus Gastranaerophilales bacterium | reverse complement strand
CCCCTTTTTCAGGGGGTAAAGGTTTAATCTTAACGTCGCAATGGAATTATAGCATTTCCCCAAAGAAATATCAAGTAGGATGTTCATTTGTTCATAAGATAAATACAAAATATTTGACTTTATACCGTCTATCTTTATATAAAAATAGAGCCGCTGCTTAGTACAACGGCTCACCCGATTAGCCTTTTATTGTCTTTATCATGACCTTGACGGCTTCTCGTTGCTCATGCGTTAGCGAAAGCCAACTGTCTAACAGCTCCTTCGTTTCCGCATCCACTTCAACGAGGTTGTTCTCTGTAAAAAACTGACTCATTGATATTCCAAACGCTTCGCAAATATTCTCCAACGCTTGAATTGTCGGCACAGTTCCCCTTTGCTTCCAATTATATATGCACTTATCGGACAATCCTGAAAGCTCAGCTAATTTGTAGACAGACCAACCTCGCGCTATACGCATTTGTTCTATCTTTTTTACTATATCAATCACAAGAGAACTCCTATTCAATAATTACTGAACAACTGTTCCATATCATTATATTATATGTACGGCTTTATGTTCATAGCCACCTGTTCCACCCAATATGGAATAGTTGTTGACATAATGGGCAAAAAATAAAAGCTGATCTTTTCAGGTGGACTTGCTTTACGATTCCAATGAAATCGCATTTATTTTTACAAGCCCAATTTAGTTTTTTTTGATTGATTAGAGTTATCTCATGCTTTTATTTATATTGTTCATTCTTTCATTCTCTTAGCCACCTCCTGTAATAATTCCCTACTTGATTTTGATAGACAACAAATTGTATCAAATAAATCATTTGCCGATTGATCGTCTACCATAAAAAACTTCGATAGCGTGATGTCAAACGCATCGCAGATGACGACCAACGTCTCGATTTTAGGCATAGAATTCCTGTACCGATATGTATAGAGCGTGGATGCCGTAATACCCGAAAGTTCTGCGAGCTTACTTATAGACCATCCATTTTCTTCACACAGTACCAGAATCCTGTTATAAATTGTTGCTGAAGTCCAACTTTCATTCTTCTTTTCCTTCATTGTTTACTCCTTGAAAATGATTTATTTTGGGCTTGAAAAAATCATTTAAGGATTACTTACCGAAAGTTTACAGCTGCGTAGAAAGTCTATGACTTGCGCGTATATTGCTTTTATGCCTTGTGCGATATAATTATACTGTATGGGGAAGCCGTATGGATAATCATTTCAACGTGGTCGGATACGTTAAACTCGCAAAGCTATGGGAACGTAGTGAAAATGCGGCGTATGAATACCACCAAAACTACTATCAAAATAAGTTTGCAGGAATGTCTAACTATACCCTACTCGATGTTTACATTGACATAACAGGCAAGAGAGAAACTTATAAGCGAATAGAGATGGTTAGATTGCTGAAAGACTGTCAATTAGGATATGTGGATATTATATTCACGCAAACGAAAGGCTACTTGGCAGCAAACAATCGGGAGTTTTGTTATCTGATAAAGTTTCTCTTCTCGATGAAGCACCGTGTAGATATTATCACGGAGGATGACACTTACAACATCAATACTTTTGTAAATGAGGACGGACAGAGAGAGGCTCTGCTGAAAATGGCAAACGACTTTATATATCTTGACCCTCTTGATTTTCAGGATTGGATGAGTGAGTTAAGGCGAAGCATCGACGAAGTAAACAATTATTAAGGAGTAGACAATGATTGACGAAACAAAAACGGAAACACCCAATAAAAGTGACCCTCCCATACAGGAGGCTAAACAAGCCAACGAACACAAGTGGCGACCGCAGGACGCGGACAGAGAATACATAAAGACCTCAACTCGGAAGAGAATACGCGAAACGCAGGCACCTCCTAACGCTATTTTCAAACCCGCGAAGCCTGCACCAAATATCCATGATGAAGGTCATAAGCGCGTTGCGGTTTATGCTCGTGTCAGTACGAAAAGCACCGAGCAAGTTTCGTCAATAGAAAATCAGACCAAATATTATACTGAAAAGATTGCAAATACACCTGATTGGGAAATGAGCGACATCTACAAGGACGAAGGCATTTCGGGAACGTCCACGCAGAGAAGAAAAGACTTCAAGCGTATGATTGCCGATGCAAAAGACAAGAAAATGGACTTGATCCTTTGCGCAAGCGTATCCCGTTTTGCAAGAGATATTTCCGACTGCGTAGAACATATCAGGATGTTAAAAACTTCTAATCCCACACATCCTGTTGGTGTGTACTTTGAAACGGAAGATATTTATACCCTCGATCCGACCTGCGATGAACGTTTGGAAATGCACGCTCTCTTTTCTGGGTGGGAATCAAAGAATAAGAGCCGTCGTATGATTTTGTCTTATGATCAGCGTATCTGTATGGGACAATATCCTGTATCAGACTTACTCGGCTACCGACATACTGAAAACGGCGACCTTATTATTGAACCCGAAGAGGCGCGAACAGTAAGATTTATATTCCTTGCCTATATAGCAGGCTATTCTTTCAAGACGATTGCAGAAATATTAACAACAAAACAGCGTCCTACTCTTACCGGACGGACGGAATGGAATGCTGCTATGGTCAAAAACATTATGTATAACGAACGACGTTGGGGAGATCTTGATGCGCGTAAAACAGTCTGTATTGACTACAAATTAAGAAAAATTGTAAAGAATACTAATATCCGTGATGCGGCGTATATCCCCGATCATCATAAACCTATTGTTTCCCGCTCAATAGCAAAAGCAGCACATCTTCTTGCATCAAGCGGAACAAATATTAAGTCTGTACCTAATACTTCAGTCATTGCAGATGGAACATTGAAAGGATTCATCAGTATATCCC
>CANQAL010000155.1 GCA_947589255.1 Candidatus Gastranaerophilales bacterium | reverse complement strand
CAAGAGAATTATTAACAAAATATGAATTCGACGGCGACAATACACCTTTCATTAAAGGTTCAGCTTTAAAAGCTTTAGAAGCTGTTCAAGCTAATCCTACAATCACTCGTGGTCAGGATAAATGGGTTGATAAAATTTGGGAACTTATGGATGCAGTTGATACTTGGATTCCAACCCCTGAACGTGATGTTGATCAACCGTTCTTAATGCCGATTGAAGACGTATTCTCTATCACAGGTCGTGGTACTGTTGCTACAGGCAGAGTTGAAAGAGGAAAAGTTAAAGTTGGTCAGGAAGTTGAAATCGTTGGTTTCGGCGAAACTAAGAAAACTACCGTTACAGGTGTTGAAATGTTCAGAAAACTTCTAGATGAAGGTATCGCAGGTGATAACATCGGTACTTTATTAAGAGGTGTTGATAAAACTGATGTTCAAAGAGGTCAAGTTTTAGCAGCTCCCGGTTCTATTAAACCTCACACTAAATTTACTGCTAACGTTTACGTTTTAACTAAGGATGAAGGTGGTCGTCATACTCCTTTCTTCCCCGGTTACAGACCTCAATTCTATATCAGAACAACTGACGTTACAGGTTCTATCAAATTTGACGGCGAAATGGTTATGCCGGGCGATAACGTAGTTATGGATGTTGAATTAATCGCTCCTGTTGCTATCGAACAAGGTATGAGATTCGCTATCAGAGAAGGCGGTCGTACTGTTGGCGCAGGTGTTGTTGATAAAATTATCGGTTAATAATTTTAACATCATATTTAAAAAGAGCTTGAACCTTTGGTTCAGGCTCTTTTTTTGTAAAAGAATTTTAATATTGTGACAAAAATATTATTTACGGGGTTTTTTCCATGTGAGTTAAGAGAAATTCAAACGTGAAAATATTAAATATAAACAGTTTATATAATATAATCCCCATAAAAACATTTACAAAAAGCACGGCTAATGTATCATCACCGATAATGCCTGCAGTTAAACTAAGGGGTAATTTAAATTGTGATGTTGTAAGTTTTGGTGCTAAAAAATACGATGCCGCTTCTATTTTAAACCCTACAAACCACTGCGCTTATTGCGGATGCAAAGTATATGATGATAAACAGATTGAAAGTATTGCAAAAGAAATCTTATCTAATAAGGCAGGAAGGCTTGAAGGTAAAGTTAAAAGTGTTTTGGAAAAATTATCGGGCGCAAAAAATTCTCAAGAAATAGAAGTCGCTAAAAAACTTGAAAATGAAGAAGAAATAGAATTTTTCCGTAAGTTTTTAGCTTTTTCTAATGATAAATCCTTTTTGACGGGTGAGGAAATATTTAAACAGGTTTACGATTATGATACGGATGAAGCGCTTAGAATTTTGAAAAAAAATATGCATCCTTTATTATATACAATAGACCATGTCTCTCCGCAGAATGAAAATAATGAAAATCAAAATTCTGATATAAATCTGGTTGAAGCTTGTTATTGCTGTAATCACGATTTAAAAAAGGGTACTTCTTTTTATGAATTTTTTAAGTTGTATCCGTCTATTAAAAACAATATGCCTGCCGAAAAATTCAGTTATGCACAATCTCAAATGTCAGATGAAGATAAAAAAAGTTTTTTCTCGGAACTTTCTGTTTCTAATATGTTAAAATTCGCTGACAGGTTGATTTTTCAGCAAAAAGATGCGGCTAATTATTATTCTACGGCAAATTTTAGGTTAAATGACTGTAAACTGCAAATACAAGGTTTAGTATCTCATCTTGAGGAGGCAATCTCTCAAAAAGAAAATGATATTAATGAACTTCAGTCTAAATATGATGGATTATGCCAAAATGAAGAATTTACGGCAATTCTTACAAGAATTGAATTAGAAGCTGATTTAGATGAGGTAAAAGCAAATTTAGATAATTTATATAAAGAAAGAACAAAAATTAGAGAAGAGATTAAATCCTTAGAAGATTCTTTAAAAAATATGTCTAAAACAGGTTCATCTAAAAAATCAAGGAAGGCAAAGAAAAAAGAAAAATTAAGACAAGAAACCCTTCCTTTATCACCAAAAGATATTGAGGAAATTAATGATAAAATTAATTCTTTAAATAATGATTTAGAGGATAAAAAAACTCAAATCTCGCAAAATGAAGAAAAATTACTTCAACTTCAGGTTGAACTTGAAACTCTTAATAATAAATTCCCCACCATTAATATGCTGGAAACTCAGAAAAAATATTTCTATTCAATATTAAATAAATATATACAGCTTGAAAAAATAAAAAGGGATTTACCTTTAAAAGAAGATGATTTAGCTAAGCTTACTAAAGATGAAAATGATTGCATTGAAGAATTGAAAACACTTCCTTCAGAAAAATTTGATATTAAGAATTATTCTGAAGATGAACAGGAAATTTATAATAAATATCTTGATATATTGAATGTAATAAAAGCCGTCGGAGATAAGGCTGATACCAATTCTGTTAAAGGTTTAATAAGAAGCTATGCTAAAATTCAGGCTGAAATTGAGCTGAAAAAATTAGTTAATCATCCTGTTATTATCGCTTATAATCAGTCTTTAAGAAGTAAAGAGGCTGAAAATAAAAGTTATAAAATCCAAGAGCAGAAAAGACATTTACAAAATGAAATAGAAAGAATTAAAACTCAAATAAAATCTTTGGAAAATGAAACGGCAATTATGTCTAAAAAACAAGCAGATGATGAATATAATAAAGTTTGTGAGCAAATCAGAACAATTAATGAACTGTCAGCGAATGTGAGAATTCCTCAAATAATTGATGGTATAAAAGCTGAAATTGACCTGACCCGTAAATATATTAATAATTTAAATGAAAAATACTCTAAAATAGAGGATGTATTAAG
>CANQAL010000154.1 GCA_947589255.1 Candidatus Gastranaerophilales bacterium | reverse complement strand
TCGCCCTCGCTTACCGGACTTCGTCCGTCCGCAATTTCGCTCTTCGCAACCGTAAAGCTGCTCACCTTTTCAATATGCCACTCGCAAATTTTTACTCAGCTGACGCATACAGGCTCACAATCTTCGCATCGCTCAGATGTTCGCTTTGTAACACCTTCGGCTTATCGTAAAAATTTACTCGGACAGATTTTATCCCTTTGACTGATAAAATCATATCATAAACAAAATTTAAAATTTGTTTTTTTAATTTTCCATAATATTTTTAAAAGTAAATTATTTTAAAATTTTGATATACAAAATATCATGTAGTAAAATATTATAGAGATGAAAAAGAAATTATTAACATTTTTTATTTTAACGGGATTATGTCTGCCGAATACTTCAATGATTGTCTATGCTGATACTCCGTATCAGGGACATATTGAAGAAACTGATGTGCGAAATAAAGGCGAAAAAGATAAAATGTTCACCAATGAAGTTAGAACTCTTGATGAAGTTAAAACAATAGATTTGACTGTATCACAAGTTTTAGCGGGAACAACATCTATTGAAGGTGATGAGTTTTTTGCGGAAGTATCGCAAGATGTATTAGCAGGCTCAGGAGTGCTATTGCCGAGAGGTACTATTGCCCACGGTACCATAAAAAATATAGTTGACCCTAAACGGTTCGGTCGTGACGGCTATATAGAACTTGGATTTGATTATTTAATCACCCCCGACGGAAGAGAAATCCCTATTGAAGGCGGAATGACTTCAAAACTTCATCCTGCACATTCTGCCGTAAATGCGGTAGGGAAAAATCTTGCAAATACCGCAATAGGCGGTATGTACGGAGCTATGGCGGCTATCGAACTCGTAGGACTTGAAGGTGCTATCGTCAGCCAAGGTTATACTCTGGCAGGCGGTGCGGCTCTCGGTGGTGTTATCGCCCTCGGGATGAGTTTATTCAGAAAGGGTAAAGATGTACTTATCTCCCCCGGTGACGAAATTAAAGTTAAAATAAAAAGTACTGAAGCAATTCCTGTTATGACTTTTGATGCCGTTAAACAGGAAGAAATTAAATACGAAGGGCTTGATGTTAATATTACTGATATGTACCTTGAAAAAGACCCGTTCGGAAATCTTAATACAATTTCGCTTGATTTAATCATAAAAAATAATTCAAAATCAGATTTTTCAACTTTTGATATTGCAATGGTAAATGATTTGCATAACAGTTATAATCCTTCCATATTTACTGATTATCGAAATTCACTTGCAATGAAAACAATAAAAAAGGGCGAAAGTGTTTCGGGAGTGCTGTCTTTCTCGGTTGATGACCCAAAAAGGGAACATTGGCTTGTATTTTATGATAAAAGAAATCATAAACCGCTCGCTAAAATCTCTATTGATAATGCGAAGAAGGATTTAAACATAACAAATCTTGAAAAAAATAAGAAGAAAATTAAAAGAAACAGATTTTAATGCTGAAAATTGATTTATTTGAGAAAATTGATAATAATTCTATATTGCAGTTACTGCAATGTATTGGTATTAAAACTAAAATATATAAAAAAAACTCTTATATATTAAAATCGGGCAGTAAGATTGATTTTTTAATGGTAATTTTAGACGGATCTGCTGTTGTTTCCAAAACGGATTTGAAAAATAATCCTGTTGTAATTGAAAAATTAAGAATGAACGATATTTTCGGACATAATATAGTATGTTTGGGACAAAATAAATGCCCTGTTGATGTTTATACTGAAAATGGATGTGAGGTGCTGTTTTTACCGTTTGAAAAAGTGGTTACTCCCTGCTCAAAGCTCTGTTCATATCATCTTCAGCTTATAAAAAATATTATGAAGATGATTTCAAGCAGAAACTCTCTTTTAAACGATAAGATAGACATAATAGGACAAAAAACGATAAGGGATAAAATTTTAGCACTTTTGCAATCGTATAAAACGGATGAAGGTGTTTTTACTATTCCTTATTCAAGAGAAGAAATGGCTAAATTTCTTTGTACAGACAGGAGTGCATTATCAAGAGAACTTTCTAAAATGCGTGATGAAGGGATTTTAAGGTATTCCAAAAACTATTTTGAACTGCTGAAAAGATAAAAAAATTTATTTTTTCGTAATTAACATTAAAATCTAAAATAGCACTAAAATAAATAATCAAATTCAAGATGTCCGATTTTAACAACATCGCCCTCTTGAACTCCCGCTTCCTTTAATGCTTCAAATACTCCCATTGATTTTAAAATATTCTGAAATCTGTATAACTGCTCGGTGTTTCTTCCGTCGGTTACATTCGCCAGCCTGAATATTTTTCCGCCTTCTACCACAAATGTATGTTTATCAACTTTATATACACTGTATGAGCTGTCATCATTATCTGTTGCCCCGTCATCTTCTTCAACATCTACCTGAATAACGGGTTTTGGAATTTCATCCACTTTCTGCCCGACAAAATACATAAATTCTTTTAAATTCTCTCTTGTCGCAGCAGAAATTAAAAATACATCCTCTTGTATCTGCTTAAATTCTTTAAGATATTTGGTTTTTGTTTCTTCGTCAACGGAATCAATCTTGTTTAAAGCTATAACCTGATAGACTTTTGCTAACTGCTCCGAGTGTTTCTTTAATTCTTCATTTATTAATTTATAGTTTTGAAGCGGATTTTCTTGTGTGATATCGACAAGATGTATTAAAAATCGGCATCTTTCAACATGCCTTAAAAACTCATGTCCTAAACCGATACCTTCAGAAGCCCCTTCTATCAGCCCCGGAATATCCGCAATAACAAATCCGTCGCCGGTGTCTTTTTTTACAACCCCTAAATGCGGAACTATTGTTGTAAACGGATAATCCGCTATCTTTGGTTTAGCGGAACTTACAGCACTTATTAATGTTGATTTCCCCGCATTAGGCATGCCAAGCAGTCCCACAT
>CANQAL010000153.1 GCA_947589255.1 Candidatus Gastranaerophilales bacterium | reverse complement strand
TCAATCGCACCGACACTTGTTACTCCGTCAACAATAGAAATTGCACCATGAGCTTTTATTAACGATACTAATGATTTTACATCATTTGTAACACCTGTTGATGTTTCATTTTGTATTAATGTAACAAATTTTATTTCTTTATTTACATCCTTATCCAATCGTTCTTTTAAAATCTCAGGTGTTATTGATCTGCCTGCTTCAACTTCGATTATTTCAACATCTGCACCAAGACCTTGAGCAATTTTAGCTAACCTTCTGCTGAAATTTCCTATAACAAGTGATAAAACTTTATCACCTTCATTTACAAGATTTGATAAAGCAGAATCCATTACTCCTGTTCCGCTTGCCGTATAAACAATTACATCATTTTTTGTTTGAAAAACATATTTTAAATTTCTGTATACAGATTCCAAAATCTTTGAAAATTCACTGCTTCTATGTCCGATAGGATGTTTTGCCGTTTCAAGAAGCACTCTTTCAGGTACGGGAGTCGGTCCCGGTATCATTAAAAACGTTTTATCTTTCATTTTATAATCTCCCAAAGCTAATATGTTTATTCTCTCATAAATCTGTTTCTAATTTAATAATTTGTTAAATTTGTTAAATATTATTTAATTTTAGTAAATTTCAGAACAATAATTGTTTTTATATTAATAGGTAAGTTATATATAAGAAGGTAAAAATGCCAAACGGAGTATCTTGTGCATATTTTGCTGCACTAAATCATGAAAACGGACTAAAGCATGATAATATCTTCAGAGAAGGTGTTGCGGTTGCCCAAACAGCAAGAACCATTGATGCAATAACAGCTTCTCAAACCGTAGCATGTTCACCTTTACTTAACGGAGTTTTTAATCCGATTAAACCTATATTCAGCAAACTTGCCGCTATATCAAGAAAAATTATATATCCTTTATTCATTATGTCTACGGCATTAACCACCTTAAAATCAAAAGATAAAGTAAAAACGGGTATTTCTCAATCCACGGGACTTATTTGCATGAGTTTAATGGAAAACTTGGAAGTTAAAGGGATAAAAAAATTAGAAACAATTATTTCAAAAAAAGTTAATTTATCAAATAAATATTTAAGATACGGATGGTACATATTAAAAGGTTTATCTTTTATTACCGCATCAATGACAGGATATACCCTAGGTAACAAAGCCGCCGGGAAAACAGTTGACTTTGTAAGAAATACAATAAAAAAGCATAAAGATAAAAATAATCAGCCGGATAAAACAGAACAACTTTTCTCTGAAATGGACGATTATATAAATACTACAAAATCATAGCCAAAATCATAAGCAAAATACCGCCGAATTGAGATATTGCCGCTACATTTTGCATAACTCTGTTATTATCATATTTATAACTGTTCTTTTTAGCATCATATGCAACCATTATTCGTTGAAGCCGAGTTACATCACTATCCGTGTTAAATGAACGATTAAATATTTTTTGCTCAAGCCTTGTCAAACGATTTGATATATTATCGTCTTGAAAATCATCATTTAAAATATTTTGCTCTAACGCAGCAAGCTGAAACGGCAAAGAATTATTATTAACAGGCTCAAGCCCGCTGTTTTGATAATAATTATTCATATCATTACTTGAATAATTGAAGCTTGGACTTTTTCTTCTTATATTTTTAGGATTTACAACTGCTGCAAGTTTATCAACTCTTACACTTAAATCTTCATCGCTTCTTGCATTAAAAACTTTTTCTTCAAGCCTGTTTAATCTGTCATATATATTATCATTTTTATAAGTTGTCTTAAATATTTCCCTCTCTATTTTATCCACCATCGGATATTCAACAGTCGCATCTTCTTTTAATGCAACATTATCATTATTTTTTATATCAGAATTAGTCTGTTCATTATTCTTAAGAGCCGTTTTATCTATAGGTTTAACATAGCCCATATCATTTTGAATATTTTCAAGTCTTTTAGATAAATTCCCGCTTTTTTTACCGCCGTATAAATAAGCTTCAATTCTTTCAATTCTCACTGAATCAGATTCATTGGAATAATCAAAGCCAAATATACTTGATTCAAGAGTTGCAATATTTGAGGACAATGAACTTGCCGCAGATGCAATCTGTGCCGTTAAAATTATTAATATTAATACTATCACTCGTTTCATAATTTTTTCTCTCTATATTGAGAATATATAACAGATTTTTGTAAAAAAACATATTATCCAGTATACAGAAAAGAACAATGCACAAATAGGAAGAAATATTAACATAAATCCTCTTGAAATTGTTATTTTATAAACTGCACTAAGTGCAAGCGCGAACAAAAATATTATCCATAAGTATAATAAAAATTCCATAGTGCTTCCTAAAATATAGCCGTATACTCCTATATTTTTTAAAAGATTTAACGGTGCAAAAAATATATAAGGAATTAATGCATATGCACTGTAAAATAACAGCTTATTTAATGAACCGTTTCTGTCAAATATTTTAGCAACGTATTCAAAGAATAATGCTGTTATAAACCAAACAAACAAAACAGCTATAACACTGACGAATATTGAAAATAAAAACCAAAACCAAGAATTAATACTTGAACTAAAAACAGCACTTGTCGTTTTTGTAAAAACAGTAACAAATATTACTATACAAACCGCCAATCTGACGGAAATACAACAATTTTCATTATTAAAAAATGATTTTGGAGTAAATATTAATTTATAAATATTTTCAAAAAAGTTATCTGTAGTTATTCCCATAAATATAAAGGCTTTCTGCTTAATATCATACTTTGAGGTACAAAATCAGTCAATTTAATATTTGATTTTGAATTATATTCTGCAAAACTCGAAAAGTACTCGCTAAACGGACTTTTCTTATTATATTCAATTAATTTTACGGGAAGTTTATTATTAAACTTTTCCCTGCACATAATTTCAATTTCATTTTTAGCGGTATCAATATCACCCAGAGAATCAACAAACCCTAATTTTTTAGCAAT
>CANQAL010000152.1 GCA_947589255.1 Candidatus Gastranaerophilales bacterium | reverse complement strand
TAACCGAAGGGTTGTAAGTTCGAGTCTTACCTGAGGAGTTTATTATTTTAACTTGATTTTTTCTTGTAAGACGAGAAGGATAAGTGAGCCTTACAAAACGAACAAGCGAAGAATGAGCTTTGTGAGCTTGTATGCGTTAGCTGTATGCGAAGGCGAAGCCGCAGCTGTCTTACCGAGGAGTTTAAGGCTGAGCGAAGAAATTAGAGAACTTTAACATCCAATTATAAATAAAGGAGTGATGTTCTTCGTTATCAGGCTGCTGAGATTTTGTCAAAGTTTCCGTTTGAATTTTAGCGGGAGTTTCAACCTTTTCAGTATTTTTTAATACCGCCGGTGTTTCAACTTTAACGGGTTTTTCCGCTTTAATCTTTGCCGGTTTTTCAGTTTTAACTTTAACTGGCTTTTCCGCTTTAACCTTCTTAGATTTTTCGGTTTTAGTTACATTAGAAACGGGTTTAATATTATCATCCGCTTTAACTTTTTCAACTTTTTTATCGTCATTACCTAAAGCAATTCTAAAGCCCATAGTAAATGCGATACCGTTTCTGCCTCCGTTACGAACCATAGCTTGCAAAAATCCCGTGTATTTATCGTTCCATAGCCTTTGAACACCAAGCCCGTATTCAGCATAGGGTTTAATGCTTAAAGCGGGAAGCTCAACGTTATTTCCGTATAAATCTGCAACTCTGATCTGGCTTTGCCCCATTACATTATATACAAAACCACCTGCCAAGTACGGCTGCCATCCGCTTTCTGTATTTTGTATAAATTTAACGTAAGGATGTACTTGAAGTGCGTGCAATGGTTCAGCGTTTATTCTTACGTTTGCTGCATTAGTGTAATCAAATGTGTTAATAAACGTATAAGACAAGAGTAAATTCGGCTGAATAATAAATCTGCCGTCATTAAACTCAAAATTATACCCTGTTTTAGAAGCTACACCGCCCATAAGCATAGTAAAATCTTCGTTGCCATACATAGTAGTAGTTTCACCGATAGATGAACCGACAGAAGCTGTGAGTGCGGTATAGAAATTATTTTTATAGAAAGTATCGGTTATACCGCCTACAATACCGTTTTGATATGTATGGTTGCCCTGGTAGCTTTGGCTTGCCCCTGTATAACCTATATAGCCTGAATATACGCTGTCCCATCCGTTTTTAAGATGGAATATTTCGCTGTCGCCGCCTATGTAAGAACCATATAAAACAGTGCTTGTTTTAGGCCCGTTTTTAAGCGGAATGCTTTCAAAAGAAGTATAGGGTCTGAACCAAAGGGCATTTTTATTTAGATGATTATTATATAAAGGAAGATTTCCTTCTGTTATTGCATATTTATTTTGATTAAGCATAGCTTTTCTTACTGAGGCAGGGAGTGCGGAAAACGTATCGGCATGTTCAAACGCGTAATTGTATGTTTGAACCATTGAAGCATAACCTCCCGTTAGCTGAGCAACAGAGCTTGCAAGGATAGCTGGGTTAAATCCTATTCTTGTGAATAAAAAATCACCTGTTTCACCGGCTGGCGGTGCTGATACACCACTATTTGAAATGTAGTCGACAGAATAATGATAAATAGGCCCATAGGCTTCATGTATTGAAGATTGAACTGTACTTGCAAAGCTTTCATCGGCAAAATTAACGGGAGTATAATATAAACTGCTGTCTGCTAAAACTTTCATATCATTAACATTAATAGTTCCGCCATTACTTGTTTCGTACGTTTCAGCCGTAATTCTTCCCATTACCTTATATGCAAGATTTACATCGACCGAATCTATATTAATTGTTCCGCCTTGAATGCCAAATTCTCTGAAGTTTAATTGGGTCAGGCCGAAGTTATTAATATTTATTGTTCCCGACTCCATATCAAGAGAGTTTTTGTTATTAAGAAATTTAACATCGAAAGCATTTGTTGTTACATCTTTATGTGTAATATCAGCATTGGAAATTTTATTATATAAATTTACTTCGCCTGAATCATCACCATCAATATTAAGTTTATAGCCTTCTGTACCGTTAACAGTATCAAAGAAGTTAAATTTACCGCCTTTTTCAGCCGACAACGAAAGAATAACATCATCTGCCTTACCGACATAAATGGCTTCACTTTCACCGTTTGCTTTATTGCCTGCAAATTCAGAAACATAACCGTCTGCGGTTAATTTAAGTGATTTTTCGGTATATATTGCTCCGCCGTGCTCACCTGCTGAATTATTATAAAAGCTTGAGTTATATATGCCTTTATTATCACCTTTATTTCCTATTTCTCCCGCATTATATAGGGCACCGCCTAAGCTTGAAGCGCTGTTGCTTACAAAATCACCGTGAATATTTCCTATTTCGCCCGTATTGGCTAATGCGCCGCCTTGACCTTGACCTGATGTACTTTCAGCGGAATTGGAATAAAAATTACCTTCAATATTGCCTATTGTGGCTTTATCATTATAAATTGCTCCGCCAAAAGCATTGCCCTTTTCGGATACGGCATAATTTCCTATAAAATCACCCGTTAAATTACCGATTGTAGAGTCTAAATCTTCTGCTGTATTATAATTGTAAATTGCACCGCCAAATGAATCCTGAGCGCCTTGTGAGTAATTTTTAATAAAATAACCTGTTATATTACCGATTGTACTGTTAAAGTTATCAATTGCACCGCCATGAGAGATATTACCTTCGGCAGAAGAATAGTTGCCTATAAAACTACCTTTTATTTCACCGATTGAGGAACCTGTGTAATTATATACAGCGCCGCCATGTGCTTCCGAGTCTGATTCAGCATAATTTTCAATAAAATTACCCGTTATATTGCCTATTTGCGCATCATTTTCGTTAAAAACAGCACCGCCGCTGGCTGTAACTTTTCCTTTCGCATAATTTTCGATAAAATCGCCCTTTATGTCGCCTATTGTCCTTTCGCCTTCGGAAGTACCAAATCCGTCATTTTTAATTGCGCCGCCGCTTGCATAACCGTTTGTTGAATAAGCATAATTATAGGCAAAATTTCCTTCT
>CANQAL010000151.1 GCA_947589255.1 Candidatus Gastranaerophilales bacterium | reverse complement strand
CAAATCAAACTTTTGAAAATAATGCATTTAATAAATTAACGGCATTTGAAAATAAAAATAAGAATTCTGATTTAAAAAATTCTTATACTTTATTATCTGAAAAATTATTTTTAATAAATTCTGCAATAGATGAGGCGAAATCACAAAAGAATGAAGCTGTTCAAAAGGATTTGGAAAATAAAAAAATATCCGTAATAAAACAGATGGAATCTATAGGATATAAAGTAACAACTACTGATGACGGAAAAACATTAATAGAAAAGGCGCAGATTGCACCTCAATCGACGGGGTATAATTATGTGTCTTTCTCGGGACTAAAAAAACATAAGAAAGAAGAACCTGAAGTTGAGGAAAATAAAGTTCCATTAAGGGATGTAAGCGAATATTTTGATGAAATGAAACGCAGAATGCCATATTATGACGAGAAAAATTGGGAAAAAATCAGACCTCAACTGGAAACTTTACCCGAAGAAAATTTTGAAAGATTTAAAACTTTATTTGAAAAGTATAAAAATTGTTTATCATTTCAAATAATGATAAATGCTTCTAATTTGAATGAAAAGATGTATTCAAATTTTATATATATATTAAATTTTTTAGATTCTAAAGATCCGGGATCTCAAGATAATATTTATAAAGCTCAGCATCTTGTTGAGAGTGGCGAAGAATCCCGAAATCATTTATTTGATAATATAAAGAGAATCAATGATATATATGATAAAAAGGGTATAGACTTTCGATTTGGTCGAAATTTTTTGTTTTATTTTGCGCAATTTGATAGATTTACGAACAGATATATTGATATTATAAATCGTTATAAGGATGTAGATAAGTTAAATACTGCACTTTGTAAGATAGGGGAGGCAATTCGTGTTTCGGCATCAAGGTATAAACTTTTTGATAAGTATCTTAAATTATTTGGTGAAGTCAATGATGAAAATCTTGATACGGCTTCAAAAATTTCATCTTTGGATAATAAAAAATTATCCGCAAAATGTTATAAAAAATATGTAGAGTATAAAGAAAAATATGGGCCTGAATGTATAGATTATTTGGTATATATTGTAAAAAATAAATTAGATGAGAAATATATTGCAAAAGCAAATGCCATAATAGATAAAATCGGCATAAAAAAGTGGGAAGCTGTCGTAAAAATATGTCAGTTAGAAGAAATAAGCAATGGTATAGAAAAATCGGAAGAAAACCTTCAATATCAAAAACAAAAAATGCTTGAGCATCCTGAATTATATGTTAATGGTGATTTTAATGATAAAGGAGAGATGTGCCGGGATATTGAGCTTTTTATAAACATAATTTATGATAAAATGTTAATTTTTTCATATATATTTGATAAAGAAACATTTAATACCCTAATGAGAATGCGACAAGATGATGTTCTGGAATATAGTTTTAAGCTGGAAGGCATAAGCCTAAAAGGAATTAAATTAATAAACGATTTATGTAATTCACATACTATAGAAGGTAAAACATTTACTCCGTCAGAAAAAATTCAATTTATTAATATTGTATCCGCATATGAAAATAATAATTTAAGTACCGAAAAAATAAATAAAATGGTGGCTGAAGATAAAGTTGATGTTCTTGAACTTCAAAATGATTTATATGGCAGTTTATTAAAAAATTTACATTTTAATAGGTTTGAAATGCTAAAAGTACTTTCTGCCAAAATAAATGAGTGGGATATTAATTATATTCATTTATTATTAAAGCAAGCGGAAGAGGGAGATAAAGCATTAGAAGATTTATTTAAGGCATATAATCTTGATAATTTTAATGAATATATACAGAATAAAACTAATAAATACGGAATTGCAAATGCCAAAACAAAAAATATGTACGAAAATCACGGCATGAACTATGAAGAATGGTTGAAACCATCTGAGGAAGATTATGTACAATATAAAACAACGGATAAAAACGGAGATGAATTATTACAAAATGCAGAGCAGATAAGATTAAACATAGAAGTATTGAGAAACACTCCTGCTAAAGCAATGGTGGATAAGATATTATCAAATTATATAAAAGATGATAAATTTATAATTCCTGAAGATGTTGTAAAAAGTAAAGCTCAACTGTTAAAATTAAATGAAAATCTGTTAAAACAATTAACTCCGATATTTAATAGAGCGGAAGGCAATAAAAATAATCCTCAAAAAGCAGTAACGGCAAATAATACACTGACCGTAAGAGAACATTTAAATCAAATTTTAAAAAGTATAGACGGCATAACAGGATCAAAAGCAGCAAAAAAACTTGATTTAACTATAAAAATGTGGGATAGAAATCCGGCAAGAGATTTATTCCAAGGGAATTATTCAACCTGCTGTATAGGTATGGGCGAATGTAACGGCTGTGCAATGCCTCATTATATAATGAATACGGCATATAATATGATTGAATTTGTTGATAATAATACGGGAAAAACAATAGGAAATGCCCTATGTTATTTTGCCGAAAATGAAGAAGGTAAACCTGTCTTTATAATAGATAACATAGAAATCAGTAATTCCAAAATACCATCACAAGGAGCAGGTCTTGAATTAAGAAATCAAATAGCCAAATATGCTCGAAATGTAGCTAAAAAGGTAACGGGTGAGGAAAATCCCGAAGTATACTTAGGCACTAATTATAATGATGTTCCTTGTAATGATTTAAAAAGTTCTCAATATAAATTTAAGCCGATAGGCGCATTTGACAGTAAATATATTTATATGGATTCCTATGATATGTCAGGAAAACCTAATCAGGATGTAAATTTGTATAAACTCTAAATTAATTGTATTTAGCGCCCTGAAAGGAATTGCGCTTTTCAAGCAGTTTATCTATTTTATTTAATACAACAAACTTTTTACTGAGCCAAGCGGGAGCAAGCATATTAGGCTTTAATCCGTTGCCTGCTAAGCGGTGAATGGTAACATTAGAGGGAAGCATTTCCAAAAAATCACATACCGTTTCAACATATTCATCTTCCTCCATCATCGGGATTTTGCCCTGATAATA
>CANQAL010000150.1 GCA_947589255.1 Candidatus Gastranaerophilales bacterium | reverse complement strand
GATTTAAACTCCGAAAATATAGATATAATCCCGCTTTTGAGAAGTTTAAAGCTTACAATGCAGACAAAAGATATGCGCTCAATAGTTATTCTTAGAGAAAATGAAACGGATTTTTCGGCGCTTAAGTATGCAAATTCATATATTCAAAGACCATTAAACGAAGAATTATTTAAATCAACAATAAATTCAAATATGCAGTTATGCGAAACTTTCAGAGTTCTTTCAAAAAATAACAACGATTTAGCTAAAAGCTTATATCAGCTTAATGTTTTATACAATACCAGCACCCAGCTTGCAGGCTCTTTGGACAAAACAAAATTAATAGAAATTATGTCCGACGGCTTGGATAAAAGTCTTTCCCTATCTCTTTGTTATGCTTTAATTTTGACGGATGTGAATGATATTAAATTAATTATAAAATCAGTACTTCCGATATCACAAAGGCTTGAAAATGCAATAAAATTAAGAGCTTTACTTAATTATAAAAATTTATTTTCAATAAATCCTTCTATTGATGATATAAAAATTATCAAAGAGGTCAAAGACCAATACGGGGAGTACGATTTAAACATATTCGGGTTCGATAACCTGTTTGCTCCGATTAATATTAAAAACAAATTTTACGGAATTATTGAAGTATTTAGAGAAACAGATTTTGCTCAAGAAGATACAAAATGCTTTACTACTCTGGTTAAGCAGGTATCATTACCGCTTGAAAGTGCTATCCTTTATGAAGAAATTAAGGATACTAATATAAAACTCGAAAAACTTGAAAGGTTAAAGTCGGAGTTCATTTCTATTGTATCTCATGAATTAAGAACTCCTTTGACATCAATAAACAGTGCGCTTGAGATAATTTTAAAAGGCAGTGCGGGTGATATCAATGAAACAATGGAAAAATTCTTAAATCTGGCAAAAAGAAACGTGGAAAGACTTTCTGCCATAATATATGATTTACTTGACTTATCCAAGATTGAAGCAGGTAAAATGGAATTCAGGTTTGAAAAAACAAATATTAATCTGCCTGTAGAGCTTGTTAAAAATACACTTGAAAACCTTGCTAAAGAGCAGAATATAACAATAAAAATGAATTTAGCGCAGGACCTTGACCTTGTTTATATAGATACTCAAAGAATGGAGCAGGTTCTGACTAATCTTGTTTCTAATGCGATTAAATTTACAAGGGAAAACGGAACTATAGAAATTACAAGCTCCAAGATGAAATCGAGCGAAATAAGAAACAATCCGTTTTTTGAAACTCTGCCTGACCACCTGAGTGAAGAATATATTAAAATTGCCGTAAAAGATAACGGAATAGGCATTGCGCCCGAAAATTGGAGTAAAGTTTTTGAGCAGTTTAAGCAGATAGAAAATTCATTAAGCCGTAAGGTTGGCGGGTCGGGATTAGGGCTTCCCATTGCAAAAAGGCTTATGGATGCTCATAAAGGGTTTATCTGGCTTGAAAGTGAGTTAAATAAAGGCTCTACATTCTATCTCGCCATTCCCGTTATGAACGAGAAAGAAATTTTTGTCCATTCGCTTGAACAGGATATTCAAAAAGCTAAGCAGGAGCATATGAATATTTCTCTAATCTCTGTTTGCGAGATTAAGCATGATGAAAAATCTTTAATTGATGATGTTCTTAATGAAAATATTATCCGAAAAACCGCTCAGTTTAAAGAGTTAACTACATATAAAGCCGATAGAAAATACTATTATTCCTATGCCGTGGATATAGATTCTTTTGTTTATGATTTTGAAGTCAGGAAGCTGGATACTTTTATCAAAACTCTCAATAAAGAAAATGAAGGTTATGATATAATGTATTCATCGGCATTGTATCCGCAGGACGGAGATAATTTAAAAAGTATAATTGATAAGCTGAATCAATTTACAAAAGGGGATGAAGATGAAGAAGATATTAATAGTTGATGATGAGCCTGATATAATTGAAATTCTTCAATTTGTGCTTGAAGCGCAGGGGTATGAATGTATAACAGCCACGGACGGCGAAGAAGGTTTAAATCTTGCAAGAGAGGCAAACCCCGATTTGATTATATTAGATGTTATGATGCCGAAAATAAACGGGTTTAAGATAAGCAGACTGTTAAAATATGACAATAAATATAAAGATATCCCGATATTAATGATAACTGCAAGGTCGCAGGAAGAAGATAAACAAATAGGCGAAGAAACCGGGGCGGATGAATATATAACAAAGCCTTTCAATGTTGATTTTGTGGTTGAAAAAGTAAAAAGTTATTTAGGGTAATCTTAATGGAACTCGTAACAAATAAAACTCTTGAAAAATTAAAGTATGACTTGGTTCGTGACGGATATATAAGTTATGATGATATCGAAAAAGCCGAAGAACTTGCTTCTTCTCAAAATGTTAATATCGGTCAAATACTTATAAAATCAGGCTTAATAACCGAAGAAAAACTTTTAAAATTCTTAGAAAGCAAACTGCATATCCCTTATGTAGATTTAAAAGATTATACATTAGATACAAAATGCTTATCATATATAAGTTTTAATGACGCAAGAAAGTATAAAATTATTCCTCTGTTTAAAATAGAGAATGTTTTAACTGTCGCAATGGCTGACCCCTTAGATTTATTTGCCATTGATAAAATAGTAGAACAAACGGGATGTGATATAGAACCTGTTGTATCTGCCGAAAGCCTTGTTTTGAAAAAGATAGAAGAATACTATGAAAGCGGAAGCTCAGTCGGTCAAATTAAAATAGAAGATAATGAAACGAAATTCGATTGGCAGGAGGAACTCCATAACGATGTGCTTTCCGATGAACACATACAAATCTTAATTCGTTCCATATTAAAGCAGGCTATATTAAATAATGTCCACGAAATGTTTTTTGAGCATGTCCCAAACGGCTTAAATGTCAACTTTAGAAAAGATGCTCAAATTGTAAACACGGGGCAGATTCCCTCTGTGCTTGTTGTTCCGTTTATATCTAAATTAAAAACACTTTCTGCCTTGGATGCAAATGTATGCGAACTGCCTCAGCTCGGCAAACTTGTTTTTAAAGT
>CANQAL010000149.1 GCA_947589255.1 Candidatus Gastranaerophilales bacterium | reverse complement strand
TATATTTAATAACATAAAACAGGAAGATTTTGAAGTTATATGGAAAGTTGATGATGAAAAATCGACCGAAACAACAAAAAAATTAATATTAAAACTTGAGGAATATAAATCGGTTGTAATAAATTCGGCTAAATACAGAAGTCCATATTTATTAACAAAATATCTGCAGGAATTAGCATCTAATTTCCATCAATTTTATACGTTTTCAAAGGTTCTTGTGGAAGATGAAAAATTAATGCACGCAAGACTAGCAATTGTAAAAGCGGTAATAACAATATTAAAATCAGCAATGAATATAATTGCAATTACCGCACCAGAAAAAATGTAATAAATAGACATAAACAGCTGTATAATTTTAAAGTTTAAAATATTTGATGTATAATAAAAGAAAAATTAAGGCAATTCAAGCAGATTAGCGGAGGAAGTCTTTTATGACAGTAAAGGATTGGTTTGAGCAAAGAAAAGAAATGCAGATAGCAAGACGTGCTCAAGATACCCAAATCGATGACAGTATCGGCAAATTATGGATAAAGTGTTTTAATTGTAATTCCCAGCTTTTAAGAAAAGAAGTTGAAGAAAATTTAGAAGTATGCCCAAAATGCGGGTATCATTTCAGAATAAATGCAAGAACAAGAATAAATCAGCTTTTTGATGAAGGAACATTTGAAGAATTATTCGGGAATATAACAACGGCAGATCCGTTAGAATTCTCAGATACCGAAACATATAAAAAGAGAATAAAACTTGCTAAGGCGAAAACAAATATGAATGAAGCCGTAATAGCCGGCATTGGGCAAATAGAAGGCAATACGGTTGCGGCAGCCGTTATGGATTTTGAATTTATGGGCGGTTCAATGGGAAGTGTAGTAGGCGAAAAAGTTACACTTGCAATGGAAGAAGCCCTAAAAAGAAAAATCCCTATGATTGCGGTAACGGCGTCAGGCGGAGCAAGAATGCAGGAGAGCATATTAAGTCTTATGCAGATGGCTAAGACCGCTTGTGCGGTTGCAAAATTAAATGAAGCAGGATTATTATATATTACAGTCCTGACTGAACCGACCTTTGGCGGAGTAACAGCAAGCTTTGCAACTCTTGGCGATATCATTATCGCAGAGCAAGATGCAAGAATAGGGTTTGCAGGAAGAAGGGTAATAGAACAAACTATAAGACAAAGCCTTCCTGCGGATTTCCAAACAGCTAATTATCTGATGAAATACGGTCAAATAGATATGATTTCATCAAGAGCAGAATTAAAATCTACTATTGCAAAATTAATTAATCTTCATAAGGCAGAAAACAAATAATAACCTGCCAAGGATTAAGAATCAGGAGAAGTAAATGACAATTTTAGAATTTGAAAAACCATTATACGAAATAGAAGAAAAAATAAAAGAATTAAAAGAAATAAGTGAGTCATCAGGTATGGATGTAACAGAACAAATAAATACATTTGAACAGCAGGCTATGGAATACAAAAAAGAATTGTATGCCAATTTAACTCCGTCGCAGAGAATACAAATAGCAAGACATGCAGACAGGCCAACCTTCCTTGACTATGTTAAATTAATAACAACTGATTTCACAGAACTCCATGGCGACCGTGAAGGCACGGATGATAGAGCCATAATAGGCGGAGTAGCAAAAATAAATAATCAAAGTGTTGTTATAATCGGTACTCAAAAAGGCAAAACAACAAAAGAAAATCTTATATACAATTTCGGAATGCCTCAGCCTCAAGGCTACAGAAAAGCATTAAGACTTTTCTATCACGCAAATAAATTTCATATGCCGATTATTACATTAATAGATACTCCGGGGGCATATCCGGGCATGAAAGCTGAAGAAACTGCGCAAGGTACGGCTATTGCCGTTAACTTAAGAGAAATGGCAAAAATGGAAGTTCCCATTATTGCCGTTATAACAGGTGAAGGCTGTTCGGGAGGTGCTTTGGGACTTGCCGTTGCAGATAGAGTTTATATGCTTGAACACTCATACTATACTGTTATTTCCCCAGAGGGCTGTGCTTCTATTTTATGGAGAGATGCTTCAAAAGCGGATGTTGCGGCAGAAGCTTTAAAAATTACAAGCGAAGACCTGCTTAAACTTGAAATAATAGATGATATTATAAAAGAACCTTTAGGCGGCGCACACTGCGATTATGAAACAGCAGGAAATAATCTTAAAGAAACTATAGTAAAAGCAATGGATGAACTTAAAAAACTTCCATCAGATAAATTAAAAGAAGAAAGATATAACAAGTTCAGAAGAATGGGTGTATTTTGTCAGTAATTGATAAAACATATTGGGAAGTATGTATTGAGATTAATCCTATATGCGCTGATATAGTCTGCGATATTGTTCAGACTAATTTTGACTGCGAAGGTATTGTTACAGCTGAAGAAACATATAAAAATCTTGAACTTGTAAATACTACGGAAAATACATTAAAAGCTTATATAGTTGCTGATGAACTTAATTATGAAGATGTTAAAAACTTTTTCCACATAAAAAGACAAGACATTATTGATAAAAAAATATTTAACTGCGACATAGGAAGCTGGAATGTTCAAATAAAAAAACAGGAAATTGTTGATTGGTCAAAAAAATGGAAAGAACATTGGAAACCTTCTAAAATATCTAATAAAATTGTTATCTGCCCGTCGTGGGAAAAATATACAAAAAAAGATGATGAAATAACAGTTAATATTGACCCGGGGAATGCCTTCGGGACCGGCACTCACGCAACAACACAATTATGCGTTAAAGCTTATGAAAAATATATGAAGAAATCTGATAATGTTGCGGATATCGGCTGCGGTTCGGGGATTTTAGGAATTTGCGCTAAAAAACTCGGGGCAGAAAGTGTTGATGCGGTTGATACCGATGAAACTGCAGTTGAAACGGCAAAAATAAATGCCAAAGTTAATAATGAAACTTCAATTAACTTTCAAACGGCATCATCAGAGGTTTTGCCCTCATGTAAGTATGATTTTGTTTTTGCAAATATTCTGCATAATGTACTTTCTGAAATCATGCCCGATTTAAAAAGAATAATG
>CANQAL010000148.1 GCA_947589255.1 Candidatus Gastranaerophilales bacterium | reverse complement strand
AAAGAGCAAAACAAGGAATAGGCTACCTTCCGCAGGAGGCTTCTATTTTCAGAAAACTATCGGTTGAAGATAATATAAAATTGGTACTTGAATTAAATGATAAACTTTCTAAAGACGAAAAAGAAAAAAAGTTAGAAGAACTGCTTGATGAATTTAGGATAAAAAAATTAAGAGATACAATGGCAGTATCACTTTCGGGTGGTGAAAGAAGAAGGGTAGAAATAGCAAGAGCCTTAGCGGCAAGCCCTGAATTTATCCTGCTGGATGAACCTTTTGCAGGTATTGACCCCATTGCAATCGGTGAAATTAAAGATAATATTAAACTTTTATCCGATAGAGGGCTTGGTGTTTTAATTACAGACCATAACCCCAAAGCTACTTTATCAATTACCGATAGAGCCTATGTTATATTTGACGGTAAAATCCAAATAGAAGGTACCCGTGATGAAATTGCAAATGATGAAGTCGCTAAACAATTCTATCTTGGAAAGGATTTTTCTCTGTAATGAAAATAAAATTACTGGATAAATACATCTTTACTCAAATATTTCTATCTTGCATTGCGTGCATATTTATCTTTATGATTGTTTGGATAATGCCCGAAATTTTTCTTAAAACCGTTCAAAAAGTTATAGGCGGTCAAATTCCGATAGAAACAGGAATTAAGATTATTTTGTATGAATTACCTAAAGTTCTTAATATTGCGATGCCCGTTGGTATGCTTTTAGGGACCATATTAACCTTTGACAAATTAAGCAAGGATTTTGAAATTACCGTTTTAAGAAGTTCTGGCATACCGTTTTTTAGGATTATTGCTTCAGTTATTATTTTAAGTATTTTGGCAACAGGTTTTACTTTCGCTATTGGTTCAAAATTTCTTCCGATTTCTGCAGTCAGATTAAAAACAATAAAAGGTGATATAAGATCGTCGCAATTCGTTTTCCCCGTTAAAAATAAAGATGATTCCATGAATAAAATCATTATTGTATCTAAGTTTGATGATAATAATATAAAAGATGTTATAGTTTTAAATTTTTATAATGAATACAATAAAGGTTCAAGTTTATTATCAAGCATAATAGTTTCTGATTTTGTAAAGTACGACCGCAAATCTTGGATAATTAACAGCGGAAAAAAATATTTAATCACTGAAGAAGGAATTTTTAATAAGATAGACAAAATAAATAATTTACCGATTTTAGACAGTTCCAGTGCAACCAATGCTTATAAATTAATGAAATATTCAATCTATCGGGATAGAGAACTTACCAATGCACAAATATCAGAGTATATTAAACTGTTAAAACAGGAAAATATGGAGGATGAATACAGATTTATGCTGAATAAATATATTCAAAGATATACTCATTCATTTATGTGCATAATATTTACAATCCTCGGGTGTCTGCTGGGCTTTTCAAAGCCGAGAGAACAAAAGTTTATCGGAATGCTGATAGCTGTAGGAGTTATTTTTGGTTATTATATAACTATTCCTTTTTTCGATTTACTGGCGGAAAAAGCCGTTCTTTCGCCTTGGATTACATCTATGATAGCCCCTGTATTATCATTAATACTAATTATTGTTCTTAAAAAAGCAAAGGATTTATAATGATTAAAAACTTTTTTAAACTCTTTTTTATTTTATTTGTGTACTTGTTACTTGTCCATATTCCGAATTATGCTTGGGCAAAGAATTGCCTTTACAGAATTGTTGAAGATCCCGAAGGTGTTTATATTGTTGAAATCAATACGGCAAAAGCAAAAGACAGGCTTATGCCTTATTACGTTGATGGTTTAAAAACCAATCTTGAAGTATATAAAGAGACTAATGCAGTTTTAGCGGTTAATGCGGGCTTTTTTGACCCTAAAAATCAAAAGACGGTTTCTTATGTAACTATCGATAATAACTTAGTCTTATCCCCTGAAAACAATGAAAATTTAATGAACAATAAATCACTTTCTCCATATATGAGTAAAATTTTAAATCGCTCGGAATTTAGAATTCTTGAAGACACAAATGGTAAATTGATTTATGATATTGCGCTTCATGATGATAAACCAAAAGAAGGCTTTAAAATA
This sequence comes from Candidatus Gastranaerophilales bacterium, assembly GCA_947589255.1. GTDB lineage: Bacteria > Cyanobacteriota > Vampirovibrionia > Gastranaerophilales > Gastranaerophilaceae > Avigastranaerophilus. The sequence goes on along the minus strand of CANQAL010000148.1, from coordinate 1,021 downwards.
AAACATGCTATTCAGGCAGGGCCTATGTTATTTCCGGATTTAAGACTGGAAGAAGAATTTTTTGTCCTTATGAAAGACGGCAAAATAATAAGCGAGTCTGCATCTTCTTTGCATAAATATGCAAGAACTGCTATCGGAATAAAAGATAATAATGTATATTTATTTATTGTTACGACAAAATCTCCCATGACTTTAAAAGAAGTAAGCGAGCTTACAAGAAGATGGGGCATGGAAAAAGCTATGGCTTTTGATGGCGGAGGCTCTACTTCTTTTAATTCAAAGGAATTAAATATTATTTCCGAAAAAGATAACCAAGCCAGAAAACTTAAATCATTCTTAATTTTAAAGTGATTTAAGATAATCAACTATGGCAATTAAACCTAATTTATAACTGTTTGCGCCAAACCCGGTAATCTGTCCCAGACATGCCGGTGCGGTCAAAGATATTTTTCTGAAATCTTCTCTTGTATGGATATTGGATAAATGTATTTCAACAGCCGGCAATGCTGCTGCTAAAAGAGCATCCCTAATGGCAACACTTGTATGAGTATATGCGGCAGGATTAATCACAATTCCGTCAAAATTGCCTTTAGCCTCTTGAATTTTACTTACAATTTCGCCTTCTATGTTGCTTTGATAAAAACCTATTTCAACATTTAATTTTTTAGCTTCTTGTAAAATAAATTCTTCAATATCTTTAAGAGTTTTAGTCCCGTATTTATCAGGTTCTCTTGTCCCGAGCATATTTAAGTTTGGTCCGTTTATAACAAGTATTTTCATATCTGCCTCATATTATTAATTTTGTCCCGTGTTATTTTTCTTACTCTCTCATCTTCAGATAGAATTTGCTCTAAAGAAGGATTTTGTATCGGTTGATAATTATCATAAACCGATTTTGTTATTTTATAAATATCAAGAAATTTAATTTTCTTTTCAAGAAAAGCAAAAACGGCTTCTTCATTTGCTGCATTCAGGCAAACCGTTGCGGTACCCTTTGTTTTGCCTGCTTTAATTGCAAGAG
>CANQAL010000147.1 GCA_947589255.1 Candidatus Gastranaerophilales bacterium | reverse complement strand
GTCCGTTTTGGTCGGAAGTTTTGTAATATTAACTTGGCATATTTGCCTAATAACACTAACACATAGCAAGTCGGAAGATGCTTAATTATCTCAAGCGCCAAAACGGTCGAATTGGACATTTATGGGACTTATAAGTAACAAAATTTTATCAAAAATTTTTTAAATTTACTAATAAGCCTTATAAAAACCGAGTCCTATTTCGTCATTTAAGCTGTCATCTTCAAAAGATGCTATTTGGAAATTGTTAAAATATTTTTGTGCAACCCTCATAATTTCAGCAACATTAACTGAACAGAATTTATCACTATGACTTATTATAAAACAAACAAATTCCGCTTTATTCCATAGAGAATAGATTTTTAATGCTTTCACGATTTCAAAAGTATCATTTTTAACCTTTGTATAATCAAACTCAACAAGCTTTGACTTTTTGAGATAATTTTTAAACTTTTTTTCATCAATTGAAATATGGCTTTGTTTTTTGACGGCTTTAGCTATGTTTAGAATAGATTTATCAAGTTCGTTTGAATTATATTTCTTATTCATAAATTCATCATATTTTTTTAAAAAATCCTTTGTTGACATTTTCATATTTAACCTCCTTTTAATTGACATAAAAATTATATAATTATATTGCGACAAATTTTGTCGCTATTATGTTATAAAATAAAAGTATAGATTAAAGGAAAAATTATGAGCGCAATTAAAAAAATTGATGAAATTATAGAACTGATTATTATGCTTCAAAATAGCTATAAAGGGCTTACGACATCCGATATTGCCGCGCATTTTGAATGTTCTAAAAGAACGGCAGAGCGCATGATGGGTGCAATTGAGGAAAAATACGGCAATTATATTGAAACGGTTAATACCGATAACAAAAAACGAAGAAGATTAAAAAAGGGGAGTTTAAATTATTTAATTAAGTTTAATTCAGATGATTTTGCACTTCTTGAACACTATAAAAATCTTGAAAAATCGCCCGCCAAAAAGAAAGAATTGAGTGCAATTATAGAAAAAATAAAGGCATTAAACCCCAATAAATATACAAAAAATGATGTCGATGAATTGCTTTTAAACCAAGCCTACTGTGCTCATATCGGGTTTAGAGAAAACATTTCACTTGAAGATATAGGTCTGATTAATGAGGCGATTTTATCTCAAAAACAAATTCGGATTGATAAAAAATATCTCATTAATCCTTACGGGCTAATTTATGGCGAAAGGATTTATCTTGTTGCGTATAATCCTTATATGGAAAGCGTTTTGGTATATCGGATTTCAAAATTAAAGGGAATTGAACTTACTGATAACTATTTTGAAAAAGATGAGAATTTTGATATTCAAGAGTTTAGCGATAAATCTTTCGGGGTTTTTCAGGGTGAGATAATGGATGTAGTTTTAGAGTTTGATAAAAGCGCCAGGGATGATGTATTGGAGTATCATTTTCACAAAAGCCAAAAAATAACACCGCTTGAAAATGGGAATATTCAAGTAAAACTAAGGGCAAGCGGAAGTTATGAAATTATAACGGAGCTTTTAAAATGGCGGGAAACCGTAAAAATAATAAGCCCAAAAAGGTTAAAAGATGAATATATAAAAACAGTTGAGAATATGTATAATATTATAAGAAAGGATAATTAAGATGACATTAAAAGAAGTAAAAAAAGAAATTAAAGAACTTTTAAAAGACAAAAAAAAGAAAGAAGAATTAATTAAAAAATTAAAGAAATGCTTTAAAGATAAAGAACTTGAAAAAGAATTTACAAGTATGAATTATGAAACGTGCCTTGATTTGCCAAAAGATGAGAAAGAAAAATTTGAAATGTTTGGGCCGGGGAAAAATCCTGATGGTTACTATTGGGTGAGCAACTTGGGAAGAGTAGCAATAGGAAACAAAGAAAAAGCAAATAAAATCATTCCCCAATGTCAGGATAAAGATTGGAATTGGAAACTGAAATCCTATGTTACAGAGCAGCCTGTTTATAAATATTTTATGAAAGAAACCACATGGCTACAAGATGAATATGAAGAAATACAAGAAATATATCCTGATTGTGAATTACAATTGCATCACATCTGCCAAAACGGGGACAACAGAATAGATAATATGATTTATCTGCCTGTGTACATCCACAGTAAAGTTCATAAATTTAATAGCTAAAAAGCATAATTCTATCTGCGCATTGTTCTTTATCATATTCGCTATTATATAAAAAATCACAGAAACTATTTATTCTTTTATATTTATCATAGTTTTTGCGATTTTTTTGTATTAAATAATCATCCATACAGCCTTCAAATTCCCCTCTTACCGAGGGGTTTTGGTGTGTACAATAGTTAACAGCTTTCTTATAATCCGTTCTGAGCGAATACGGATAGAACAAAACAATTAAAATTATTATTAATATTATTAATAGCAGCAAGGCAAAAATTATTTTTTTCATCTTATAATTTCTCTTTTTAGCTTTTTACTTATTCTATCACCGTTTTTATTAATAAAATATTCTTCATTATTTAATAGCACTCGTGCTTTGCCGTTAACAAAATTTTGCGCATAGTCATATATAAAAGGAATAATTGTATTATCATTTTCATCAACAAAGCCGTATTTAACTCCATACGCTCGAGATTCGTCAATTATGCAGACGGCAGCAAGCCCCTCTCTAAAATAAATATAATCCGAATACTTGGGTTCAATTATAAAGTTCCCGTCTAAATCCATAATCCCTCGCTTTTCGCTCAAACAATTACGGCAAGTTTCGCCCTCGCTATATCCGTATTCATCAACAATCACATTAATACACTTCTGTTCCCCTTCAAGAAATTCTTCAATGCTTGTATTCATATCATCATATTGACAAGGGACAATAAACTCGCCTTTTTCATTCAAAAGACCGTATTTCATACTGTCTATATTTCGCACAATCCAGCGATTTGAGCCGATGTAATGAGTTTCGTGGTAACCGTAAATTGAATGAATTAAAGAATTTTCTTCTCTTATTTTTAAACAATCTTTTAGGGCTTGTTCTTTTATCAATTCGCTTTCTTTTCGAACTTTATTTACAAGCGACCTTTCATTCAGTATAAATCTTGCTTTTTTTAGGGCAAGATTTATAATA
>CANQAL010000146.1 GCA_947589255.1 Candidatus Gastranaerophilales bacterium | reverse complement strand
TAAAAATCGAAAAATATTTGAATTTTAATAAAGCAATAATATCAACAAAAGACAGGATAATGCCATATAAAAATCAATTAAGATTTTGGACTGAAAAGGGAGTTGAAATTATTGAACTAAATGCACCTCATTATATATTTAATCTTTATAAAAATTGGGATGAATTGATATGAAAAATAAGTCCCTGATTAAAAAAAGGTTTTCAAAAAGCTTGAAAACATATGATGATAATGCATTTATCCAAAAACAGACTGCAGAAAAATTAATCAGTCTTCTGCCTGAAACGAGTTATGAAAAAGTATTTGAAACAGGAGCGCTGACGGGAATTTTAACAAAAGAATTAATAAAAAAAATAAAATTTAACAGCTATACATATAACGATATAATCCCCGAAGCAAAATTTTATATTGATAAAATTATTCCCGAGGCTGAATTTTTTGAAGGAGATATTGAAGAAATCAGCCTGAGTGAAAAATTTAATTTAATAATATCAAATGCCTCTTTACAGTGGTGCAGTGATATATATAAAACAATTTCAAAACTGACCGAGCATTTAAATGAAGGCGGAATACTTGCTTTTTCAATATTTGGGAGTAAAAACTTAAAAGAAATAAAAAGGTTTTTTGATATAGATAATCAATATGTGGACATTGAAAGACTTAAGGAAAAATATAATTTAATAAATTATATATCGGAGGAAATAAAAATATATTTTGATAACCCTGTTGATATAATAAAACATTTTAAATTAACGGGGGTCAATGCCCTAAAGGAAGTAAGCTTAACGAAATCAAGATTAAAAGAGTTTGAAGAAGAATACGGAAAAAAATACTCTCAAGGGGATAAGGTTTATTTAACATATAATCCTGTATATATTATTCTTTATAGCAAATAGAATTTACCCTTCAAGCATTTTATTTATAAGTATTGTAAAATTATCAAGAACAATAAAAAAGTATAATATTATAATTATGTATTAAGATATTTTATAGAAAGAAAAATTTATGAAAAAATCATATTATTGTAAAAAACTTGAGTCAACAATTCATTTTTTGCCACGTTTGGTTAAGTTTTGTTGTTCTATTGGCGAAGGTCCCGATTATGAAATAAAAAATTATAATTATATCGACAAAAAAATATTTGAGAAATATAGGAATAAATACATTAATGAATTAAAAAAAGGTATTATTCCCGAAGCTTGCAAAGGGTGTCCCGATTGTAAAGAAAAAGTAGCCGATAAAAAAAATATTTTCAAATGGTTAATACAACCGAAAAGAAAATATAAAATATCACATATAATAATCAATCATTACAGAGAATGTGACTGTAGTTGTATATATTGTGCTACAAAATTATTTGATAAAGGCGAATTGCCTCATTATGATGTGGTTCCTGCAATTAAAAATTTATTTAAATTTGATCTGATAGACAAAGAAAATTTATGCGTAGAAATTCAGGGTGGAAATATTTCAATGCTAAAAGAATTTGAAAATATTATTGATGAATTTCAAAAAAACGGCTGCAGTTACTTTTTGGTATTAATGAATGGAATAAAGTATGTTCCGGCACTTGAAAAAATATCAAAAGATAATAGAAGTGCAATATGCGTATCATTAGATGCAGGGACAAAAGAAACATTTGCAAAAATTAAGCAAGTTGATGCTTTTGAACAAACAATAGAAAATTTAAAAAAATTAAGGCAAAATACGAATATAATAATTTCATTAAAGTATATAATTCTTAGAGAAATAAATGACAATATTGAGGAGTTAAAAAAGTTTCTGGATATAGCAAAAGAGCTGATATATTTGGGAGCTGTAGTAATTGATATTGATTATAGAGAATCCCGCTGGGGGGGGGTAGAAGATGGAGAAAATTATAATATTCCTGAATTATATTGTGATTTGATAAATTATGCAGAAAAATATTGCAAAGATAATAGAATAAATTTTGAAAAAAGCAGTATAATAAAAAATTTATTAAAAGAAATATAAAAAATAATTGAATTATTCTGTATTAGAGATTGAAGAACGGTACTGAACAGCTTGCGCTATATGATTAATTTGAATATTTTCACTCTCCTCTAAGTCTGCAATAGTTCTTGCAAGTTTAAGTATTCTATCGTAAGCTCTGGCGGAAAGATTGAATTTTTGTACTGCATTTTTAAGTAAAAGCGCACTGTCAGAGTCGATTTTACAATATTTTTTAATAAGTTTGGGCGAGAGCTGAGAGTTCGTATAAATCCCTAATCCTTCATAACGTTTAAGCTGGATGTTGCGGGCTTTTATCACACGTACTCTGATTTCCTCCGAGGTCTCCGTTTTTTCTGTATTATTAGTCATCAATTCATCGATTTTAAGTCTTGGAACATCAATAACTATATCAATTCTGTCTAAGAGCGGGCCTGAAAGTTTTGAACGATACTGTTTTATTTGAAACTCTGAGCAGGTGCATTTTTTTTCGCTGTCACCTAAGTAACCGCACGGGCATGGGTTCATAGCGGCAAGCAGAATGAAATCAGATGGGAATTCAAGGCGCATTTTAGCTCTTGCAATAACGATTTTGCCGTCTTCAAGAGGCTGGCGGAGAACTTCAAGGACGTTTCTGGGGAATTCAACAAACTCATCCAAAAACAGCACACCTCTATGAGCGAGAGTAATTTCCCCGGGTTTAGGGTTAGTGCCTCCGCCTATTATACCGATAGCGGATGCGGTATGATGAACACTTCTAAACTGTCTTTTAGTAATTAAGGGTCTATTGGGATTAATTAATCCGCTGATACTGTATATTTTAGTAAGTTCAATGGATTCTTCAAAAGTCAAAGGCGGAAGAATAGAGGCAAAACATTTAGCGAGCAGAGTTTTCCCCGAACCCGGCGGGCCTGACATAAGCAGATTATGTGCTCCTGCCGCTGCTATTTCCATGGCTTTTTTGGCTTTTGATTGACCTTTAACATCTTTAAAATCAAAGTATCCGTTATTTTCGGAATTATCCTTCATATATTCATTGATATCAACAATAGTAGGTTTAATCGGTTTATAATCGGGAGCATTGGTATTAAAGTGATTAACTATTTCAACAAGGTTTTTAGCACCTATGACATTAAGTCCTGAAATAATAGCGGCTTCTTTTGCGTTGTCATAAGGTACTATAAGGGTTTTAACTCCTTGAGAAATAAGCCCTGCCGCAATAGGCAGAACCCCGTTTACGGCTCTTAAAGATCCGTCAAGTGATAGTTCACCGATAAAAGCGGTATCATTAAAATTATTTTGTTCTATTACCCCGTTTTTAGCTAAAATACCGACAGCAATAG
>CANQAL010000145.1 GCA_947589255.1 Candidatus Gastranaerophilales bacterium | reverse complement strand
TGTCCTTTTGGACGAGACAAACACAGCGTCGATCTATATGTATGATGACAATGGCAGACAACTTCAATTTGAGCAAGTGGCAGTCATTCCGTTTGGTGACGATGAGTTGTATTGCATTTTGAAGCCTATCACAAAGATAGAAGGCATAGGCGACGATGAAGCAATCGTATTCAAAGTGGATACCGATGAAGACGGCGAGGCTATCTTGAAAGTGGAAGCAAACGAAAGAATAGCCATCGAGATATTTGATCGATATTACACGTTGCTTGAGGAGGATGCGCAAAAAATCAAGAAATGAACATTATGCGCATACTTACTTGACAATTTTGGATTAAAGCATTATAAATGGCAATAAAAAGTGGTCTAAATCGGACTTTTTGAAAGGCAATCTGATCACTCAATATTGAAATGGAAATTAAAAAGGCAATAATATGACGTGTGAAGCCGTAAGAAGTACTATTGAAATGCATCTAAATGATTTTCCTTTTGAGCAGATGCGTAGAGGGGAAAAGACTGTTGAAATACGACTGTGTGATGAGAAGCGAAGTAAAATCCATAAAGGCGACATTATCTTGTTTTATCGTATGGATGGAGAGGAATGTATACGTTCGAGAGTAAAGGCACTTCATCATGCGCAGACATTTGCGGAATTTTTTGAGATGCCCGACATGCTTGCAATGGCAGGGTTTGCGGATATGTCTCCTGTGGATGCTGTCGATTGCATGCATCAATATTACACGGAAGAGCAAGAGTTGCAATACGGCATTCTCGGAATTGAGCTGTGTGAACTGAAAAAGGATCAGGAACAATGAAAAATTTGGAAAAACTACAAGAAATAAAGGATGTACTTGTTAAAATCTACGGGAAAACGCTGGCTACTTCATGGGTAGATGATTTGGCTGATGAAATATATGATTGCGCGTATGCAGATGGCTATGATTTAGATAATATAGTGTCATCCTTACTTGGCGCGGGGATAGGCAGTTGGGTAAAGGCGTATGATGTATTTCATGAAGTTATCCATCTTATGGACAACAATGCGTTGACCGCAAAAAAACTTTATAAATGCTTTCTTGAGAGTTTTCTGGACTTAGATGTCCTTTGCAAACTGTTGAATTGGAATGAAGAGTGGCTTACGCCGGACGAAAAGGAAAGAATTAAAGAAGCCGCAAAATGTTATGATAACGAGACTTTGAAACTCTGCATTTGGGATTGGGAAGACGAAGATTAACATTTATTGCATGCGAGATGCAAACCATAAAAACGAGGATTGGATGTTGCCCTTGAAATTGAGTTGTACTATTTAGAGTATAAATCCAAGAAAAAATTATAAACAGATAGGAGAAAATTATGACAGAAAAAGAGATTACGGAAAAATTACGTACATGTATTGAAAACGCATTCGGGTATTGCTTGGATGAAGTTGGAGAATGCGAGGACGAAGACGGAGAAATGTTTTTCTCCGATGGATATTTCTATGTTGTCTTACGCGATGGTAGCTTGTGTCAAACTACCTATACCGCAGATGATTTTAAGATGATTCGTTTTCGCAGAGGAGATGAAGAAGCTGGTATAGAAGGTTATGTCGTAATCTATATGAATAACGGCGAAAGGCTATTTTATTATGGATACGAATGGTCGGACTATTGTGGAACCACTTGGATGATCCCGCGTGTTGGACGGGGAAATTGCGCGCTTCATGATGACGCTTTCATTGAATTTTTTGAAAAGCGGCGTGATGCTGAAGTGAGAGCAAAGCTGATCTCTATTCCACAAGATGTGGAAATAATCGAATATGAGGAAGATTATGAGGAGCGGGTCAAAGATTTACTTGTCGAACTTCAAACGTATCTTTCTTCTTTGGACGAGAGAGAAGTCATTGTCTTGAAGGAGAACTATCGTGAAGACTATTTTGATCACATAATGAGAGAGATAGAGAAGCACGAAGGGAAAATGTTTTTGGCGCGGAATTCGGAAGGAATCATAGGACTGGCCACGTGCAAGATTTTAGAAGACAGCGAGGAGCGAGAACTCACAACTTCCTGCCCGAAGAGTGGTTTCATCAGCGATTTGGTAGTTGCTAAAAATGAGCGTGGCAAGGGAATAGGAGCCGCATTGCTTACAGCTGCCGACAAATTTTTTGCAGAACATGAGTGCGACTATATACAGCTTGAGGTTTTCGAACCTAATACGGACGCACGGCGACTCTATGAAGAGTACGGATTTAAGACTAATTGCCGGTATCTGTCCAAAAAGGTATGAATGTTACTATGATAAGTATTCAGAAATAAACATTATTAAGGACGATACATTTCGTTCAGTGAGTACAAAAATAAATTGTACATCAATATAAGACGGTTACGCAACTAGCCGTTTTTTGTTTAAAAAAATTTTTCAAATGTCCAAACCTTTGGACACTTCAACCTTGACAAGAGAAACCGCGATGAATATAATAAGAAACACTATAACGGAACGCGATGTTCTGTTAAATTTCAAAGGAGAATGAATCATATGAGGACCTTGAATGAAGAAACCCTTGCTCGCATTGAGAATTATGTAAAAGAGTATCAGCAAGAGAATGGGCTTTCTCCGAGTTATCGTCAAATCATGCATGCTCTTCACTTGCAGTCATTGAGTGGAGTACAAAGATATGTTTTGGCGTTGGAGCGGAGCAATAGGATAACAAGGACAAATCTCGGTAACATTGAAGTGCCGCTAAGATTCAAGAGGGGAGAGGTAACGCAGGCCCCACTCGTCGGGCAGATTGCCTGTGGACAGCCTACTTTCGCCGAAGAGAACATCGAGGAAACGTTTGCGCTTCCGCAAGCGTTGTTCGGTGGAGGAAAGCTATTTCTCGTGAGAGCAATGGGAAACAGTATGATTGGAGTAGGTATCAATCAGGGTGATCTTATAGTCCTTCGCTCGCAAAACAGCGCAGAGAACGGCGAGATAGTATGTGCACTCGTAGACGGCAAAACAACACTCAAACGCTTCTATAAAAAAGGAAAAGAAATAGTTCTACATCCCGAAAATCCACGAATGAAAGACATAGTGGTCAATGAGTGCGAGATTCAAGGCGTGCTGGTGTCTTGTATAAAGATGTATTAAACATAATCAGACCGTAGCCCCGTTATGATTGTGGGTAATAATGATTGATTGCAAGTTATAGATCCCTACGTTATCGGAGTTTCCAAAACATAACAAGGTGGTGTCTAAATCTCATGAGTCTTGCAATTATGGGAAAAAGGAGGTGCGTTTATTAAATGGATTTCCAAAATTTATATCCTGTCAGGATGTATTGTCCTAACTGTGGTC
>CANQAL010000144.1 GCA_947589255.1 Candidatus Gastranaerophilales bacterium | reverse complement strand
AAAATGAGATGGTGGAAGTCCCAGGTATGGTTATATGTTATGTGAATGAAATAGAACGATGATGGTGTTGAACGGGTGGGTGGCTCGTTTATTTTATATAGATATTGTGATTCTCTTTATAAAGAGGATATGGAGTGCGAGTTTATGGAGAAAACTAAGGCAAATAAAGATGTAACCATAATCATAGCGGCACATAAGAATTATCATATGCCGCAGGATAGTATGTATCTGCCTGTACATGTTGGTGCAGAAGGTAAGGATATTGACCTTGGTTATATAAAGGACAATACCGGCGAGAATATTTCTGAAAAGAATGCTTCGTATTGTGAGTTGACAGGTCTTTACTGGGCATGGAAAAATCTTGATTCAGTCTACATAGGTCTTGCTCACTATCGGAGACATTTTTCGTATTCTAAGAAGTCAAAGGATGTTTTTGACAATGTGCTAAAGTATTCTGAGTTGAAGCCATTACTAAAAAAATATAAGGTATTTGTCCCAAAGAAGAGAAAATATTACATTGAGACTTTGTACTCTCATTACGCACACACACATTATGCCTCACACCTTGATGAGACAAGAAAGATCATAAAGAAGTTGTATCCGCAGTATCTGAAGAACTATGATATCGTTATGGATAGACGCTGGGGATATATGTTCAATATGATGATTATGCAAAAAGATTTATTTGTCGATTACTGTGAATGGCTGTTTAACATTCTCTTTGCACTTGAGAAGAAAATTGGTAAGAAAAACGTGGACTTGTCTGGTTTTCAAGGACGTTTCTACGGACGAGTAAGTGAAATTCTGTTCAATGTATGGCTTGAACAAAAGCTGACCGAAGGTACAATTAAGAATACCGAAATTAAGGAACTTAATTTTGTCTACATGGAAAAGATTGATTGGAAGCGAAAAGGTATGTCATTCCTGAAAGCTAAGTTTGGACATAAAAAGTATGAGGGGAGTTTTTAGAAATTGGAAGATATTTTAATTTCCATAATTATCCCTGCTCATAATGCAGCATCGACACTTGGACACTTAATTAACAGTGTTCAACCTAAGTCTTTAAAAAAAATAGAGATACTTATCATAGAAAATGGTTCTCAGGATAACACTTTTGAAATTGCTCAAAAACTTTCAAAGCAATATTCATGTATTAAAGTTATACAATCAGAAATGGGCGTTTCTGCGGCACGCAATAAAGGTTTAAAGAATGCTATGGGTAAATGGATCGCATTTGCAGATGCAGATGATATGTTTTTGCCTGGAGCGATATCAACCCTCGCAGAACATACTAATGCAGATCTTACGCTTTTTAGTTATGAATCCGGAAAAAAAAATAAATGTATTGATACATTTGGGCAAAGTTGTTTTAAAGATAAAGAATGTGAGATAGCAAGAGTCAGGATGCTTGAAAATCCAACGTTATATATGCCAGTATGGTCAAAACTGTTTTCAGCTGATATTATTCAAAGAAACAACTTACAGTTTGATACCAGACTTTCTTTTTCGGAAGATAGTGATTTTACTATGAGGTATACAAAATATTGCAAATCTATAGTTTTTTCTAATACGAAAATATATCGCTATGATTTGAATACATCATCAGTAATGCGTTCTTTTGATGGAAAAAAGGCTGAGAAATATTTAGAAGCAATGAAGATTTCATTAAAAAAAATCAAAGACGAATCTGATTCAATTAAACATGCATTTATGAAATATATATTAATGCATCTTAATATAATTATGATTCGTGAAGTTTTTTCTGTTAATAATCCGTTGAAATATAATGACAAAATTATATTGATGAAAAAATTGGTGAATGAAGATCTCTTTTCAATGGCAATTTCTAAAGTGAATTTTTGCGAATGCAATAGCTTGCGAATGTTACCAATTTTTTTATTGAAACTTAAATTATATAGTTTTGCTGCTATCATTTTTCGTTGCAAAGCAGTTATAAATTTAAAAGAAGAATCAAAATCAATTATTTAGTTTTTGAGATTCGAAGAACATATCTCTGCTATAAAAATGCTAATGAGATTGGTAGTCAAAATTTAATTCGGTGGTGAGTATAGTGAAAAAAATGAAACTAAAGGATGTACAAAATATTGAACTTAATATTTTAAAATATTTTATTTATGTATGCGAAAAGTATGAGTTAAGATACTATCTTGCTGGCGGTACATTGCTTGGTGCAATCAGACATCAAGGGTTTATTCCGTGGGATGATGATATTGATGTACTCATGCCACGACCTGATTATGATAAGCTCCAAACATTGGCATCAAAAATTAATTCCGAACGCTATCTTATCGCTTCTCATGAACTAAAAAATTTGAATTATCCGTTTTGTAAATTGTTTGATAAAACAACAGTGATTAAAAAAGTATATGATAAGGATGAATTTGAACAGCATCTTTGGATTGATATTTTTCCATTAGATGGGTTACCGTCTAATGAGCAGGAAATCAAAAGAATTTATCAAAAATCTCTTTTTTTTAGAAATCAACTGAATATACAACGTTCTCAGGATGGAAAGGGTAAGAGCAAACTAAAAATTTTGCTTAAACCGTTTTTAAAGCGGATTCTTCTCTGGTTTGTGGGAATTCCTGGTGCTGTAGAAAAAATAGATAAACTAGCAAGAGAATTTGATTTCGACAAATGCGAGAAAGTCGGCGGCATTGTCTGGGGTTATGGTCCTCAGGAATGTATGAAAAAAGCTGAATTTTTGTCTGCTGTGAAAGTGCAGTTTGAAGACATAGAAGTCAATGCACCCGGATGCTGGAAAAAATATCTGACAGCATTATATGGTGATTATATGCAGCTTCCACCACCAGAAAAACGAGTGACACATGATATGAATGCTTGGATAAAGGATTAGGTGAATTTATGAATATCGCTGTAATTTTTGCCGGTGGTGTCGGCACGAGGATGAATACCAAAGACAAGCCCAAACAATTTTTGCTTGTTCATGGAAAACCGATTATTGTGCATACAATTGAGATGTTTGAATATCATAAAGAAATTGATGGCATTATTGTTGTATGTGTTTCTGACTGGATTGACTATATGGAAGAAATGAAATATCGCTTCCGGTTAGATAAAATCGGAAAAATTGTTGAAGGCGGCGAAACTGGTCAAATGTCTATTTATTATGGATTGAAAGCTGCAAAGGAAGTCTACGGCGAGGGCGACAATATTGTCCTGATTCATGACGGAGTACGCCCATTGATTACAGAACAGCTCATAAAAGAGAATATTGCAAGTGTAAAAGCACATGGCTCGGCAATTACCTGTGCTGTCGCTAAAGAAACAGTAGCACTTATCAGTACAGAGAATGCGATTGATGAAATTGTTC
>CANQAL010000143.1 GCA_947589255.1 Candidatus Gastranaerophilales bacterium | reverse complement strand
CAAACAATAAAGACACTTCAAGCTGATACTCTTATTAATTTATTAAATAATATTGAGAAATGGCACTATTGCAATAATACTGATTCAAGTGCCGACGGTAATGAATTTATATTAGCATCAGGATTAAATTCAGGAATAATTGAGCATGAAATCGGACATTTTATCTCGTACGGTAATAAAACTTTAGAAGATAAAGGATTAAAACAAGTATATTTAAAAGAAATGAATGCTTTTGAAAAAATTATGCCGTATAATGAGCAGTCATTTATACGTTATTTTTCACCCTATGCATATTATCTTGATGCGGAAGGAATATCTGAATTTGTTGCGGAAGCTAATTCCATTTTATGTTCTATAGGAATAAATGAAGAAAAATATAAGACAAGAAATCAAATACTTGTAAGATATTTCCCCGAGTCAATCGCAAAAGTTGCTCAATTATTCGGTTACAACGATAATAAAAGTTTATTGGAAGAAAAATAAATTTTTAATTTATAATAAATTAATATGAAAAAGTTTATTATAAAAACATTGGGATGTAAGACAAATCAAATAGAATCGGCTTTAATTGCCGAAATAATGACTAATGCCGGTTATAAAGAAGTAATAAAAACTCAAGAGGCGGATTATTATATATTAAATTCCTGCTCTGTTACACACATTGCAGACGGGAAAAATTTGTCATACTTAAGAAGAGCAAAAAGAGAAAATCCCAATATCATAACGATTCTGACAGGCTGTATGGCACAGCTGGAAAAAGATGATATTGTCAAAAAAAATCTTGCCGATTATGTAATAGGCAACCATGAAAAAAATGACATTGTTAAAATATTAGAAAAAAACCAAAATATTGCGGTAAGCGACATATTTGAACACGTTTTTTTCAGATATGAAAAAATTCATCAAATACATAGAACAAGGGCATCGGTTAAAATTCAAGACGGATGCAACAACAGATGCAGTTACTGTACAATCCCGTTTGCAAGGGGCAAAAACCGCTCTAACAGTATAGAAAATATTATTGAACAAATTAACCTTTTTGCACAAAACGGCTATTATGAAACGGTTTTAACGGGAATCCATATCGGGCAGTGGGGCTGGGATTTTAAAGAGAAAAAATCACTTAAAAACCTGCTTGAAAAAATTGAAGAAACAAACATTAACCGCTACAGGCTCGGAAGCTTAAATCCGTTAGAGCTTAATGAAGATTTTATCGAATTTCTGTCAGAGTCAAATAAATTCTGCCCTCACTTTCATCTTTCACTGCAATCTGTCTGCGATAAAACATTAAAGAGTATGAACAGGCACTATAGTACTTCTCAAATTTTTGAACTCGTAAATTTAATAAATTCAAAATTTGATAAGGCTTTTATCGGAAGCGATATAATTATGGGATTCCCTGATGAAGCCGGGGAAGATTTTGAAATAACAAGGCAAAATCTTAATAAACTAAACCTTTCAAGAATTCACGTTTTTCCTTATTCAAGAAGAAAAGGGACTATCGCAGATACAATGCCTAATCAAATACCGGAAACCATAAAAAAAGAACGATGTAAAATAATTCAGGAAATATCAGACAAAAAATATTTTGAATTTTTAAAAGCGAATATCGGAAGCGAAAACGAAGTAATAATTGAAAAAAAACGAGATAAAAAGACAAATCTTTTAAAGGGAGTAACAAAAAATTATATAAATGTGCTGATAAATGACAAAGATGAATTCAAAGATAAATTACAAAAAGTTTATATTACGGGGTTTTCCCAGGATAACACAAAACTCCTTGCAAATATTCTATGTAACTGACATTATGTATTAATCCCATACTCTGCCATATTTAGCATCATCATAGTATTCCGCATCTTCATAATATTCTTTAGGAATATTATTTCTAAATCCGCCATACATTGCAAAATATTGTCTGTAACCTTCTTTTTTATGTCTGTCAAAAATACCTATAACATTTTTAACCATATCGAAAATATGATTTACGGGATATTTATTATAATCGCATTTTATATATGCAGAGGGTTCTTTTCTTTTTTCAAAAGTATCTTTATCAAGAGCCAATGCCCCGGGGTTCGCAATCTGTACTGTTAATGCCGTTGGGTGTCCGTTTTTAACTTGTGTATCTACTTTTATATCATGGTTATCAACAAAACCGTTTTTATAGAACACATTTTTCCCGTATTTACCGTACGGATCATTAAAATATAATGTACCTTTAATATCTATACCGGCCATAATACACCTTCCCTTCAGATAAGTATTTTAAAACAAATTCATATCTGAATTTAACTTTTTACATTATTATTTAACATTATCTTTACAAAAAATTATTATTTAATTTACTTTTTTATTTTGAAAAGATAAAATAAAATATACATATTAATGTCAGGATAAGGGGATAGAAAATGCGTTATGTGCCTTTGCACGTGCATTCTGAATACAGTTTATTGGATGGGGCAATCAGAAATAAAGAACTTATTGAATTTGCGCAGGAAAATAATTTTGAAGCCGTTGCCGTAACTGACCACGGGGTTATGTATGGAGCTATCGAGTTATACAGATTAGGTAAAGACAAACAATTTAAGGTAATCCTCGGATGCGAATTTTATGTTATTAACGGGGATATTGAAGATCCTAATTGCAACAATAATGAAAGATATCATCTTGTTCTATTGGCAAAAAACAATACAGGGTATAAAAATCTTGTAAAACTTGTATCTATAGCCCACATCAAAGGTTTTTACCGTCGTCCGAGAATTAACAAAGAATTACTTGAAGCACACAGCGAAGGTTTAATATGTTTGTCTGCCTGCATCCAAGGGGAAATCTCAAGAGATATTATTAACGGTAATAAAGATGGTGCAAGAAGAACAGCTAAATATTTTAAAGATTTATTTAAAGATGATTTCTATATTGAACTGCAAGACCACAACTTAGCTGAAGAAAAACAAGCAAATGCGGAATTAATTAAAATAGCGCAGGAATACGAAATTCCTATGGTTATTACGAACGATAGCCACTACTTAAGAAAAGAAGATGCTTTCTGGCATGATACACTTTTATGTATTAATACCAATGCACTGAAAGAAGAAGAAAACAGATTTAAATTTTTACCGAATACGGAATTTTATGTAAAAACCGTAGATGAACTTAGAGAATCCTTCAGGTGGATGGATTCCGATATGTTTGAGCAGGCAATAGAAAACACCGCCGTTATTGCGGATAAATGCCACGTTATAATTAAAATGGGCGAAAACATACTCCCTTCTTTTGAAGTACCTGCTAACCACACAATACCTTCATACTTAAATTATCTTGTAAGAAAAGGTATGGATGAAAAATATAAAGAAATTACTCCCGAAATTGAAGCAAGAGCAAAATATGAACTTG
>CANQAL010000142.1 GCA_947589255.1 Candidatus Gastranaerophilales bacterium | reverse complement strand
GAATATCGCTTGCAGGTGGGCGGGCATGATTACTTCATCGACCTGCTATTCTACCATCGCGGGCTGTCCTGTCTTGTTGCGTTCGAACTTAAGATCGACGAATTCAAACCTGAGTACGTCGGCAAAATGAACCTCTATCTTGAAGCCCTCGACCGCGAAGTGAAAAAGCCGAACGAAAATCCGAGCGTAGGCGTTATCCTCTGCGCCAAGAAGGACGACGAAGTTGTTGAGTATGCTTTGAGCCGCTCTCTTTCACCGACTATGGTTTCGGAGTACAAACTTAAACTCATCGACAAAAATTTGCTTCAAAGGAAGTTGAAGGAATATATCGAACTTGCGGAGAATAATGAATAAAATTGATTTAAATTGTGTAGAGGAGAAACCGATATGAGAAAGTTTAATGTAAATTTAAAAGGTCGTATTAAAAACTTTTCTTTGCCTGAGAACAAATCACTTATGCCATTGTTTGAGGCTGTCGTAAACTCACTACAGGCAATCGAGGAGCGTAAGAAAAACGCATCGTTTTATGGTAAAATTTATATAAAAATTGACAGAGAGGAAACCATATCAGATGAGATACTTGGGTGTATAGAAGATATAACTATCATCGATAATGGTATTGGATTTAATGAATCTAATTTTGATTCTTTTATGGAATCGGATTCAGAATATAAAGAGAAACTTGGCGGAAAAGGCGTCGGCAGATTTTCTTGGTTAAAAGCATTTGAAAAAGTTAATGTTCATAGTAATTATGAAGATGAAGGTGAATATCGCTATCGCGATTTTGATTTTTCATTAAATAGCGATATTATTGATGATAAGTATTCTGTTGTTGAAAATAAGGACATTCTAACGGTTATTAAATTGTGTTCTTTTAAAGAAAATTACAAAAAGAATGCTCCGAAAGAACTTGAAACAATAGCTATTAAATTAATCCAACACTGTTTTGTATATTTGTTAGAGAAAGATTGTCCGAGGATAGAATTAGCCGACAATAATGGAAGCAGTATTATAATAAATGATTTATTCAAGACAAAAGTTATACTTGAAGATGGAATAGATGTGTTTTCTATAGAACAAAATGAATTTACTTTAACCAAATTTAGAGTAGATAATGCTATTATAAATGCGCACAAAATGTATCTTTGTGCTAATAACCGTTTAGTCGATACAAAAGATTTGAGCAAATTGATTGTGAATTTAGATAATGTTTTAGATGCGGAAAAGCCGTTTTGGTTTTTGGGAATTGTAACTGCAAGTTATTTGGATGAAAATGTGGATATGAATCGACTATCGTTCACTATCCCAGAAACAGCAGAGGATGGCATTAACCCAATTGTAACAATAGCAAAAATAATCGATGCGGTGACACAATTGATCGAAAAACATCTTAGTTCATTTTTAACTCCAATTGCAGAGAAAAAAAAGAAAAGGATTGAGGATTATATTACAGCAAAAGCACCACAATATAGGCATATCTTAAAATATATGCCGGATCAATTAGATAGTATTAAGCCTGGAATTTCCGATGATAAACTTGATATAATGCTTTATCAATTAGATAGAGATTTTGAATTAGAAACAAAAAAAGAGGGTGCCGAACTTGTTGAACAATTAAAAAATGATGTAACAAAGTTAGATATATATAAAAGCAAGTTTCAAGAGCATATCGCAAGAATTAGTGATGAAAACAAATCTATCTTAGCTAAATATGTTGCTCATCGTAAATCTATAATTGATTTGTTTGAAATCGGTATGCAAAAACAGAATGACGAAAGTTATGTTAGAGAAAGGTTTATGCATAATTTAATATATCCTATGAACACCACTTCGGATGAAATCGATTATGAGCAGCATAACCTGTGGCTTGTTGATGAGAGGTTGGCGTATTTCTTTTTTGCTTCATCCGATATTCCTTTTAATAACGATAGGAGCGAAGATAGGCCTGACATTATGCTTTTTGACCATAGTATTGCCTTGTTGGAAGCCCAAAACGATGGTACAGCTTATGATACTATTGTGATTTTTGAATTAAAAAAGCCTATGAGGACTGATTTAACAACAAATAATCCTGTTGAACAAATAATTCGATATATGGCAAAAATTCAAACCAATACTGTGACCGACAGAAACGGAAGAATAATCCATACCGATGAACATACGAAATTTTATCTTTATGTTGTATGTGACGTGTTGGATAAGTATAAAAATGAATTAATTACGTTATTTAATTTTGATGAAACTATTGATAGGCTTGGAATGTTTAGAATGAAAGATAATGTGTATATTGAAGTTTTGACTTATGACAAGATAATCAATGATGCTAAAAAGCGAAACAAAATATTATTTGATAAATTGGGAATTTAATGGGCGAAAAAGCTTATTAAATTAGTACTTACTTTGGCATGTGAAGAGGGCACAATTAAAGTAGAGCCGAGGATATTAGTTGAAAAGCCTCAATTAAACAATACGGCAAATGAAGAAAATGCCGCCGCATCGCATTTGCATAAAACCTTGTTTCAAAAGAAGAGCCCCTTCCTACTGTATAGAAAGTTTCTAGAGTTGTTGGGATAAAAATGCTAAAACAAACACGGGAAAGATTATTTTGCAAGGGGCGATTGGTTTGATTTATAACATAGAATAAGTGCGAGAATATTTTATAATCTATTGTATCAAAGAGATAGAGGTAGGTTATGAAATATAGTGATTGGTTACAAGAATGGCTGAAAAATTGTGTTGCGCCTTCGTGCAAAACACGCACTACTGAAAAATATGCGCAGATTTGTCGCTTGCATATAGAGCCGATGTTGGGCGAATATGATATGGAAGATTTGACAGCGTTTCGGCTACAAGGTTTTGTTACAGAATTAATAAAAATGAGAAAGAGCGATAATGGGCAAACCTATTCACCCAACTTTGTAAATCTTATTATATCTGTATTGAAAGCATCTATTCATTCGGCTTTTGAATACGATATGACATCCGTCAACGAATCCGTGAAGATACATAGACCGCGAGTAATTCAAAAAAATATAGAGTGCTTCACAATTGCAGAACAGCACAAAATAGAACATGCGGTTTTGGCGCACAAGCACCATAAAATGCTCGGCATACTATTATGCCTGTATACAGGACTTCGCATAGGCGAATTATTATCGTTGACATGGGACGATATTGATTTCGAAAGTGGCATTTTGAAAGTAAACAAATCATGCCATGATGGCACAATAGATGGCCGGCATTGTAGAATTATCGATACTCCCAAAACACCAGCGGCTAACAGATTTATACCTTTGCCAAAGCAGTTATTGCCAATTATCAAAGAATGGCATAAATGTTCAAATAGCAATTTTATAGTGTGTGATTGCAATGATAAACCCTGTCTTGTAAGAAGTTATCAAAATAGCTTTGCGATTTTGTTGCGTAGTCTCAACATT
>CANQAL010000141.1 GCA_947589255.1 Candidatus Gastranaerophilales bacterium | reverse complement strand
CCTTCAACACGTCCGCGTCTTCTTGAAATATCACCGATGATTGTACCTGTGTATTCATCAGGAATTTCAATTTCAACCTTCATCATAGGTTCTAAGATACAAGGTCTTGCTTTTTTACATCCGTCTTTAATAGCCATAGAGCCTGCGATTTTGAATGCCATTTCTGATGAGTCAACTTCGTGGTAACTTCCGTCATAAAGTTCAACTTTAACGTCTATCATCGGATAGCCTGCCAGTATGCCGCCTTCAAGAGCTTCTTCCATACCTTTTCTTGCAGGTTCAATGTATTCTTTCGGAATAGCACCGCCGACGATTTTGTTTTCAAATACAAAGCCTTCATTTTCGCCTGCAGGAGAAATTCTGATTTTAACATGCCCGTACTGACCTTTACCGCCTGACTGACGAATGAATTTAGAGTCTTGATCAGCATTACCTAAAATTGTTTCACGGTATGCAACCTGCGGTTTACCTACATTTGCATCAACTTTAAATTCTCTTAATAAACGGTCTACGATAATATCCAAGTGAAGTTCGCCCATACCTGAAATAATGGTTTGCCCTGTTTCGGTATCAGATTTAACTCTGAATGAAGGATCTTCTTCAGCAAGTTTTTGAAGAGCGATACCCATTTTATCCTGGTCTGCTTTTGTTTTTGGTTCAATCGCAACAGAGATAACGGGGTCCGGAAATTCCATTTTTTCTAAGATAATTGGTGCATTTTCTTCACAAAGTGTATCACCTGTTGTTGTATCTTTTAAACCTACGGCAGCACAGATATCACCTGCATAAACTTCCGTGATTTCGTTTCTTTGATCGGCATACATTTGTACCAAACGGGAAATTCTTTCTTTATTTCCGTTTGTTGCGTTTAATACATATGAACCTGCGGTTAATTTACCTGAGTAAACTCTTAAGAAAGTTAAACGGCCTACATATGGGTCTGTCATAATCTTAAATGCCAATGCTGAGAAGGGTTCAGATTCTGATGAATGTCTTGCAACTTTTGTTCCGTCTTCAAGTTCGCCTTCGATAGCTTTTACATCCAGTGGTGACGGCATATAATCCATAACGGCATCAAGTAATAATTGAACACCTTTGTTTTTAAATGCCGTACCGCATGTAACGGGAACGATTTTGTTTTCGCAAACAGCTTTTCTTAAAACTTTTTTAAGTTCTTCTACTGTAGGTTCTTCGCCTTCCATAAATTTCATCATTAAGTCGTCGTCAAATTCAGATATTGCTTCAACTAAAGCTGCGTGATATTCTTGGGCTTTTTCCATCATATCAGCAGGAATATCTTCTTCTCTGATATCCGTACCTAAATCATTAGTGTAGATTTCGGCTTTCATTCGCATAAGGTCGATTAAACCCGTAAATTTATCTTCCGCACCAATTGGTAATTGAATTGGAACGGCATTTGCGTTTAATCTGTTTTTAATTTGGTCAACTACTCTATAGAAGTTAGCACCGGTTCTATCCATTTTGTTTACGAATACCATTCTCGGTACTTCGTACCTGTTAGCTTGTCTCCAAACTGTTTCGGATTGTGATTGAACACCGCCAACCGCACAGAATACAGCTACAACACCATCCAATACACGAAGTGAACGTTCAACTTCAATTGTGAAGTCAACGTGCCCGGGGGTGTCAATAATGTTAAATTGGTGGTTTTTCCACATAGCGGTAACTGCCGCTGATTGGATTGTAATACCTCTTTCTCTTTCCTGATCCATAAAGTCGGTTACGGCAGCACCATCGTGTACTTCTCCGATTTTATGGGTTTTACCTGTGTAGAATAAGATACGTTCGGTGGTTGTTGTTTTACCTGCATCGATGTGAGCAGCAATCCCGAAATTTCTTACTCTCTCTAAGGGAACTTGTCTTGCCATTTTCTTTTTCCTTTATTTATCTATACTATTTAAATTATTTTTTAGCTTGCGCCTTAGTCTAATCTTTACATAAAAATAATTTTTTTTAAAGTATATTTTTTTATTGTTATTTATGAAGAAAAATTAATATTATTTTATAAATTCCTAAAGTTTTTTTTAAATTTGCCGATTATACACATGTTAGAGCAAGAGGAGCTAATCATGTTCAAAATTGAAAATTTACGAAAGTACAAGGGTTTGATTGGCAGTACAAGAGAGTCGGTAGAAGCTATTCAAAGATTTATTGAAAAAAATAAAAATGAAAATATAAAAATGGTTGAGGATGAAGAACCGGCAGCTTCTATAAATAAAGTTCTAAATGCTGTTATAGAAGAAGATAATGAAATCCAAAACATAATTAATAATTTATAATTATTTAAAATTATGTTATTATTAACCCGCTAGGTATTTTTTAGAGGGGTTAATATGAAAAAAATTTGGATACGAGATATTAAAGATTATGAAGGAAAACAGGTAACACTTCAAGGCTGGCTTTATAATAAAAGGTCAAGCGGAAAACTTCATTTTCTTCAGCTTCGTGACGGAACAGCTGAAATTCAAGCAGTTGTTTTTAAAGGCAATGTTTCTGAGGAAGTTTTTGATTTGGCTGATAGAATTCCGCAGGAAAGTTCTGTTGAAATAACGGGAACGGTTAAAAAGCATGACCGCTCTAAAATCGGCTTTGAACTTGATGCAACGGATGTAAAAGTTATTTCTGTCGCAAATGATTATCCCATTACTCCAAAAGAGCATGGTACTCACTTTTTAATGGAACACCGCCATTTATGGCTTCGTTCTTTAAAACAAAAAGCTATTTTAAATATCCGCCACAGGATTATTAAATCAATCAGAGATTTCTTTGATTCGCACGGTTTTACACTTGTGGATGCTCCTATATTTACTCCTAATGCGTGTGAAGGCACTACAAACCTTTTTGAAACCGATTACTTTGATACAAAAGCATATTTAACTCAATCGGGGCAATTATATATGGAAGCTGCCGCAATGGCTGTAGGTAAAGCATATTGTTTCGGGCCTACATTCAGAGCCGAAAAATCCAAAACCCGCCGTCACTTAACCGAGTTTTGGATGGTTGAACCCGAAATCGCTTTCGCTGATATTTATGATGATATGGATTTAGCCGAAGAATTTGTTGAATATATTGTTCAGCAGGTCTTAGAACATAATAGGGCAGACCTTGAAACTCTTGAAAGAGATATTTCCAAACTTGAAAATATTAAACGTCCGTTCCCGAGGATTTCTTATGATGAAGCTATTGAAATTCTTCATAAAAAAGGTAACGATACTCCTTGGGGCGAGGATTTTGGCGGAGATGAAGAAACTTTAATTTCTGAAGAATTCGATAGACCCGTTATGATTCATCACTACCCGATGGCGGTTAAAGCCTTTTATATGAAACAGGACGGCAATAAAGCTGCCTGCGTTGATGTTATAGCACCTGAAGGCTACGGAGAAATGATTGGCGGTGGTCAAAGAGAAGAAGACCTTGATAAGTTGTTAGCTAAAATTAAAGAACAGGGACTTCCTGAAGAAGTATTTGACTGGTACTTGGATTTAAGAA
>CANQAL010000140.1 GCA_947589255.1 Candidatus Gastranaerophilales bacterium | reverse complement strand
GATGAGATTTATATTAATATTCCTAACCGTGAATTAACTTTAAAACTTACCGATGCGGAAATTAAATACAGATTGGATAACTTTAATCCCCTTCCCGTTAAGGTTAAAAAAGGTTATCTCAAAAGGTATGCTTCAGTTGTTTCAGCTTCCGATAAGGGCGCTGTTACAAGCATTTAATACGAAATTTTACCCATAACAACTTCTTCTTTTGCGCCTGTGCATGCGGGGAGGTTGTTTGGCTGTTTATTAAATGTATAATATCCAAGGTACGCAAAGGCTATGGCTTCTTTTAATTTGTTTGGAATGCCGAAATCCTCGTGGGTTTTTATTTCGCACTTGGGAAGATATTCTTTTAAATATTGTATAATCGCTTTATTGCAGGCACCGCCTCCGCCCAGCACAATTTCTGAAATTGTTGTTTTCGGAAAAATAAAATCTTTA
Source organism: Candidatus Gastranaerophilales bacterium (assembly GCA_947589255.1). GTDB lineage: Bacteria > Cyanobacteriota > Vampirovibrionia > Gastranaerophilales > Gastranaerophilaceae > Avigastranaerophilus. Next base: position 3,143 of record CANQAL010000140.1, on the reverse strand, counting down.
TAAGCGTCTGCTATTGTTCTTGCAGTCAGGTTAGTTATTGTTGCTATTACGTCAAAATTATTTTTCGGCGCCGTTTTATAAATTTTTTCGGCATAATCAGAGTTAAAAAGTTCTCTGCCCGTTGATTTTGGCGGGGGAAGTTTATAATATGGCTCTTTTAAAAGTTCATTAAGCCAAGCTTTATCAACTTTTCCCTTTAGTGCCGTCATTCCGTCTTTATCATAGGGAAGTGAAAATAACTTATTCATAAAATAATCAATAAGCATATTTCCTGCCCCGTTATCAAAAGCAAAAATTTCAGTATCTTTTGATAAAACAGTCACGTTCGATATTCCGCCTATGTTTTGGATTAACCTGTTTTTATCTGTTCCAAATAATATTTTATCTGCAAACGGTACTAACGGCGCACCTTGCCCGCCTGATGCCATATCCTTTGGGCGGAAATCACCTATTGTCATTATTCCCGTTAACTGAGAAATTACCGAAATATCACCTATTTGCAGTGTTCCCCTTGTTTTATAATCTCCAATACTTTGGAACTCGGGGATGTGGCATATGGTCTGACCATGGGAAGATATAAAATCTATTTCTTCTTTTTTTATATTAAATTTTTTTAAAAGTTCATTTACGCATTTTGCAAACATCTCTCCCACGGCAAAATTCATAAGGCAGACTTCTTTTACCATGCCTCTGCCGTTTGCAAGCTCTAACAGCTTTGTCCTTACTCCTTCAGGATAAGAAAGAGAATAATTACTTATAACTTTAAATGTTAAGTCGTCAAAAATTCTTACATAACAAGCATCTATAGAATCTATAGAAGTACCTGACATTAATGAAATTATATTTTTATATTTTCTCATATAAGAGATTATAATTAAGATATGAAAAGAAGTTCAACTATTTAATAATTTATTGTATAATTACTACGTTAGAGGAGAGTTATGACGGCAATTTATTCGGTTATTTTAGCAGGCGGTGCGGGAAGCAGGTTATGGCCTTTGTCCCGTGAAACTTATCCTAAGCAAATGTTTAAACTGGATGATGAATATACTCTTTTCCAAAAGACCTTTTTAAGAGTTGCTTCTTTAATTGACGATAAAAATATTGTTACAGCAACAAATGTTAAACATTCTTCCGCTATAAATGAACAATTAAAAGAATTAAAAGAAAAATTCAGCAGAAAATCGGATTATAAAGTAATAACGGAACCCTTAATTAAAAATACCGCTCCTGCATTATTGCTTGCTTCAAAATATATTGAAAAAATTTCGTATTCGGGTTCTGATACAATTATTCTTGCCGTACCTTCGGATCATCATATTCCCGATAGGCTTGAATTTGCTAAACTAATTGAAAAAGGTATAAAGCTTGCTAAAGAAGGGTATATTGTTTCTTTCTCGCAAAAATCAAATAAAGCTGATGAAAATTTCGGATGTATGAAAGTAAGAAAAAACCCGAAAATATCCGCTATCGAGCCTGATGCGCTAAAGGTAACTTCCTTTATAGAAAAACCGAATTCAAAAAATAATCTAAAAGGTAAAGTATATATTAATACAGGTTTATATATGTTTTCGGCTAAAACATATTTTAATGAAGCGGAAAAATATATTCCCGAAATGTGTAAACTTTTGGAAAATGAGGAAATTTCAAATACAATTCCTTCCGTTTCTATGAATGTTTATTCTCAAATGCCTGAAATTTCCGTTGATTATGCAATAATGGAAAAAACAAAACAGCTTGTTACTATTCCTTTTGATACACAGTGGAAAGATATAGGCTCATGGGATGCTTTGTATGAAATATCCGATAAGGATGAAAACGGGAATTATATTACGGGGAAGATTGTTGATATAGATTCCAAAAATTCGCTTATTTATTCTACATCAAAACTCGTTGCAACCTTGGGGCTTGAAGATGCAATTGTTGTGGAAACGGAAGATGCCGTTCTTGTAAGCGGAAAGAATGATACTAACGGAATAAAGAAAATATATAAAAAATTAAACGGAAAAAATACTTCCGCAAAAGAAATTCATAAAACGGTATTCCGTCCCTGGGGCTGTTATACTGTATTAGAGGAAGGCAAAGGATTTTTAACTAAGTGTATAATAGTTAATCCGGATGCGAAATTAAGCTTACAGCTTCATCACCACAGAAGCGAGCATTGGATTGTCTTGGAAGGTGAAGCAACCGTTATAAAAGGAGATAATACATATACTCTTGAAGCAGGTAAAAGTATTGATATAGATATTGAAGAAGTGCATTCGCTTCAAAATCAAGGCAGAGAACAGTTAAAAATTTTAGAAGTTCAACAGGGTGATATTCTTGATGAAAATGATATAGAACGGCTTCAAGATATTTATGGCAGAGTATAATATGAAAAAAAATATAGCAATTTTAGGTTCAACAGGCTCAATAGGTACTCAGGCGCTGCAGGTTATAGATAAACTGAGTGATAAGTTTAATGTTGTTGCCTTATCTGCTGGTAATAATACCGCTTTATTGACGGAACAAATAAAAAAATATTCACCAAAATGGGTTTGTACAGCTTCAAAAGAGGCTGCACAAAGTTTAAAAAATACTTTTAGCAATATAAATATCGTTTATGGCGATGACGGATTAAATGAAATTGCATCTTTAAATGAAATAGACCTTTTACTTGTGGCGGTATCGGGAAAAATCGGATTAAGACCGACAATAACCGCCATACAAAATAAAAAAGATATAGCACTTGCCAATAAAGAAACTCTTGTTATGGCAGGTGATATAGTTATGAAGCTTGCTAAAGAAAATAATGTAAAAATTCTGCCAGTTGACAGTGAACATAGTGCAATTTTTCAATGTCTTTCAAAAAGAAGTGAAGTAAATCGTTTAATTATTACATCATCAGGCGGGCCGTTTAGAAATTCAACTCTTGAAGAGATGGAAAATGCCGATTTATCAGAAGCTTTAGCTCATCCAAGGTGGAAAATGGGGAAAAAAATAACGGTTGATTCCGCCACCTTAATGAATAAAGGGCTTGAAGTTATTGAGGCGCATCATCTTTTTAATATGGACTACGAAAATATAAAAGTTGTAGTACATCCTCAAAGCTACATTCATAGTGCGGTTGAATATGTAGATGGAAGTATTATTGCGCAGATAGG
>CANQAL010000139.1 GCA_947589255.1 Candidatus Gastranaerophilales bacterium | reverse complement strand
ACGGAGATTATAGAGAAGCATACGGCTCATATAAAAATCCAGAATGGATACAACATAGAGGAACGAAACACGATTGGCAGGGCGTTTTAGGGCAAAAAATTCCCAGGTTTGATAATAGAGTTATTGCGAAATGTAAGCTTTTACCTAAAAGGAATGTATGCTCCGCTGATACTATTGAACATATATCGTTTACCCTATTAATGCAATTAAAAAATTTAAGATTTATTGATAATGAAACAAACGAACAAAGAAGACTGGCACCTTATGAGATTAAAGAAGTATATGATAATAAACTGCAAACGTGGATTGAAAATTTAAATAAATATAGAAAAGGAGAAACAAAAAATCCTTCATTTACTATTACCAAAACAGATATTGAAAATGTAATCGGTAAAAAAAGGATAAAAGATAAAATTGAACCATATAAAGCAAATATATCAGGACGCAGTTCATTTTGCAGACGAGCTATGCAAATTATGATTGATATAATTTTGTCAGGCGATAATCCAACTGAAATAGATATTTCAAAGTATATTGACAAAGAAGGAACACAAAACGGGATAACCGAAGAAGAAATAAAAACAATGCTTTCAAAAATCGGTGATTGGAACAATTTATTTATATCCGATAATCGTGATGAAATAGCACAAAAGGCTCAAAATGCAGATATAAAGAGTGATATTTTAATAGGTAATATAACAAACCCTGTTGTAAGAAACAGACTGCAAATATTTAAAAACCTCTTTAATAAACTAATATCTGACGGAAAACCCGATGAAGTCATTTTTGAATTTGTTCGTGAAGGTGCAGATAACTCATTATTCGGGAAAATTAAAGCAGAAGCGAATATGAAATATCAAAAAGAACAGGAAAAAGAAAATGAACAAATTGTAAAAGAACTTCAAGACGTTGGAAGATATAGCGAAACAAATTTTGAAAAATGGAAATTAGCTAAAGCTCAAGATTTTAAGTGTATATATAGCGGTCAAAGAATAGGAATTGACGATATTGATAACTGTCAAATAGACCATATATATCCTCGCACTTTAGGTGGAAATGACGCTTTTTATAATAAAGTAATTTGTTATAACAAAGAAAATCAGGATAAAGGAGGCAGAACCCCTTATGAATGGCTGTTTTTGGATAAAGAAAGATGGGAAGAATATACCGTAAGAGTTACAAATTTAAAAGGAAAATTAGGGAAAAAGAAAGCAAGCCTGCTTGTGCTTCCTCCTGATAAATGCGAAAAATTAATAGACAGCTATAACGGTTTAGCGGAAACCGCTCAAGTAGCAAAAGTTGCAAGTGCAATAACTCATTATATTTGCGGATGGGGAATGCAGACAAAAGATTCCCTGCGTCATGTATTTGTAGAAAACGGTTCAACTACGGCAAAAATAAGAAATATATATAAATTGAATTCTATTTTGGGTGATGATGAAAAGAAAAACAGAGATAACCCGAAACACCACGCACTTGACGCAATATGTATAAGCTATGCAAGAAATTTAAAACTTGATGAACAAAAACGAAGATATTATGTTGAGGGCTTGGATAGACCTTATATTGAACAAAAGATAAATGAGCTTATGCCGTATCCTTATACGCATAAAAAACCGTTAAAGGCAAATACAAATCCGCTTGAAACAATATATGGCAAAAAACGGATTGATGATAATAAAGCATATATAACTTCAAGAGTTTCGTTAGAAGATATAAAACAAGATATAAAAGCAATAAAAAACATTATAGATACAGTGATAAAGGATGATTTAACTTCAAAACTTGAACTTAAATTACCTGATTCCGAATGGAAAAATATGCTAAAAAATTATGTTCACCCTAAAAAGAAAACAAGAGTTAAAAAGGTATTAACCATAGTATCAGAAGGCAAATTGGAAACCGACTTAAACGGCAGAGAAAGAATAGGCGAATATTCAGACTTTGGAACTAAAGGAACAAAAGGACAATTTAAGCATTCAAAAGGTCATAAAGGTCAAATTTTGTTCTATGATACAAACGGAAATGTTAAAGTAATGCCTATATTTGCTAATAAATCAACAAAAGAAGTTAAAGAAAAACTTATGGATATGGGTTGTAAACTCTATAACAGTGGAGAAGTATTTTATTCGGGGTGTCTGGTTGAAATAGTCAGTGATTTTATATCTGGAACTACAACTAATACTCAAGGAATTTATAAGTTAAGGAGTATAAGAGCTGATGGTGTTATTAAATTAGAAAATAACATAGGACAAGAAATATTAACCAGTGCAAAAAATCTTGCAGCGGTGGAATTTCATAAACTAAAAGTGTAACTTGACAAAATACGAAATAACATTAAATGAAGTATATGAGTTATCATATACTTCATATTACAAAACAGGGAAGCTATATTTCAATAGATAAAGGGCTTTTATTCTGTAAGATAAAAGATACCGATGAAGTCTATAAACTCCCTATTGATGATATAAAAGCTGTGATAGTCTGCACACCTGCTGTGTCATTTTCAAATAATGCAATAGCTTCACTACTTAAAAATAATGTTGTAATTCAACACTGTGATAGAGCCTTTCAGCCTGTCGGATGGAGTGTGCCTTTAGATAGAATTGTTAAAACAAAAGTCTTTAATAATCAAATCAGCCAAAATGAAGAATTTGAAACAAAGCTATGGAAAAAAATAGTAAAACAAAAAGCATTAAATCAGGCTTATGCACTTGATTTAATGGGATGTGAAACGCACAACTTGTATAATTTAATAAATAAACCACTGATGAATGAAGCTAACATAGCTAAACAATACTGGCAGGATTATTTTTTCTATTTAAGCGAGCCGATGAAAAGAGAACATCAAAACGCACAAAGTTTTGAAAATGCCTGCTTAAATTATGGTTATGCAATAATAAAAACTTTAATTTACCGTTCAATCTTAATACATGGACTTTTGCCCAATTTAGGCATTCATCATAAAGAGAATTACAAAACTACACCGCTTGTTTACGATTTAACAGAACCCTTTAGAGCCTTTATAGATATATATTTATTTTATTTCTCTCAAAATTATCCCTTAGAATTTGAAAGCGAAGAAATACAAGAGTGGATAAAATTTATACCGAATTGTTTGAAAGATTACCGAATTAAATATAAGGATAACAGCTATAAAATAATAGATATTATTGACATTTATATAGAAGAAATTGCAAATGCTTTTGCAAAATTTGATTGCAGCGAAATTTTTCTTCCCGATTTAAAAGAGCAATTTTTAGATAAAGATACACAGAAGAATAGAGAATATGAAGAGTAAATATCGTATGGGCTGGCTTTTTGTATGTTTTGATTTACCCGTAGTAGAAAAAGAAGACTTGAGATATGCGAATAATTTCAGAAAAGATCTGCTAAAACTCGGATATTTTATGCTTCAAAATTCAATATACGTAAGGTCATGTGTAACTTATGATAAAACAGAGCAATATATGAAAATGGTTAAAAAGCTTGCCCCGCCTACAGGTCAGATAAATATTTTTTATTTAACGGATAAACAATGGAGCAACTCCATTTGTATAGAAAAGGCTGACTATAACCCTTCAAAATATAAAAAGAAAATGGGCGAAAACATAGAAAAACAGATGACATTTTGGTAGTTTTTATGCTACAATTA
>CANQAL010000138.1 GCA_947589255.1 Candidatus Gastranaerophilales bacterium | reverse complement strand
CTGCTGAAACCATCAGCCATAGAATTAGACATTTGCTGTGCGGCTGCTTGAGTAGCCATTGCCCCCATTTGAGCTGCCCCGCCTATGGCAGTACTCATATCTTTTGCTAAATCTTTTAAAGTGTAATCTTCTTCTTCTTCTTTTGCCTCTTCTGTTTCACTATCTTCTGAGTTTTCATCTGAAACTCCGTAACCGTGTGCTTTTAAGCCGGCATTTATTTCATCATAGGTTATATAATTGTCATCCCCGACAATTTCTTTTAAAAATGCTTGCTTTTCTTCTTCGCTGATTTTACCGTCTTTTACACCGTCAACGATTCCGTCCAGTGCATTTATAACTGATGCTTCATTCAGCATATTATTTAAGTAGTTTTCAGCGGCTATTTCAAATTCATATTCCGCTTTATTTAATTTTTCATTATCTGTTGTTTCTTCGCCTTCCTCAGTCTGCGGAACCATATCTATAATTTCAGAACCTTCGGTTTCTTCGGCTTCGGTCTTTTTTACTTCGCCAATCTCTTCAGGCATTCCTATTTTCTTAAATAAATCACTTGAATCAATGTTAAAACTCATAGTTTCCTTCACTTTCTTTTTTTAATACTGTTTATTACTCATGTTTACGGCAGGATTAAAAAAAACTTTAGTAATATGTTACAAAAATTTACATTCAGTATATGTAAAATTATTAATACGAATAATTGATTACTTTTTGAAGTAATGATATTCTAAAATATGGTAGAAAAAGGAGAGAAAAAATGGATAATTATATTTGCACCGTTTGCCATTATGTTTATGAGCCTGCGGATAACAATAATGTTGCTTTTGAAGACTTGCCCGATGATTATGTATGCCCTTTATGCGGTGTAGGTAAAGATATGTTTGAAAAACAATAATAAGTTTTTTAGAAGGTTAGGGATTTGGAATATGTATAAAAAAATTAAAGAAAACATTTTATATGCGGGAATGAATGATAAAGACCGCTTGATTTTTGATGAGTTAATACCTTTGGATAAAGGTACAAGTTATAATTCTTATATCGTTATCGGGAGTGAAAAAACCGCCGTTATTGATACAATGTATCCTAAATTTACAAAAGAATATATTAAATCTTTTGATGAAAACGGAATAACCAAAGTCGATTATATTATTGCAAACCACGGGGAACAAGACCATTCGGGCAGCATACCCGCATTATTGGAAAAGTTTCCTAATGCAATGGTTGTAACTAATGCGGTTTGTGCTAAAAATCTTCAGGAAATGCTTTTAGTGCCTGCAGAAAAAATTAAAATTATTACTAATAACGAAGAACTTTCTTTAGGAAATAAGACTCTTCAATTTATGATTGCACCGGGGGTTCATTGGCCCGATACAATGTTTACATACATTAAAGAAGATAATATTATTTGTACATGCGACTTTTTAGGCGCTCATTATATTTTTGATGATGTTTTTGCCGTGCCGAGCGACGACCTTGAAAAAAGCGCAAAAAAATATTTTGCGGAAATTATGATGCCTTTTAGTTTTGTCTGCAGAAAATATGTTAAACAAATCAGAGAGTTAAATGTTGAAATGGTTCTGCCAAGCCACGGTCCCGTTCATAAAAATCCTGACTATATATTAAATTTATATGAGAACTGGGCAGGCGAACAAGGTAAAAATTTAGTATTGCTTCCTTATGTATCTATGTATAAATCTACGGAAGAAATGATTGATTATCTTGCTAAAAAGCTTGATGAAAAAGGAATACCTTCCGTTAAATATGATATGGTGGATGGTAATTTAGGCGATTTAGCCATAGCTTTAGTTGACGGAACTACAATTGTTCTAGGTACTTCAATGGTTTTAGCGGGACCTCATCCTGCAGCATTTAATACGGTTTATCTTGCAAGCATTTTAAGACCTAAAGCTAAAATTGCTTCATTTATAGGCTCATACGGCTGGGGCGGTGATTTATTCGGTAAAATGGCAGATATGCTTGCTCCTTTAAAACTTGATGTTATTGAACCGATTTTGGTTAAAGGCAAGGCTAAAGCTGACGATTATGCAAAAATCGATAAAATGGCAGATGAAATCTTTAATAAACATAAAGAATTGGGATTAATATAATGAGAAGTGATGAAATAAAGCAAGGGCTTGAAAGAACTCCGCACAGGGCATTATTGTATGCAACAGGTGTCAGCGAAAAACAAATGAATAAAAGATTTATCGGTATCGCAAGCAGTTTTACCGATTTAGTCCCCGGTCATGCCGGCATGCGTGACATTGAAAGGCAGATAGAAAAAGGCATTCATACCGGGGGAGGTCAGGCATTCATATTCGGGGTACCTGCAATTTGTGACGGAATTGCTATGGGGCATAGCGGAATGAATTATTCGCTTCCTTCCCGTGATTTAATTGCGGATTGTATCGAATCTGTTGCAACGGCTCATAAACTGGATGGACTGGTTTTGCTGACAAACTGTGATAAGATTACCCCCGGGATGATTATGGCGGCTGCAAGGCTTGATATTCCTTGTATTGTTGTTACCGTAGGGCCAATGCTTGACGGAAAATGCCGTAATAAAACACTTACGATGATAAAAGGTACATTTGAAGCTGTAGGTAAATTCTCGGCGGGAGAAATTGACGAAAAAGCTTTAAAGGAAATGGAAATAACATCATGCCCGTCACTAGGTGCCTGCCAAGGGTTATATACGGCTAATACAATGGCATGTTTGACGGAAGTTATGGGTATGAGCCTTCCTTATTGCGGAGCTTCGCCTGCAGTCAGTGCCAGAACAAAAAGAATTGCATTTGATTCGGGTGTAATGATAAATGAACTTATAGAAAAGGATATTCGTCCTTCTTCAATAATTACTCGTGAGTCAATCAGGAACGCAATAATCGTCGATTTAGCACTGGGCGGTTCAACCAATTCAATTCTTCACTTGCTTGCTATTGCTAACGAGGCGGGAGTTGATATAACTTTAAAAGATTTTGAAGAGTTAAGTTTTAAAGTTCCTCAAATTATAAAACTTGACCCGTCTGCCGATATGACAATGACGGATTTGGATAATGCGGGCGGAATACCTGCGGTTATTAAAACAATATATGGTAATATAAAGGAATTTTCCGATACTAAAGGTGTCAGCGGACTTAAAGTATCAGAAATCGCAAAATCAGATATTTGGTGCGACAATAAGGTTATAAGACCCGTATCCGACCCTATAACATCAAACCCCGGACTTGCCGTTTTATACGGAAATATTTCGCCAAACGGAGCGGTTATTAAAATTTCGGGTGTTGAAAAAGAATGCTTTGAATTTACGGGGCATGCCAAAACTTTTGACAGCGAAGAAGCTGCCATGAAAGCTATTATGGAGGATAAAATTCAAGCGGGTGATGTTGTTGTTATCCGTTATGAAGGGCCTAAAGGCGGCCCCGGAATGCGGGAAATGCTCTCGCCTACTTCTGCAATTGTAGGAAAAGGTTTAGGCAGCAAGGTGGCTCTTATTACTGACGGAAGATTTTCAGGCGGTACAAGAGGACTTTGTATAGGTCATATATGCCCTGAAGCACCATCAGGCGGTGTTATCGGTATTATTAAAGACGGTGATGAGATTTATATTAATATTCCTAACCGTGAATTAACTTTAAAACTTACCGATGCGGAAATTAAATACAGATTGGA
>CANQAL010000137.1 GCA_947589255.1 Candidatus Gastranaerophilales bacterium | reverse complement strand
AAGACTTACAAATGTAAGTCTTTTTATTTATGCAAATTTATAAATTGATTTTCTCTTGTAATAGCCACCATGCCCGAGCGGACGATTTCTTTTATTCCGATAGGACGAAGCAGAGATATTAAAGCCATTACCTGCCTGTTATCGCCCGAATATTCAAGTGTATAAATATCAGGTGTTACATCAATAATTTTAGCACCGAATATTTCAGCTATTCTTAAAATTTCACTTCTTGCATCATCTTTTGCACTTACTTTGCAAAGGATTAATTCTCTATCAATACACTTATCGGCAGATTTAGGGAGTTCTACTACTTTAATTGTATTTATTAACCTGTTTAACTGCTTGCAGATTTGCTCTATAACAACATCATCACCGTTCGTAACTATTGTAATTCTTGAAAATACGGAATCAATAGTGGATGCTACCGTTAAGCTTTCAATATTATAACCTCTTGAAGAAAATAAGTCGCAAACGGAAGATAAAATACCCGCTTCATTTTTAACCAGTACGGAAATTGTATGTTTCATAACTTATTCCTCCGCTCCGTTTTCTTTGTTGGATAAAATAACTTCATTTAGAGGTTTACCCGCCAATACCCAAGGATAAACCATTTCAAAAGGTTCTACAATAAAGTCGATAATAACGGGCCCGTCAAAAGCAATCGCTTTATCAAGCGCACTATCAATATCTTCTTCTTTTGTAACTCTTAAGCCCAAAACTCCGTATGCTTCTGCAAGTTTGACATAATCGGGCGACGAAATATGAGTTTGAGAATAGTGCTTATCAAACAGTTTTTCCTGCCACTGCCTTACCATACCGAGATATCCGTTATTAATAACAGCAATTTTTACGGGGATTTTATAATCAACGCAGGTCATAAACTCCTGAATATTCATCTGAATACTGCCATCACCCGCAATATTAAATACGAGTTTATCGGGCGCACCTATTTGGGCGCCGATTGCAGCAGGGAAACCAAAACCCATAGTTCCCAATCCGCCTGACGTTATTAATTGGCGGGGATGGTTAAATTTATACAGCTGAGCAGTCCACATTTGATGCTGTCCGACTTCCGTTGCAATAATTGCATCTTTATCTTTTGTCTTTTCGTATATATGTTCAATTACTGTCTGAGGACTCATTATACCGTTTTCAACAGCCCGTATTGCCCGTTTTTCTTTCCATGAATCTATTTGTTTAACCCACAATCTTCTTATATCAATATCATATTGATATTTACCCGTATTAAACTCATTAAGCATAACATTTAATACATTCTTAGCATCCCCGACTATAGGAATATCAACACTTACATTTTTACTTATCGAGCAAGGGTCTATATCAACATGAATAACCTTAGCATCCTTGCAAAATCTTTTTAAACAGCCTGTTATACGATCATTAAACCTTGTACCGACTGCGAACAGAACATCGCAGTTACTAACGGCTAAATTTGCCCAGTAATTTCCGTGCATACCAAGCATGCCCAATGAAAGTTCATCCCCCTGCGGATAAGTGCCTATTCCCATTAATGTTGTTGCTACTGGGATATTAAGTTTTTTTGCAAGTTCTCTTATTTCTTTATATGAATCCGAATGAATAACTCCGCCTCCTGAAATAATAACAGGTCTTTGCGCCTCGCATAAAAGTTTTAATGCTCTTCTGCATTGGATAGGATGACCTTCATATGTAGGGTTATACCCCGGCAGATTAACTTTTTCGGGATACTCAAAATCCGTTTTCATTGTAAGAACATCTTTAGGAAGAGATACTACAACAGGCCCCGGACGTCCCGTTTTTGCAATATGAAAAGCTTCTTTTATAACTCTCGGCAAATCACTTATATTTTTAACAAGATAATTATGCTTGCAGCATGTTCTTGTCATGCCCACAATATCAGCCTCTTGAAATGCATCATTACCGATTAATTTTGAATCGACCTGACCTGCAAAAACAACAAGCGGATAGCTGTCATAATAAGCATTTGCAATCCCTGTTACGGTATTACAAGCCCCGGGGCCTGATGTTACAAGAACAACACCCGGTTTCCCCGTAACTCTTGCATATCCTTCCGCTGCATGTACCGCAGCCTGTTCATGCCTTACAAGATAATGTTTTATATAGTCGCAGTTATACAGTTCATCATAAATATGAAGAATGACACCGCCCGGGTAGCCGAATATTTTATCCACACCCTCTTTTCTCAAGCATTCAAGAAACATTCTTGCACCGTTCATTTTTTCGGTTTTATTTATTTGCTCGGATGTCATTTCCACTCTCCACTTATTTCAGCTGTAAACAAAAAAATTTTACCACAAAGTTTTTATATTTTCGACTTAATATACCAAGGTTGACTATTATATTTTTAAGTTCTAAACTTTTGTATAAACGGTAAAAGAGAAAAGAGGTAGATATGGCAAAAATTTATTACGCATCAGACTGTAATCTTAGTCTTTTAAAAGGTAAAACAGTTGCAATAATCGGCTACGGAAGCCAAGGTCATGCACATGCTCTAAACTTGCATGAAAGCGGAATTAATGTAATCGTAGGTTTATATAAAGGCTCAAAATCTTGGGCAAAAGCTGAAGAAGCAGGATTAAAAGTTGCAACCGTTGAAGAAGCTTCTAAATTGGCTGATTTAATTATGATACTTCTTCCCGATGAAAAACAGGCTGATATTTATAAAACTCAAATAGCACCAAACTTAACGGCAGGAAAAACTTTAGCATTTGCCCACGGGTTTAACATCCACTTTAACCAAATTATCCCGCCTGCTGATGTTGATGTAATTATGATTGCACCAAAAGGCCCCGGGCATACGGTAAGAAGTGAATATGTCGCAGGTAAAGGTGTTCCTTGTTTAGTTGCTGTATACCAAAACCCGAGCGGTAAAGCATTGGAAACGGCACTTGCATACTCCGCAGGCATAGGCGGTGCAAGAGCAGGGGTTCTTGAAACAACTTTCAGACAAGAAACAGAAACAGACTTATTCGGAGAACAAGCAGTTTTGTGCGGAGGGGTTACCGCTTTAATGCAAGCAGGTTTTGAAACACTTGTTGAAGCAGGCTACGACCCGCAGAATGCTTACTTTGAATGTATTCATGAAATGAAATTAATTGTTGACCTTATTTATCAAGGCGGGTTCTCTAAAATGAGATATTCTATATCAGATACCGCTGAATTCGGTGACTACGAAACAGGTAAAAGAATTATTACCGATGAAACAAAAAAGGAAATGAGAAAAATCTTATCCGAAATCCAAGACGGAACTTTTGCTTCTAAATGGATTAGCGAAAATAAAGCCGCTAACAGAGCTCACTTCTTAGCTACAAGAAGAGTTAAAGCAGAACATCAGCTTGAAAAAATAGGTAAAGAACTCAGAAAAATGTACTCTTGGAACGAAGAAAAATAACTTTAAAACAAAAAATTAAAAAGCCGAAGAAAAATCTTCGGTTTTTTTATTACTTGACAATTTATAGACATTTGTCTATAATATAAATATGCTTACGGAAAAACAAAAAACATTCTTTGAAAAATTAAAAGAATTATATGAAAATGAGGCCCTTCCAAGTTTTGAAACTCTGGCAAAAGAATTCGGATTTAAACATAAAAATTCAATCTGGCAGTATTTTAATAAACTAAAGGAAGAAAATCTTATCACAGAAAAAAATAACCGATTTTATATTAATAAAGAACAGCTGGGTGCCGTATTATTTTCTTCCGCAGTAAAAGCAGGGTT
>CANQAL010000136.1 GCA_947589255.1 Candidatus Gastranaerophilales bacterium | reverse complement strand
ATAACAAAATCAATAATTCTGTACCTTCCGCCGAACGGTACCGCAGGTTTTGCTCTGTCACGAGTAAGGGGATAAAGTCTTTTACCTTCTCCTCCTGCTAATATCATAACAAGTGCCGTATCAAGAGCCAAAATTTACCTCCTTAATCATCATTTAAGCTTAACACTGCCATAAAAGCTTCCTGCGGAACTTCAACTTTTCCGACCGCTTTCATTCGTTTTTTGCCTCGTTTTTGTTTTTCAAGCAGTTTTCTTTTTCTTGAGATATCACCGCCGTAGCATTTATCCAATACACTTTTCCTTAGTGCTTTTATGTTTGTTCTTGCTATTATTCTTCCGCCTATGGCTGCTTGTATTGCCACTTCAAACATTTGACGGGGTATTATATCTTTTAGTTTTGTTGTAAGTTTTTGTCCGACATAAAATGCGTTATCCTTATGTACTATAGCACTTAACGCGTCTACTGTTTCACCCGCAAGCAGAATATCCAGTTTAACTAAATCCGACCTTTTATAGTCGCTGAATTCGTAGTCCATACTTGCGTAACCTTTTGAACGGGATTTTAATTGGTCGTAAAAATCGGTTATTATTTCACTTAACGGCATTTCATAATGAAGCGACACTCTTACTTTATCAAGATATGTCATATTGTGGAATATTCCTCTTTTAGACTGTGCAAGCTCCATTAACAGCCCGACGTACTCATTTGGAGTAATAATAGTAACTTTTACATAAGGTTCTTCTATATAATCCCTATATTGCGCATCAGGCAGATTTGCAGGGTTATCAATCTCGATTACTTCGCCGTTTGTTTTATGAACTCTGTATATTACACTCGGAGCAGTTGTTACAAGTGTTAAATTATACTCCCTTTCAAGCCGTTCCTGAGCAATTTCCATATGGAGCATACCCAAAAAACCGCACCTAAAGCCAAACCCTAAAGCAGATGAAGTTTCAGGCTCAAAGGTTATGCTTGAATCATTTAATTTTAATTTTTCCAGAGCCTCTTTTAAATCCTGATACTGGTCGTTATCAACCGGATACATGCCCGAAAACACCATGGGTAATGCTTCTTTATATCCTTCAAGGGGTTCATCGGCACCATTTTCTACATGGGTTATAGTATCACCTACAAACCTTGTCACTTCTTTTATGGAACATCCCATATAACCTACATCGCCTGTTTTTAGTGATTTTACAGGTACTCTATGGGGGTTAAGGTAGCCAAGCTCGGTTATTTCGTATTCCTTACCCGTTGCCATAAATTTAATTTTATCGCCAAGATTTATATCACCGTCTACTACTTTAAAAAAGCACAAAGTTCCTAAATATTGATCATACGCACTATCAAAGACCAATGCCCTTAAAGGTTTATCGGAGGTATCTATGGGAGGAGGCACAAAATCAACAACCGCCTCTAAAACATCTTCTATCCCCGTACCTTCTTTTGCGCTGACGGGTATTGCCATAGAAGCATCTATCCCTAATACCTCTTCTATTTCTTCTCTTACTCTTTCAACATCGGCAGAAGGAAGGTCTATCTTATTTATTACGGGTATAATTTCAAGATTTTGCTCTATTGCAAGATAAACATTTGATAATGTCTGCGCTTCCACACCCTGCGTAGCATCAACTATAAGTAATGCCCCCTCGCAAGCCGCAAGTGAGCGGGATACTTCATACGAAAAATCAACGTGCCCCGGGGTATCTATTAAATTTAATATGTAATCCCTGCCGTTTTTTGCTTTATAGTTCATTCTTGCGGCATTAAGCTTTATTGTAATACCCCGTTCCCGTTCTATATCCATAGTATCAAGCAGCTGATCCTGCATATCCCTTTCGGCTATTGTTCCCGTCTTTTCCAGTAATCTGTCCGCCAAAGTGGATTTACCATGGTCTATATGCGCTATAATACAAAAATTTCTTACATTGTCTATATATTTCATATTTTTAGTTTATTACAGAAATACACATTTGCCAATAAAAAAGACCTCGATAATTGAGGTCTTTTTTAATTATGCTATTTCTTCATCTTTTTTTATCTCGGGACATATGCTTAATTCCTGATGGGAATCTTTTTTAGGGAGCTTTATTAACTCCGCAGTGCCTTCTTCTTTCTTTTTAACCATCTCGGCAGTAACAGTAAATTCCTTTACTTCCTCCTGTGAAGGCAGTGCATACATTATATCCATCATTATTTCTTCAACAATAGACCTTAATGCTCTTGCGCCCGTCTTGCGTTTGATTGCTTCCTGTGCAATTAAATCAACCGCTTCAGGTTCAAATTTCAATTCAACACCGTCCATATTTAACAAGCATTGATACTGTTTTAACAGTGCATTCTTAGGCTGAGTGAGTATGTTTTTCAAAGTTGACTCATCTAACGGATCAAGCACCGCATAAACAGGAACTCTGCCTATAAATTCGGGGATTAAACCGAATTTTAATAAGTCCTCGGGCTGAAGTTTCTTAAGCATTTTTGCTTCTTCCATTTCTTTTTCGGCCTGAGTTTTCGGAGCCGCTGCGCCAAAACCTATTGAAGTCCCCGTTCCTGCACGTCTCTCAACGATTTTATCCAAACCAACAAATGCTCCGCCGACTATAAACAATATATTAGCCGTATTTATTTGGATAAATTCCTGATGAGGATGTTTTCTTCCGCCTTGAGGAGGTACGTTTGCCACAGTTCCTTCTATCATTTTAAGTAGTGCCTGCTGTACACCTTCGCCCGATACGTCTCTAGTTATACTTGTATTTTCGGATTTTCTTGAGATTTTATCTATTTCATCTATATAAATAATTCCTCTTTCCGCCTTTTGAGCATCAAAATCCGCATTTTGATATAATCTTAAAAGTATATTCTCAACATCATCACCTACGTAACCTGCCTCGGTAAGAGTTGTAGCATCCGCTATAGCAAACGGTACATCAAGCATTTTAGCTAAAGTCTGTGCTAATAATGTTTTTCCGCTTCCTGTCGGACCTACAAGCAATATATTACTTTTTTGGATTTCCACCTGCTTTTCATCGGAGGATTCGTTATGTGCTATCCTTTTATAGTGGTTATAAACGGCTACGGATAATACTTTCTTTGCATCATCCTGCCCGATTATATAATTATCCAGATATTCTTTTATTTCATGAGGCTTCGGAACTTTAGTTATATCCGCTTCTTTTGCTTCCGTAACTTCAGGTTTTTCTTTACCTTCAAGAAATTCTTCATCTAAAATTTCATTACAAAGTTCAACACACTCATCGCAGATATATACATCAGGTCCTGCTATGAGTTTTTTAACCTGCTCCTGCGTTTTACCGCAAAATGAACATTTTAAACGACTGTCATCCATTGCTGCCATTATATCTCCTGACTTGGTTTTGGTGTTGTATTTACCGTTATAACTTTATCTATCATTCCGTATTCTAATGCTTCTTCAGGTGTCATGATATAATCACGATCCGTATCTTTTTCAATCTTTTTAATAGATTGACCTGTATTTTTTGCTAAAATTTCATTTAATGATTTCTTTATTCTGATAATTTCAGCTGCCTGAATTTCAATATCCGTAGCCTGACCTTGCGCTCCGCCTAAAGGCTGGTGGATTAATACTCTTGAATGAGGCAGAGCAAGTCTTTTGCCTTTTGTACCTGATGAAAGTAAGAATGCACCCATTGAAGCCGCTTGCCCTAAGCATATTGTTGATACATCCGCTCTTATGTGCTGCATTGTATCATATATTGCAAATCCTGCCGTTACGCTG
>CANQAL010000135.1 GCA_947589255.1 Candidatus Gastranaerophilales bacterium | reverse complement strand
ATTTATTTTAGTTCTTTGTAAGAACGCATAATTCTAAAGAAAAACTCTAATTCTTCTGTTTTGGAGTTATCTAAAATTTCATTAATGCAGGCTAATAATTCTTCTCTGGATTTTATATGTTCAAAATCAAACAAATCTTTAACACTGCACCCAAGGGCATTTGTTAATTTATTTATTGTCTCTTCTTTTGGTAAATGCACACCCTTTTCGATTTTACTCATATTTGTAGGCTCAACATTAATTAATTCTGCAAGTTTATTTTGCTTAATATTTTTTGATTCACGAATTTGCTTAATCCGTTTTCCGACTAATTTGCTCAATGTTGCCATACAAATACTCCTTGGCAACATTATATATCATATATTATTATACAAAAAGATAAAATTTATACAAGATTTATTAAAAAATAGTTGCAACGTTATCATATATGATATTATAATAATCACGTTATTAAAAAAAATAGTTGTAGCAGATTAATATAAAATTTTTTAATTATTAAGTAATAAAAGGAGCAAATATGAAAAAGAGAAAAGTTTTAATAGCTGTTTTGTTATTTTATTTATCAATAGCAAACAGTCAAGTAGTTCAGGCACAGAATATTTCAGATACTAAGATAATAGATGGGAATGAAACATTTAAGGATACGACCACCGTACAAAAAGATGTTTTATTGTATGTAAAAGAAACAGGCGATTTGACTAATAACAGTACATTAACAAATAAAGGCCGCATTTCGAATAAAGGAAAAATTACAAATAATAAGGATAAAACAATTACCAATAATGCGGATGCTTCTTTCCACAACAGAGAAGAAGGGACTTTTACAAACGAAGGTACTTTCACTAATAAAGGCAGCAGTGCCAATTACGGAAAATGGGAAAATAAAAGCAAAAGCAAAATTGAAGACGATGGTAGTTTAGGTAACTATGGGGATTTTACTAACAGCGAAGGTGCGGAAATTACAGTAAGTGATAAAGGCAGATTATCTAACTCGGGCGAAAATGCTAAGTTTGATAATGCAGGTAAGTTAGAGGTTAAAGGCGATTTCTTTAACCAAGCAGAGCTTGAAAACTCAGGCGAGTTAACTGTTGATGGTTATTTCACTAACTACGCAAAAGGGGATGAAATAGGCATTGTAACAAACAGCGGAAAAATTACATTTAATAATGATTCAATCGTAAGCAACCACGGTGTTTTTAACAATGTAAAAGACGGAAAGAAAAAAGGAAGTGTAGAAAACAATACGTACTTTTTCAATTTTGAGTCGGGAACTTTCAACAATGAAAAAGGTGCAACTGTTGAAAACAAAAAAAGTTTTAATAACTACGGCACCGTTACAAATAACGGTAATATTAAAAGCAGTGGGAATTTTATAAACTGGGAAAGCGGTGTTTTAAATAATAATAATAAATTTAATAATCAAGCAGAGAATGGTATTTTCACCAATAAGGGTACGGTTAATAACAGCCAAGGTGGCGAATTTAACAACAATGGCACTATGACTAACGATAGTATCTTTAATAATGCAGGTGAGTTTAATAATAATAAAAGTGCAGAGATGAGTAATACAGGAACTTTCAATAATACTGACGGCGGGTCTATATTCAACAACGGCTCTATGACCAACTCCAATATCATTAATAACGATGGCGGCTGTATTTATAACGGTGATGAAAATGCCGAGAGTACTTTTACAAATAAGGGAGATATTATAAGTACAAATCTTGGCAGTATTGTAAATGATGGCAAATTTGACAATAAACATAATATAACACTTGATAAAGGCGGTTTTATAAGCAATAGTAAAGATGCAACTTTTGAAAATAACGGAAAGTTAGAGTCTTTTGATTCACCAAATGAATTTGGTGAAGTGTCATATTTTTCCAATGAAGGTAAATTTAATAACAGAGGTGAAGTCGATTCCAAAGGTGATTTTGAAAATAATAAAGGTACTGTCGAAAATTATGGTTTATTTAATTCGAAAGGCAAATTTACAAATAAAGGTCAAAATGGAACATTTAAAAACCACATGATTTTCAACAATGACGGTGAAATGACAAACAATGCAAAAGGCACAATTGAAAATGACGGTTTATTTACAAGCAACGGAGATTTAGATAATAAAGGTGCTCTTACCAATAAAAGTACAGGCAGATTAACTAACAACGGAACGGCCGTTAACGAAGGTAATCTGACTAATGAAGGCGGTTTGGTAAATAACGGCGATTTTGATAATACAGGAAACTTTAAAAACACAAATGGTATTGTATTAAACAACGCAAACATGACTAATGAAGGTATTGTTGACGGCGGAGCTTGGGAAAATAACGGTAATTTAGTAAATGGCAACTTATTTACTTTAGCTGCTGATGACAAGTTCAACAACACGGGTAATGTTGTTAACGATAGTTTCTTTAAAGGTGGCGATATAACTAACGAAGGTTTATTTACAAATAACAATACAATGTCAGATAACAAAGTTACAAATGACGGCATCTTTACTAACAACTATTTCATGTTAGATAGCGAAATTGACAACAAAGGAACATTTGATAATTCGGGTAAGATTTTAACAAATAAAAAAATCACAAATGAAGAAGGTGGTGTTTTAAATAATACCGGTTCAATCACAAAGGGTTCCTCAGTTCCCGGTTCTGAACAACCTGTAGAACTTGAGAATAAAGGTCTTGTTAACAACTCGGGCAGCATGGACGTTAAACAAACCACAGAATCAACAGGAACTATCGTTAATGAAAAAGAAGGTAAAATAAAAGGTGAAATCGAAGGCGGAACCTTAGAAAATGAAGGTACTATCAGCGGTGATTTAAAAGTAGGTGAACAAGGTACACTCCATTTAGGAACCGGTACAACTTTTGCAGACGGTGCAAAAGCTGAAATAACCGGTACTTTGGACTTAAGAGATGGTGCATTAGATGACAGAAGCGAAAATGTTACACTTGAAGAAGGTGCAAGCTTAAAAGCCGATTTTAGTGCAGGAACAGGAAAAACCGATGTATTTAGCGAAGTAGAAGGCAATGTAACATTAGAAGACTTCAGCCTTATACCTGATACATTAGTCAGCAGTTCAGGTACATTAACAAATGATCAATTAAAAGAAGCTTTAGGATTGGGCGATAGTGCAAATTTAACGGTTGCACAAGGAGTCAGCCATGAAGCTATGTCGCCTTTGAGAAAATTTTCAATAAATAGTACACCGGATAGCGGCATAACATTCGGGCCCACAGGCAACAGCTACCATGACTTCAACCCGTCAGTAATGGCAGCACCCGTTGCGGCTCAAATCGGCGGTTATTTAAACCAATTAAATTCATACGATGAAGCCTTCCGTAATATGGATATGTATATGTTAATGACTAAATCTCAAAGACAAGCATTAAAGAACAGAAACAAATATGCAGCCTCTGATTCTAATCTTGTATTTGACCCGACAAATACTCCTTATGAAAATACCTCCGCTTGGTTTAGACCATATGCAACATTTGAGAATGTAGAACTTAAAAAAGGACCTAAAGTATCTAACGTAGCTTGGGGTTCTTTCTTTGGAGCTGATAGTGAACTTATAGACTTAGGTAACGGCTGGGACGGAATGTTCGGTGCATATGTAGGTTATAACGGATCACATCAAGCATATGACGGTGTTGGTATTTATCAAAACGGCGCTACATTAGGTTTAGTAGGTATGGCATATAAAGATAACTACTTTGCAGGATTAACCGCTAACGTGGGTTCTAATATAGCTAATGCAGATAGTCTATACGGAAGTGATGATTTTACATTACT
>CANQAL010000134.1 GCA_947589255.1 Candidatus Gastranaerophilales bacterium | reverse complement strand
GACTGGTTCGTAAACGGTGTTATAGAAGTAAAAACAAAGCTTTCACCCAGAGAATTGCTTGATTTATGCAAAAATACGGAAATTCAAATGGGCAGAAAAAAAAGTTCTTCAAAAGAATACGAAGCAAGAAAAATAGATATAGATATCCTTTTCTATGGTGATTTAACGGTAGATGAGCCTGATTTAAAAATCCCTCATCCTCATTTGCACGAAAGAGCTTTTGCAATAGTACCGTTATTGGAATTAATTCCTGATTATGAGCATCCAAAATATAAAAAATCGCTCTTACAGCTCCATGAAAGCTTAGAAACATTAGATGACGTTTTCTTATATGGAACAAGAGTCGATATCTAAAAAGATTGCGGTTATAGGGTGCGGAGCAGCAGGCGGGTTAGCTTCCGTGCTGCTTGTTAAAAATCCCTATAATAAAGTAACGGCTTTTGATGTAAAAGAGCCGTTTTCCACTTTGCTTCCGACAGGAGGCGGAAGGTGCAATATTACAAACTCTGAACCTGATGTAAGAGAGTTTGTTAAAAATTACCCGAGGGGCGAAAAATTCCTTCTTTCTGTTTTTTCAAGGTTTTCGCAAAAAGATACAAGAAAACTCTTTGAAGATTTGGGCATTAAAACATATGTTCAAAGTGATAACAGAGTTTTCCCCGTATCGGACAGTTCAAAAAAAACTGTTGAAATTTTAAGAAGTCATTTAAATTGTGATAATTTTCAATTTAAAAAAGAAAAAGTATTAAAACTTGAAAAATCGGGCGCAAAATACATTATAGAAACAGAAAATAATCAATATAAGTTTGATACTGTTATACTCTCATCAGGCGGTAATACTGAAAGCTTTAAACTTGCAAAAAATTTGGGACATACTATTATAGAGCCGCAACCTTCCCTCTGCGCGCTTGATATAAAAGAAAAATATTTGTATAAGCTCGCGGGACTTACAATTAAAAATGCCGAGGCGAAAATCAATAAATATGAATGCAATGGTGATATACTTTTTGCGCATAAGTTTATAACGGGACCTTGTATTTTTAAAATATCATCACAAACCGCATACAATGAACTCCCTTTTGAAATATCTTTAAAAATAACATCTTATACAAAAGAAGAAATCGAAGATGAAATAAAAAATAATCCCAAAAAATCAATTAAAAATGTATTTTCAAAATTTGCCCCGGAAAGCTTTATAAATGCGATTTTAATAAATAATAATATTGAGGGCATAAAACAAACTGCGCAAATAAAAAAGCAGGAGAAAGAAATACTTATAAATTCTCTCTTAGAGCTAAAGCTCCATGCAGAGGGCAGAATAAAAGATTCTGAGATTGTAACTGCAGGCGGAGTGGACTTAGATGAAATCGACCCGAAAACAATGGAATCCAAACTTCATAAGGGATTGTATATTATAGGCGAAATGCTTAATATTGACGGATATACAGGCGGATTTAACCTGCAAAACTGCTGGGCAGGTGCATATTTATCCGCTTTAAATATTTAAAATTTATTGCTGTTTTATTTGCGTGTTTACGGGTTTACGAGGTTTATCAATATAAGCATATTGACTTATAAGATTAGATGATATGGATATTGATAGCGGAATTGTTACGAAAACAAGAAGCGGGATTATATTTAATATATTAAGTAATATGTCCACAACAATTATTCTTGCTAATAAAGTATAATATACTCTGCATCTTTGTCCATAAAGATTTCTTGCTTCTTTAAGTTTAAAAAAGTCTCCAATTTTTAATGTTCTATAGTAATAAAATATCGAAGGCCCAAATATACAAAGAGTAATATAGAGTGTTAAAAGTAAAAGTAATACAGTCAAAATGATATTTTGCATTGAAAATTTAAATGATATTAGTAAAGGAATGCCCAGATATAGTAATAACAATAAAGTAGAACCTATTCCAAATTTAAAGCCTTCTTTTATAATTTGTATAAAATCAGTAAATAATGAAGGAACAATATTATTGCGCATATGAATTCTGTTGTATGTCATTAAAGCACTATATCCGTTAATAAATATTAACAATATAGAAAATATAGTATATTGAACAACTGATAACTGCTTATTATTTGTCAAAAATAAACCTATTGAAAATATAAAAATAATCAGACCTAAAAAGAATAAGTTTAATTTATTGTAATGTTTTGTAGATAGTTCTTTTAGGGCTTTTCTAACGGAAACTTTGTTTATCATAATACTCTCCAGACAACTAATATGAAATAATAATAACAGATTTTTTTGGGGGGGCAATAGGGAAATGTTAATTGTATTTTTTCTCTTGTCCCTTTCAAACATAAACGATTTTAACAATATTTTTGCGATTTGTAAATTTATGATTGAAAAAAAATATGTTTAAGATATGATATTAACAGTGATTTAACACAAAAGATATAGAATATATGGAAAAAAGCTATATTCTATAATTTTCTATTGTAAAGAGAAATAATTTAATAAGGAAGAAAGCACAATGGGAATCAAAGGAAAAAACGACAGAATGGTAGTTCTCGCTTGTGAAGAATGCAAAAGAAGAAACTACACAACAGTAAAGAACAAGAAGAACTCAAAAGAGAGAATGGAATTAAATAAATATTGTCCGTTCTGCCAAAAACACGTATTACATAAAGAAACGAAATAAGGGATTATAAAAAGCGTCCTTAGTTCAGTTGGTAGAACGTCGGTCTCCAAAACCGGATGTCGAGGGTTCGAGTCCTTCAGGGCGCGGATTATAAAAAGGAAACAATGGAAAAAGTCATACAATATTTTAAAGGTGTAAAACTTGAATGGGGCAAAATAACCTGGCCTGAAAGAAAACAGGTAATTGCTCAAACTATTGTTGTTCTTGTAATAGTTATTGCATTTACAATATATACATACGGTTTGGATGTCCTTTTTAAAGGAATAATAAATCTTTTAAACCTTAAAGCATAATGAGTGAATTGTAAAGATAGGAATATTTGAATAATGACAAATGAAAATCAAGAAATAGTTGAACATTTAGCAGATATGGAACTTGGGCAGGAAGGCATTGTTGCCAAAGAAAAACCTACCAAAAAAGCTAAAGAAAAGACTAAAGCGGAAGTTGAAACAGCAGTTGAAGCAGAAGCAGCTGATACCGTAAAAGAAGCAAAACAGCCAAAGAAAAGATGGTACATTGTTCATACATATTCAGGTCACGAAAACAAGGTAAAAGTTAACCTTGAAAAACGTATTGAATATATGAACATGGCTGATAAAATCTTCAGAATTGAAGTTCCGCAAAAAACAGTTACAAAAATGAAAGACGGGAAAAAGACAGACAGAGAAGAAAAAATCTTCCCGGGCTACGTTCTTGTAGAAATGATAATGGATGATGATTCCTGGTATGTTGTAAGACATACGGCAGGTGTAACAAAATTTGTGGGTTCGGCTAAAAGACCTATCCCCGCAAAAGACAGCGAAATCAAGAAAATTATCCATAAAACACAAAATCAGGTTACAAAAGTTGAACTTGATGTTAAAGCAGGCGATAAGGTCAGAATTATTTCAGGGCCGTTCTCTGAATTTATCGGGGATATTACTGAAGTTTATCCGGATAAGTCTAAATTAAGAGCAATGGTATCCATATTCGGACGTGAAACACCTGTCGAACTTGAATATAAACAAATACAAAAAATATGATTGTGGAAGGAAGTAAAATTCCGCCATTACCACGAAAGGAGAAAACAAAATGGCAAAGAAAGTTGTAGGAAAAATTAAACTACAAATTCAAGCGGGTAAAGCAAACCCCTCACCGCCGGTCGG
>CANQAL010000133.1 GCA_947589255.1 Candidatus Gastranaerophilales bacterium | reverse complement strand
ACAAAAACTGTTCGAAAATGCCGCAGAATATAATAAACGCCACATTATAAAATGCTTAAATTTATTCAGATTAACAAGCGGACTTTCGTTTAAAGAAACTTCAAAAATGCTCAATGAAATAGCAAAGAAAAATCCTGAATACAAAATGGCTTATAGCACTTTTATAAAATGGAAATCATCTTACGCAAGAAACGGTTTATTAGGTTTGATGAAATCTTATACCCCGTCGCAGCACAAAAGTTTAATAACAAAAGAGCAATTAAAAGAGTTTGAAGAAATATATTTAACACCTAAAAATTATTCTGTCAGAATCGCTTGGGAAATATTAAGAAGCAGACATCCAAACGAACAAATTTCAAGTATCCAATCTTTTAGAAGAGCTTTGACTAAAAACTTTTCAGCGGAATATATTAAAAAAAGACGAAGCGAAAGCTTAGAGCTTCCTGCACTTAACAAAATATCTTCAAATGAAACCAATAAAATTACATACGAGAAAGTTAAAGATGCACTTGATGCTTATTTAAAAATAATTGAATATAAAGAAGATGAATATTCAATATGTGCTAAGGGTTATATCAAAAATCATCTATATCAGTATTTTAGCAAATATAAATTTAAAGATATTACACAGGAAACATTGATTAACTACCAAAGTAAAATGTTATCGGAAGGTTACTGCGTTGCAAGTATAAAACGGTTTTTAAGTACATTTCAAAAAATTATGAAAAAATATTCAAGTAGCTCTCACCTCCTATTTTCAACACAAGAAACAATTTTACCGTCATTAGAAAATAGAGTTTTAACAAATGCAGAAATTCAAAAAATAATTGAAGACGAAAGTAAAATTCAAGAATTGTGGATTTTAGCAACAGGAATAAATATAGCTGAACTTGGAGCACTATATTATACAGATATTAATTTTAGCGATAAAACCGTAAATATCAGCAAATTCAAAAACAAAGAAAATATCGAAAACATTAGAGCAAAATATAAAATTAGGTCATTAAAAATCCCTGATATCCTATTTAATAAAATACCAAAAAAGCAAAAAGGATTACTTTTTAAAGACGTTAAAATAGACCATTTTGACATATTATTGAACACCCACATAAAGCTGTTGCTTGATAAAAACGTGCAAATAAATATAATTAGCAGAAATTTAGGTTTTTATAAACTGACTGATTTTGAAAGCAGATATAACTTTTTATTGCCTCAAAAATTAGATAATAATTTTCAAATTTTATAACTTTCCTGTAAAAATGTAAATTTGTATATTATATATAATCTGTATTTATCAAAACTCCCTCTTTTTTGAAATTTACATTTTCATTACCATAACCCAGAGGATTAGCAATTATTCTTGCACTTCCAAGTTTATAATCAACAGAACTGTGAACGTGTCCGTGGCACCACAATTTTATGTTCGCAAATCTTTCAAATAAATATTCAAGATTACTTGCAAACGCAGCACTCAATAAATCGTTTTTATATTCTTCGGAAATGCTTTTTAAACTTGGTGCGTGATGCGTTACTACAACTATTTTTTTATCCTTGTATTCTCGACAAATTTTTTCAATAAAATTAATACTTTTCTTATGAAAATTCAATTGATTTTCTGTAGAAATTGTCCTTAATTTCCCTTTTTCGTATACTTGTACATTTCTAAAATCGTTTAAATATCTTTGTGCTACAAACCTGCACCCGTCAGTATTTCCATACAAATTAAAATCGGTAAATAAAATACAACCTATAAAACAAATATCGTCGATAACAATGCTCTGATTTTCTAAAAAATGTATAGGTCCTGAAAATTTGTTTTGAAGATATTTTATAGATAAATTTAATGACTCTTCTTTATCATAAGTTGAATGAGTGTACCCTAAATGGTTTCCACCTATAACAATTCCCTGCTTCAGATTATCATTTATCCATTTTTCAGAGGTAAGTCTATCTCCGGAAACATCTCCGCAACAGATTACAAAATCATCCGGAGCAAAATTAAAACTTGTATTTTGCCCTGAATTAATATCGCAGTGTATGTCGGATATAATCCTAAGTTTCATAGAATACTTCCATTAATACAATTGATGTATCAAAAAAAATAGAATGTAAAGTTTATTTTCTATTCTAATTATTATGTCCGTTTATGACCTACCTTATTTATTATAATTATTATGTTTTAAGTATAATAAATAGGTAAAGGAGTATACTGAATGTCCAAAATTGATATTAATGATTTTGAAATAGAAAAGGAATGTGTATATCAAGGAGAAAAATACTGCGTTAGAGATAATGGTGCTGTAATGCGATATCCCAAAGATAGTGCAAAGCCAAGACTACTTGATAATAAGTGGACATTTGGTAAAGTAGGGAACCACGGATATTTGTATATTGCTAGTAAAGGAATCCACCGAATTATAGCGACGGCTTTTCATGGTGAGAATCTATCAAAAGAATATATAGTTGATCACATTGATACTAATAAACAAAACAATCGACCTGAAAATTTACGTTGGATTACAAAGGAAGAAAATATTTTAAATAACCCCAATACAATTGATAAATTACAGTATATTACAGGTTGTTCAATAGACGAATTAAAGAAAAACAATTGGGAAAAATTACATAAATATACTAGCAAAAATCAAGATACATCTTGGATGCGCCCAACAACAAAGGAAGAAGCAGAGAATTTTCATAAAAGACAAGAACAATGGCTAAATAAAGAATCCGAAATAGATAAAGAAAATCAAAAATTATATGAACAATTATTGAAAATATCTAATATGCAAGATAAGGATAAAAAAATAACGACCAATATGGGTGAATGGGTTTTTAAGCCACCTCAAGCAGAACAAAATAATTGTGATTTAATAAACAATTATTATGAAGAAACTTTCAAAGAATCCTTAACTGCGAATGCTTATCAAACTTGGTGGACACCTACAAAATTTCCTTGTTGTCCATCTGTAGCAAAAACAAATGTTCTTGAAGAATATTTATCAAACCTTGAAGTTGGAAAAATATTATGTCAAAGTGAAATATTTACATCTGAAATTACAAAATTTGAATACAATAGTGATAAGCAAACAATAATAGTACAAACAGTTCAAACAAATAAGAATAGCGTAAAACCATGGCATATAACAACAATAACTGTTAACGAGGGTAGGTGTTATCATTCACTATATTGTAGTTGTTTTAAAGAAGACGGTGCGGATAAATATTATACAATCGCTTGTGGAAGAGAATGGACTGGCGGCGATGTTTTTGATGATTTCTGTTAAAAGGAGGCAAATATTATGAAAAAAAATATTTTCATTTTCATTGCAGGTATGATCACAACATTATTAATTGAATTTATTATTAGTTTTATTATTGGTGTAACCAGCCAATCAAATGGAGGTTATCCTGGTCTAACCTTATTTGAAAAAGATGGTGCATGCATAAGTTCAACAAAAAATATAGAGATATTTCAAACACTTGGGCCTGATATTGCATTAGCTCATACAAAAAAGAAGTTAGATTCATCATTAGAACTAGATGATATTTTGATTTTATTACTGGGAGATGAAAATGCTCATTTTTATGATGAGCAAAAGATAACTATTCCCAAGGGAAAATGTGCAAAACAAATTGGTACTTATCAATATGAAGCAAAAAATGGTGTTATGAAGACAGTTCCAGCAGTTGAAATAAAATAGAATGGAAATTTTCGACAGATTATTAAAATCAAAATTTAGGAGCAAGTTTAAACTACGAGCAAAAGAGCTTGAATACATCAAGGACAAAGGACTTGATATTA
>CANQAL010000132.1 GCA_947589255.1 Candidatus Gastranaerophilales bacterium | reverse complement strand
CTGCACATAATTTCAATTTCATTTTTAGCGGTATCAATATCACCCAGAGAATCAACAAACCCTAATTTTTTAGCAATTCTTCCGGTAAAAACTCTTCCGTCAGCATATTTTATTAAATTATCATTGGTCAAAACCGTTTTTTCAACGGAATAATTATCATTTCTGGCGATTCTGCCGTTAACTATAGCATCAATAAACTGTTGAAAAGAATCATTTATAATGTCCTGCATAAGATTTTTTTCATCAGCGGTCATTTCTCTTAAACCTGATCCGATATCTTTATATTTTCCGCTTTTAATAACAACCGGTTTTATTGAAAGCTTACTTGTCAGTAGATTATGATAATCCATTATAGAAAATATAACCCCGATACTGCCAGTTAGAGTGCCTTCTTGAGCAATAATCCTATCGGCAGCAGATGCAATATAGTAGCCTCCGCTTGCTGCAACATCATCCATAACAACAATAACAGGCTTTTTTTGACGAAGTTTCATTATTTGGTTATAAATATTTTGCGACATGGCAACTGTACCGCCGGGGGAATTTATTTTAACTATTACCCCTTTAATCTCATTATCAGTCTGAGCATTAACCAATGATTTTAATAATGAAGGAGCGCTTGCTTCCCTTGCGAACAGACTGCTTTCATATGATGATGCAATAGCCCCATCCAATTCAATAACCGCTATCTTATTACTGTTTGTAATTGTTTTATTCCTGTCACTCTCCGAATAGGGTTTATATCTATCCATTTTAATAAAGCCTGCAATTAAGCAAAGTATACAAATTACAAGAATTATTTTAGATATTAATGATGCTTTCATTTTTCCTCACTATCTGATAATTTAGTTATTGAATTATCTAATAAATCAACTAATACGTTTTTATAATGAAGTGCTTGTTTTTTTGTTTGTGCTTCAAATCTTAAAGTAAATACGGGTTCCGTATTACTTTGTCTGATTAAAGCAAAACCGTCGGGGAAAATTATCCTCAAACCGTCTAAGGTTACTATATCATTAATTTTTGTACCAAATATATTAGGATCACTTTCAATTTCATGCGTAACTATTTCAAGAACTGATTTTTTTAATTCATTTTTGCATTTATACCTGACTTCATCAAGTGTACAAACATTTTTAAAAGGTAAAAGCAAATCAGACAGTTTAAAATCTTTATTTAAAAGTTTATTTTTTGCAACAATTTCAATAATTCGGCATCCTGCATAAACAGCATCATCAAAACCGTAATACCTGTCTTTAAAGAACATATGACCCGATACTTCACCGGCCAGAATTGCATTTTCTTCTTTCATTTTAGCCTTAATATACCCATGCCCGGTTTTACAAATAACAGCTATACCGCCAAGTCTGTTTATTTCATCAAAAAGGACTTGAGAGCTTTTAACTTCTGAGACAATTACGGGATGTTCACCTCTTACTGCAAGGTTTTTAATAATATCTTGAGCATAAATATATAAAAGTTTATCACCCGTTAAGGCATTTCCTTCAGAATCAATAACCCCGAGCCTGTCTGAATCACCATCAAAAGCAATACCCAAATCGGCATGGGCTTCTACGACTTTCTTTTTAATATCCTCCAATGTAGACATGTCGCTTGGGTTAGGATGATGATTAGGAAAATTACCGTCAGGTTCAGAGTATAATTCAATAACCTCGCAACCTAATTCCTGATACAATTTAGGAGCAACGACACCTGCGGTACCGTTTGCACTATCAACGACAACTTTTATTCCTGTTCCCATTCTTGCAAACATAGAAATCATTGTATCAATATACTGAGGAACAATATTATAAAGTCTGGATTCTCCGTGTTTAACCGATGTTACGTCGTTTGACATTTGTTCTAATGTATATTCTTTTAAAAGTTTAATATCATTTTCCCCAAGAGAAGCTTTATTAAAAGTAAGTTTTAACCCGTTATATTCCGGAGGATTATGACTTGCCGTAACAATCAAAGCACCTGATATTTTAACATCCTTACAAATACTTTCGGGATATGAAGCAAACTCCGAGTAATAGCCTAAAGGAGTAGGAACAATATCAATGTTTATAACATTTGCTCCCATATGAACAATACCTTTAGAAAGTACTTTAGCCAATGAAGGAGAATGAAGTCTTGCATCTTGTGCTAAAGAAATCCAAATATCTTTTGGTTTAAGAGCTGTTTTATCTTGAATATATTTAACAAAAGCTTTACCTGTGTAATAGAATAATTCTTCAGTTACATCCTCACCATAGATTCCTCTAATATCATTTTTTCCGAATGCAGTAAAATCAGCAGTTTTTGTCATCATTATTCCCTTATAAATATCCTGTTGTTGTATTTTGAAAAAACAATTATACTCAATATTATAAGTAATATTATAAAATAAATTAATTATGAAAGAAATCTTTTTAAATAAATATACAAAAATATTAATATTGTTATTTATAATACCTTCATTTTTAGGGTGTTTAATATTTATATTTCTTCCCTCAATAGCATCATTTTTGTTAAGTTTCTGCAGCTGGAATCTTATAAATGAAATAAAGTTCATCGGCTTAAGCAATTATATTGAACTGTTTAAATCGGATGAATTTAAATTAATAATGAGTAATACAATAATATATGCGTTCAGTGTAACTGTTTTTTCAACAATTATACCCTTGATATTAGCCTGTGTAATAAATAATAAAATCAGATACAAAGAATTTTATAAAACAGCATATTTTCTTCCGTTTATAACCCCGATGATAGTAATAGCAATGATATGGCAATGGATATTCGATCCGAATATCGGAGCAGTGAATATACTTTTAAAAACACATATTGAATGGTTATATGATGTACATACGGCAATGCCTGTATTAATTGTAGTATCCGTATGGAAATTAATCGGCTACAATATGATAATATTCTTATCGGGATTATCATCAATAAATTCGCAGGTATATGAGGCTGCGGAAATAGATGGAGCGAGTAAGATAAAAACATTTTTTAAAATAACAATACCAATGTTAAGTCCGACTATATTTTTTGTAATTTTAATAACAACAATAAGTTCATTTCAAATCTTTGATTTAATATATTTAATGACACAAGGCGGGCCCGAAAATTCAACGAATGTAATTGTTTACTGGCTATACAGAAGCGCATTTGAATTATTCAAAATCGGTGAAGCTTCAGCAGCGGCATACATACTGTTTGTATTGATATTTATTTTAACAATTATTCAATGGAAACTTAGAACCAAATGGGTAATGAACGAGAAAGACTAAGCTAAAACAGATAAAAGCTGTTTTTTAGGGGTATTTTTTGCCTCATAAATTTTATCAATTTGAGATTTAATTTCATCAGCTTGTTTTGTAACCTTTGGGCTGAATAATTGAGAAATTTTATACGTAATAGCCTCTAAAACCGAGTCAGAATTATAATAAGCAGCCTCATATTCAGGATAAGGAACAGCCGAGTGTTTAAAGCTTGGCTTTAAAAAATTAATATTTATAGTATTAATAGAATTTACTTTCATAATATCTCTCCGATTAAAGTGTTTAACATACACTTTATTTTATATATTCATTATGAATTAGAAAAATTATTTTGTCAATAGGGTAAATTTTATTTTAATAAATTTTTCAGAATCCAATGTTTTTAGGCAATTGAGCATTAAGTGTATTTGTACCACTTAATATGCAAAAAAAATATTACCCGAAAGGATAATTTTTTTTAGTACATGTGGCGAATTGTTAAAAAGGCATTTATTTCGTTATATATAAGTATCTTTTTCATACTTCCAACTATTCTTAATTCCAGACAGTAGGGCAATATTG
>CANQAL010000131.1 GCA_947589255.1 Candidatus Gastranaerophilales bacterium | reverse complement strand
ATAAAATATTATTATCAGTCTTAGGGATAATTTATGCAGGATAAGAATTTTTTATTAATAGACGGGCATGCACTGGCATACAGGTACTTTTTTGCACTTGAGCGAACGGCGATGAAAACAACGGATAATCAGCCGACATGGGCAGTATTTGGGTTTTTTAAAGCGGTTTTTGATTTATTGCAGAATAATACAATTAAACCTGATGCAATTGCAGTTGCTTTTGATGTTTCAAGGCATACATACAGAACGGAAATGTACTCTGAATATAAGGCAAATCGTGAAAGCATGCCTGATACTTTGCGTTCCCAGCTTGCATTAATAGTAGAGGGCTTAGCGGCATTAAATATCCCTATTTTAACGAAAGAAGGCTATGAGGCCGATGATGTTATAGGCACAATTGCAGCGAAAGCAAAGCAAAAACAGCATAAAACCTATATTTTAACGGGTGATAGAGATTCTTTTCAGCTTGTAGACCGAGAAGGTTATATTGAAGTTATTATGCCGTCTAAAGGCGAGCTTGTTGAGTTTAACTGGTATAAAGTTTATGAAAAAATGGGAGTATATCCTTATCAAATAACTGATTATAAAGGTTTATCGGGAGATACATCAGATAATATCCCCGGGATAAAAGGGATTGGCGAAAAGTCTGCCTGCAAGCTCCTATCACGGTTTGATAAACTTGAACAAATCTATGAACATATTGATGAGGTAACGGAAAAGGCATTAAATAAAAAATTAACAGAAGGCAGAGAAATTGCATTTTTAAGTAAAGAGCTTGCTACTATTCAAAAAAATCTTGATATAGATTTTGATTTTGACTGTGCTAAACTTGAAATGCCTAATTATGATGCGGTTATTGAATTTTTTAAGAAAAACCAGTTTTATAATTTTCTAAAAAACTCCGAGAATATTTTAAAACCCTTTAAAGTCGGCTCAATGGAGCCAAAAGTTGCGCAGCACTGTTTAAATGAAGATTCTCATGCGCAAGGGCAGATGCAGTTAGGATTAGGCTTAGGAGAAATGCTCGTTCAATCCTCCCATAGAGAATACAACCACGAAAAAAATATTGTTAATACTGTTGAAAAACTTGAAAAACTTGTTGAAGAACTAAAATCTCAGACAATCTTTTCAATAGATGTTGAAACCACGGGAATTAATCCGCTTGAGTGTGACTTAGTGGGTATTTCCATTGCATACTCCGAGCAAATCCTAGCAAAAAACGGCAGGGTCAAAATTGACGAAACAAAAAGCGATCTGGTTAAATCTTATTATATACCTGTTTTTCATATGGTCGGTGAGCAATTGGAACTGGATTTGATAAGGGAAAAACTCGCTCCCGTTTTAGCGGATGAAAAAATTGCAAAAACTCTGCAAAATGCTAAATATGACTGTCATGTATTAAATCATCACAATATGGGGTTAAACGGTGTTATATTTGACACAATGCTGGCAAGCTATATAAAGGATTCATCCCGTAAACACGGGCTAAAACAGCAGGCAAGCGACTACCTTGATTATATGATGGTTGAATATGAACAGCTTTTAAAAAACAGTTCATCCTCCCTAACTATAGAAACAGTCCCTATTGAAGATGCAGCTTCGTATGCTTGTGATGATGCTTTTGCTACATTACTTTTAACTAAATATTGGGCTCAAAACCTTGATGAAAAAGAACTTGACCTGCTCTATAACATAGAAGTTCCGCTTACTCTTGTACTTTTAAATATGGAAGAAAACGGCGCACATATTGATATAAACTGTTTAAGTGCTATAGATAGTGAAATTAACGAGAAACTTAATACCGTAGAAGCTAAAATATATGAAGAAGCGGGGGAAAAGTTTAATATTAATTCGCCAAAACAGGTGGGTGATATTCTCTTTGGTAAGTTGAATTTAAAAGCAAAAGGGATGAGGTCTAAAACAGGATTTTCCACAAGCGCTAAAGTATTGGAAACTCTGGCAGAGGAACATCAAATTGCAAGGGATATTTTAGAGCAAAGGCATTTAGCTAAATTAAAAAGCACCTACGTAGAAACTCTGCCTGAATTAAGAAGCCCTGATGATAACAGAATTCATACCAGTTTTAATCAAACAATAACAACAACGGGCAGATTATCTTCATCAAATCCCAATTTGCAGAACATTCCGACAAGAACGGAACTCGGGAACAGAATAAGAGGCGCATTTACCGCTGAAAAAGAAGAAAATGTAATAATATCGGCTGACTATTCGCAAATAGAATTAAGATTATTGGCCCACATTTCCCGTGATGATAATTTAATTGAAGCCTTCTGCTCTGATGAGGATGTTCATAGCGCCACTGCAAGCAAGGTTTTTGATGTACCTATAGAGCAAGTTACAAAAGAAATGCGTTCTAAAGCAAAAGCGGTAAATTTTGGTATAGTATACGGTCAATCCCGTTACGGACTGGCTTCAAGCCTCGGTATATCTCCGTTTGAAGCGCAGGATTTTATAGACAGATACTTTAATACTTATCCTGATGTAAAAAAATATATGGATGAAACCGTTAAATTTGCGTATGCCCATGGATATGTTGAAACACTTTGGGGCAGAAAAAGGTATTTAAGTTCGGGATTACTTTCCACTAACGGCAAAATTCAAGAAGCCGCCCAAAGAGCTGCCATTAATGCTCCTATTCAAGGTACGGCAGCAGATGTTATGAAGCTTGCCATGGTCAGATTGTATGATGACTTTACAAAAAATAACATTAAATCTAAAATAATCATACAAGTGCATGATGAACTTGTTATAGAAACAGTTAATACTGAAATAGAAGAGGTAAAATCTTTAGTTATAAAAGCAATGGAACTCAATCAGCCGTTCCTGGTGCCTTTGAAGGTTGATATATATACCGGTAAATCATGGATGGAAATTTAATGAAAAAAATATTTACGATTTTTATCTTATTATTTATGTTTATAACTTCAGCACAAAGTGTATTTGCTGATAATGTTATCCCTGTAAATAATCCGATAACAGTTCCGAATATAAAAGATTTTGCCAAGTCTTATAAAACGTCATCTGAAAATTTATTGTATTTACTGCTTTCTGCGTTAAATGAACATAATTATTTAATAGAAGAAATTCAATTTAAAACGGGAAGTGTTCTTTTTAAAGTTTCAACTAAAGAGTTTATTGCCTCTGTTTCTTCTAAGGATGGGTATAACTCGTTTATAAAAATTGTTCCCGCAGATAATAATTACAATTTTTCACCTGTACTTTTGCAAAAACTGCATAATTATATTGAAGCTAACAATAAAATTAATTTTCAAAAAATAATGTAGTTATTGGTTATCGCTGATTTTGGCTAATCTTTCTTTTGCGGTATATGTATTGCCAGATTATCAAGTGCAAGCATGCTCTCCAGGATACCTTCCGAGTATGCGGGGTGCGCAAAGATTGTATTAATTATTCCTTTTGGCGGGATTTTATTTGTCATTGCTATTGCAATTTGTTCAATCATTGCGCTTGCCTCTTCGGATATTATATGTGCACCTTTTATTTCATTATCATCTGCAAGAATTTTTACAAATCCTTCAATTTTATCTTCCGCATATGCTTTACCCAGTGCTGATATCGGGAAAATTGATTTTTTGTAATTAACACCTTTTGCTTTAAGAGTTTGTTCCGTTTCTCCTATAAATGCAATTTCCGGTGACCCGTAGATAACGGCAGGTACAAGATTTGTATTAAAATTATTGCATTCCCCCGTTAATATGTATTCTATAACATCTTCCGCCTGACGCATTGCGCTGTGTGCCAGCAGGGATTTGCCGTTCACATCTCCTATTGCGTATATATTCTCTATATTGGTTTTAAAATTACAGTCGGTATTTATATATTTTTCTATTTTGATATTTTTTGAAAACACTCCAAACTCAACTGCGGGCAATCTTCCTGCC
>CANQAL010000130.1 GCA_947589255.1 Candidatus Gastranaerophilales bacterium | reverse complement strand
AATATTGAATTATTTGAAAAATATTTTTATCATATATGAAATCATATACGAAATTTCGTAGTTTCACTTACCAAAACGATAACAAGGTTTCGCCTGTTTGAGCGAAATGAAGTGAGCGAGTTGCGAAACTTATGGTTAAGGTTAGTGAAACAGAAATGTAGTATCAGATAAATATTGAATTATTTGAAAAATAATAATGCCCTATGCAAGCACGATTTTGTTACCTGTGAAAGCTCCACAGGTGGGTAAGCGCCTTAACAAATCCGTTTCCTGCTGCTCGGCAGGTCTACTGCATTGTTATGAGAGTCAACTTTCCCTATTAATCAAGATGTAGGAACAAAATAAATACCCGCATAGAGCATTTATATTATAACACTTTATTTTGTATTTTTCACTTTCTCATTAATTAATTTTTCAGCTTTTTGCATAAGCTCATCATTCTTCTTTGTCCATTTTAAATCATTATAAACATAATCAGGGGTAATTCCTTTATTATGAATATCTTGACCGTCAGGTAAAATGTATTTTTCTGAGGTTATTATTAAACCTGTTTTGTTTGCAAGCGGGA
Source organism: Candidatus Gastranaerophilales bacterium (assembly GCA_947589255.1). GTDB lineage: Bacteria > Cyanobacteriota > Vampirovibrionia > Gastranaerophilales > Gastranaerophilaceae > Avigastranaerophilus. The sequence goes on along the minus strand of CANQAL010000130.1, from coordinate 3,422 downwards.
TTATATGTTGTATTGAATTCTTACCGTACGTGTTTTCTCCCATTATTACCGCTCCAAGATTATATTTTATGGCACCTGCAAGTATTTCAGCCGCACTCGCAGTTTTGTTGTTTACCAGAATAACAACCGGTTTTGGTAAGAATTTTGCATTTTCATCGGAAAATACTCTGTATTTTATCTTACCTCTGGATTGTATATTTACTATACATCCGTTTATAAACATTTCATCTGCCATCTGAACGGCATTCGCCATTATTCCGCCATAGTCATTTCTTAAATCAATTATTATTCCTTTTGTTTCGTTTGTTTTATCCAAAATACTTTTAAAATCATCTAAGGCTTTTTCGCCCATTATGGTTCTAAGTCTGATTATCCCTATATTGTCTTTGGTAATTTTGTATTCCATAGTGTCAATAGGTACTTCTTTGGCATTAAGTTTCTTTTTAAGAATTTTCCATCCTCTTTTTATTATTAAAGTTACTTCTTCTCCGTTTTGAGCTTCTATATAACTTTGAATTTCATCATCGCTCATCAGAACTACATATTTATCATTAATTTTAATAATTTTATCCCCGGGCATGAGCTCTTCTGTCTCGGCAGGAGAATTTCTTAATATTTTATTTACTATTATACCGTCATCGGATTTATTAAAATTTAGTCCCAGTCCCGTAATTTTGGATTCTAAAATTACTTTTTGTCTTTTATAATTATTTGATTGTAAAAAACGGGTATAAACATCATTTAAACTTGATAACATTGTACAGATTGCTACATTAGCATCATCCATGTTCTTTATTTTCCCGTGATACCTCATTCTCCATCTGTTCCAGTCTTGATGATTCATTGTGGGATCGCTATATTCAAGTTTAGCACTCCTCCAAGCATTAATATATAACCTCTCCGGTGCAATGGTTTGAGCTTGATGAATTTTGTCAAAACATTTTTTAATTTTATAATGCACTTCAATATCACATGATTTCATTAAATCGTCTATAACCAGCATTATAAATACCAGAAATAATCCAAAACATAATACATTTTTAATTTTTATTTCACTGCTCATATTTATATTCTAATACCTTAACTTGTTTTTTACAAATTATATTCCAAATTATGATATAATCAATTTATGAATAAGTTATTAAAAGATTGTTTGTATATTCTATTTGTAGTTACTGTATTGTTCTTTTTCAGCGACCAGCCTTCATTTTCACGAACTTTAAAATTTGCTCAGGTATCTGATATCCATTTTTCAACAGTTAGAGAAGATAACGGATATAAACTTTTATCCAAAACAAAGCCTTTATTAGAAGATGCAATTTGCAAGATAAATAAAGAAAAAGGTTTGAGCTTTGTTATGATAACAGGTGACGGTATTGACCGTCCAAATAAACAATCCATAGATGCTCTTACGGATGTATTGAATACATTGGACTACCCTTGGTACTACGTTATTGGAAATCACGATACTACTACCGACGGCTATTTGAATAAAAAAAATATTGTTAAAATTCTTCAGGAAAAAAATCAAAATTATATTTTTAATTCTACATATTATACATTTAAACCAAAAGCCGGTTACAGATTAATAGCACTTGACGGTGCGAAAAATAAGGGGATATCATCTAACGGAATTTTGCCTGAAGAAGAACTTCTTTGGCTTGATGATATTCTTCAAAAATCTAAAAACGATGTTGTTTTAATATTTATTCATTTCCCGCTTATAACACCTTTTGACTCTAAAAATCACGAAATATTAAATGCTGATGAATTTAAATCAGTACTGAAAAAATATAAAATGCCCATTATTATATTCTCGGGTCATTATCATGCGGCTAAAATTACCAAACGAGGCAACATTTTGCACGTATCAACACCTTCGCTTGCAGGTTATCCCAATGCATTCAGAATTATTGAAATTGATAATAAAAGAAATAAAGTAATTTGTAACTTTAAATTTATGGAAACAGGGCTTAAAGACTTACAGGCAAAAACAAAAATATTAACTTTAGGCGGAGCAATATACTACGGTAAAGAAAAAGACAGAAATACCACAATAACTATAGAAAAAAAATAACGGGGATGTTATGAAAAAAAATAGTGATTTTAAGGTTAAATTTAGAGGTGTAAGAGGTTCTTATCCCGTTGCGGATAAAAATTTTTTGAAATACGGAGGAAATACCTCCTGCGTTGAAGTTATAGCAGGTAATCACAGAATTATTCTTGATGCAGGAACAGGAATTATTCCGCTCGGTGACAGTATTTTTAAAGAACATATTTCCTCAGCACAAAATCCGTCTGACAGAATCCCAATGAATGTTACTATTCTGTTAAGTCATATTCATCAAGATCATATTCAGGGATTAAATTTCTTTAAACCTATTAATGTTAAAACCACTAAATGCAATATTTTCGGGTATAGCGGTGTTGATCTTGAACTGGATGAAGCTCTTTCTGAAGTTATTTTCGGAAAATCCTTCCCTATTAATCTATACGATATTACCGCTGACTTATTTATTTCGGATATTAATGAATCTGAAATTATTATTTTAAATGATGAATCTGATGAACCTATGTTAAAAAGGGTTACTGATTTTAATGAAATTAAACCAAAAAAAGATGAGGTAATTATTATTCCTGCCAAATTAAACTCTCATCCGAATTTTGGTGTAATGTGCTATAAAATATTATATAGAAATAAATCTATTGTATATGCAACAGATACAGAATGCTATTCAGGCGGAGATAAAAAACTGGAGTTGTTTGCAAAAGGTTCAGATTTATTAATTCATGACAGCCAATATACATCAGAAGATTACTTATCCGTTGCAATTCCAAAACAAGGTTTTGGTCATTCCACCTTTAATATGGCATTTGAAACCGCAAAGTCCGCAAAAGTAAAACAACTTGCATTCTTTCATTTTGATCCTGCTTACAATGATGAAAAATTGAATATTATTGAAAACTTTTATAAGAATAAAAATAAAAATTATTTCTTTGCTAAAGAAGGACTTGAAATTTGTTTATAAAAAATTTAATAGTTTTTTTATTGTTATTTTTTACTTCGCAATATGCGTTTTGTGATAATTTGATTAAAGCGCAAAATAATGCTTATCGTCACAATAATAAAGGACTTATTTACCTTGAAGAAAAGTATTATTTCGGTGCAATAAAAGAATTTCAAATAGCAATCGATCTTTTGCCTGATAAACAGGCATCTTCGGTCTTTTATTTAAACTTGGGAAAAACTTATGAAAAAATCGGTTATAACGACTTGGCAAGACCATGCTTTGAAAAGGCTGTCAGTTTAAATGTTTTGTGTTTTGAAAACTATCTTAAAATGGCGGAAAACTATAAAAAACTCGGACTTGTTGAGCAAAAATTAAATGAATTTAAATCTGATAAAAGTTCTCCTTTAAATA
>CANQAL010000129.1 GCA_947589255.1 Candidatus Gastranaerophilales bacterium | reverse complement strand
TTTTGGTTTTTGTATCAAAAACTTGCATTTTTAAATATTTTGGTTAAGTTTGATGATTTAGAACCGTTTGAAAAACAGATGAATGTTTATTATAAAGGATTTAAAATCGGGAAATCAACTAAAATATACCCAGATAAAGATTATACAAATACCTTTTTAAAGTTAAAAATTCATCCTAATAATATAAACCTGCCCGAAAATATAACGGCAAAAATCCAAAAAAAAGGTACGGGCGGATATATAAATATAATTTATCCCGATTCTCCGTCATTAAAGAAAATAAAAAATGATGATGTAATCCCCGGCAGGTTAACAAAAGATATAACAACTATTTTAAGTGAAGAAGGCGCAGAAGAAATATTATCAAATGCTTCAGGACTTATATCTAATGCAAACACTGCAGTTCAAAGTCTTAACGGTATTTTTATTGAGGTGCATGGTATATTGCAGGATATAAGACCTGATATTAAATTGGCGGTTTCAAATCTCACTAAAACAACAACTAATCTTAAAGAAATGTCATCAAATATGAATTCCTCGTTAACCAAGGAAACTCTGACAAATTCTATTAATAATGTTGAAAAAACAACAAAAAGTTTAAGTGATATTACCGTTCAAATTGACAGAACGACAATACCTGTTGTAAACTCAGTATTATGCCAGACTAATTCAACCATGAAAAATGTAAATGAAATAACGGGCGGAGTTAAAAACACATTAAAAAAACACTTCGGCTTCGGAAGGTTAATATTTGGCAGACCGATAAGCAAGGATTGTGAATAATAAAACTGATTATGAATAGATTGCGGAGTATATATGACAGTTGCAGAGCAAACAAAGAGTAATAAGTTTGAAGATTTTTTGAAAACAAGGCAAGGTGATGACTTATTTGAAAAAGCAATGCTTGTTGATGAGGTTTTACATAGTGAAACATATACAGGCAATGAAGGGCTTGGAATGGTTTCCATGGATAAGCTTCAGGGTGAGTACCCAATTAAAGAAAAATCGGGCGAAGTTCATTCGGTAATTATGCTCGGTTCTAATTCATATTTAAATCTTTCTACAAATGAAGAAGTTGTTAAGGCGGCAAGGGAGGCTTTAGATAAATTCGGCTATGGAATGGGAGTTGTTTCAAATTATGCGGGAATAACTGAGCTCCATAACAGCCTTGAAAATAAAATTGCCAAATTTTACGGAACCGAAAGTTCAATAGTTTTTCCGAGCGGATACGGTGCAAATGTAGGTGTTATTTCTGCATTATGTAATGAAGGCGACGTAATTATAAATGACAGCGCAAACCATGCATCAATATTTGACGGGTGCAGATTATCCGGTGCGGATATAAAAGTATTCCCACATGCGGATATGAACGGTCTTGAAAGAGTTTTAAAAAGACTTCCCGAAGAAACGACAGGCAGACTTATAATAACAGACGGTGTTTTCTCGATGGACGGCGATATTGCAAAGCTTGATATTATAACTCAGCTTGCAAAAGAATATAAATGCAGAGTAATGGTGGATGATGCACACGGTATAGGTATTGTAGGCAAAACAGGAAAAGGCGCTGCAGAACATCATAATGTAATGAATAAAATAGATTTACATGTTGGAATGTTAAGTAAATCTCCGGGCGGACTGGGCGGATATTGTGCCGCATCAAGAGAAATTGTACAATTCTTAAAATTGTATGCGAGAACTTATTTCTTCTCAACTGCACTTCCTGCATCACTTGCGGGCGGTTTGAACAAAGTTTTTGACTTGTTTCTTGCAGATAATGCAGGCAGAACTGAATTATGGGATAAAATCAATTATTTAAAAAATAAATTATTATCAAAAGGTTTTGATATCGGACATTCTCAATCCGCTATTATACCCGTTATGATTTATGATGAAGAAAAATTATTTAAAATGCATTCCGAATTAAGGAAAAAAGGCTTGTATGTTAATATTGTTACATATCCTGCAGTCCGCAGAAAAGAATGCAGGTTAAGATTATGTGCAATGAAGGATTTAACTTATGCTCAAATAGATAGAGCTGTTAATATTTTGGAAGAAACAGGCAGAAAGTACGGAGTAATTAAATAATACTTTAATTTATTTTTAAATATTGATAAAATATAAGAATGAAAAAAGTATTGGTAATATTACCCGATAATAACAAAGGGAAATACATCACAAGAGGCTTTATGTCTGCATTTAAAGACATTGGTTTTTTTGTTGCAGAAAGAAAAATATATGACTTAAATCTTGATGAAGTCTATAAAATTAATCCTGACTGTATTTTTTATTTTTGGTCAGATAATCCTCAAAGTGAAATTATTATTGATTTTTATAAAAATATAAATTCGGAAAATATAAAATTGATAAATTTATCTGAAATGTCGGATTATATCCCGTCAGATGTAAGAAAAAAAAATTTATCTTTTTGTTTTTCTCAAAACGAAAAAATTAAAAAAAACAGAGTGCTGTTCGGTATAAACGGGAAAGATTACAAATCAAAATTTTCAGGATATAAATATTCAATTACATTTTCGGGTAATCCCGCATATGAAAGCAGGGAAAAACTGCTTGCGGCAATAATATATAATTTTGGAGAGTTAAATATTTTCTGCCGTTCGTATGATTTTTATAAAAGTGTTGATGATATGTACAAATTAAATCTTCTGCCGGACAGATACATAGATATTTATAGGTCATCATATAGAGGCTATGTTGACTCTCAGATGGAATTAGCAGATATTTATGTTTCCTCCAAGGTCAATATAGATATGATTAATCCGAATAAAGGAACGGTAAATTACAGATGTTTTGAAATTCTTGCTTCAGGCGGGTTTATGCTTGCTCCGAAAACCGATAATACAGATTATCTGTTTGAAACGGGTAAAGATTTTGATTTTTATACTTCTCAGGTTGAATTAATTGATAAAATTAAATTTTACCTTAATAATTTAAATATTGCGCAATTAATAGCAATGAACGGAAGAAAAAATGTTTTAAGCAATCATTCTTTTTGTGATAGACTAAAATCAATATTGAGGTCTGTTTATGGCAAAGATTTTAATAGTAGATGATGATGAAGCAATAAATGAATTAATAAAGGTTAATTTGGAATTAGCCTGCTATAAAGTAGTGTGTGCATTTGACGGCAATAAGGGATATGCTCTTGCAAAGCAGGAAATGCCCGATTTAATTATACTTGACGTAATGATGCCTGAAGTTGACGGATACACGGTTGCTAAGCGAATAAGAGAAAATCAAGATACAAAAGATATTCCGATTATAATGCTGACAGCATTAAATATGCTCCAAAATAAGGCACAGGGCTTTAATATAGGGGTTGATGATTATTTGGTTAAACCCTTTGAAATGGAAGAACTTTTAATGAGGGTAAAAGCACTTTTAAAAAGAACAAATAATATTCCTAATTCCGTTGCGGTAAAAGAAGTACTCACTCAAGGGGATATTACCTTAATCCCTGAAACATATTCAATAGTAATAAACGGTAAATCTGCGAAAGTAACACCTATTGAGTTTGATATAGTTAATTTATTAATGCAAAATTACGGAAATATGGTTTCTTCTGCCAAGATATTGAATGATGTTTGGGGCTATGAGGCAGATGATGCGGTTGAAACAATCAGAGTTCATATGCGTCATATCAGAACAAAGCTGGATAAAATCTCAGACGGTAAAAAATATATTGAAACAATATATGGTGGAGGCTACAGGCTTCTTCCTTGTGGTGTAAATAAGAAATAGGACTAATTATAATTACTTAGAGCCGCACCTTTCCGGCGATGCTCCCATATCGTAAAATTCAGGAGTAAAAGACTCATAATCAGAATCAAACCAAGTATCCCATTTAATCCAATGACCATTAGCATCACAATAATAAGTTGTCTCAGTAATATATTTTCTTGTTAGTAATGGAGAATTTGTCTCTACAACATCGTTATAAAGTTCCATTATTTGTGCTTCAGATAAATTTTCAACTTTATTAAATTCCATAAGTATATCCTTTCATTATTATTTTTTGCACGACAAATCACCTCGCAAAAATATATTTGCGAAGTTAATTTTTACC
>CANQAL010000128.1 GCA_947589255.1 Candidatus Gastranaerophilales bacterium | reverse complement strand
GGCGAGTTTGGTACTACAACAGGCAGACCAAGGCGCTGCGGATGGTTTGATGCTGTTTTATCAAGATATTGCGTATTAGTCGGCGGACTTACGCAAATGGCTATTACTAAAATAGATGTATTTAATGACTTTGATGTGTTAAAAGTCTGTGTTGCATATAAAGATACTCGTGACGGAAAAATTTATAAAAATTATCCGACAAATATTAACATGCATAAATATTTAGAACCTATATATGAAACATTTAAGGGGTGGAAAACTGATATATCGGGTGCAAAATCTTTAGAAGAACTTCCCGAGAATGCACGTATTTATTTAAACAAGTTAGAAGAACTTGTAGGCATACCGGTTAAAATAATAAGTGTAGGTCCGGATAGAGAGCAGACAATTATTTTAGATAATCCTTTTAAGAAGAAATAAAAAAATAACAGAGAAATAATAAAAAGAAAAAATCGGTTGACTACAAAAAATGTTCTTGGTATGTTTATAAAGAAACGAGCAAATGCGCTTGTAGCTCAGTAGGTAGAGCACTCCCCTTTTAAGGGATAGGTCGCGCGTTCGAATCGCGCCAAGCGCACCATTTTAAACCGCTATATGGCGGTTTTTTACTTAAGGATATTATCATGCAAATATTAGATGTTATTATTCCGTTTTACAATGAAGAAGAATGTATTAACCCCCTGTTAGAAGAATTATTTAATTTAAGAAATAATCTTAAAGATAAGTTAGATGTAAATTTTATATTTGTAAATGACGGTTCAACTGATAACGGAGCCAAAATTATACAAGAGCAATGTGCTCAAAATGATTTTATTAAACTTATTAACTTATCCAGAAATTTCGGGCATGAAATAGCTACAACTGCAGGAATAGACAGCTCAAAAGGTGATTATACGGTTATAATTGATGCTGATATGCAGGATCCTCCGAATTTAATTCCGGAAATGTATAATATATTATGTGAAAATAACTGCCATGTTGTTCATGCCATTCGTAAACACAGAGAAAAAGAAACTTTTTTCAAGAAAATATCGGCAGATATATTTTACAGATTTTTAAAAATATTCAGTACAAATCCCGTAACTTTAGACAGCGGAGATTTTAAATTATTTACGGCAAATGTAAGAGATGCAGTAAAATCAATACGCGAACACAACAGGTATGTAAGAGGAATAATTGATTGGAGCGGTTTTAAATCAACATATTATTTTTATAATCGTGCAGGAAGAAAAGCCGGAAAAACAAAATATTCTCCGCAAAAATTGTTTGTACTGGCATTTAATGCTTTTATAAGTTTTGCGGATAAACTGGTATATCTGATTTTAATTTTAGCTTTGTTATTCTTTGTTCTCTCAATAATATTTATATTCACACATAAATACACTGCAGGTACAATAATATTTATACAAGCTGTTCAGACAGCTGCAATAGGATTAATCGGCATATACATTAAAAATATATCACTGGATACTAAAAACAGACCTCTGTATTTTATAGACACAAAATACAATTTAGATTAATATACAAGTATTTTATTTAATTTTTTAACAGTATTTAAATCCTGCTCGGGAGTTTTACCTGTTGTAGTTAAATAATTTCCCGTTAAAATTCCTTCAACACATGTTTTTAAAGCAAGTTCCTGATTTTCTTCGCTTAAACGCATTCTGCCTCCGCAAAATCTTAAGACGGATTTCGGGTTTGCGATTTTAAATATCGCAAGAGTTCTTAATACATTTTCTTCATCAATTTTATCAAAATAATTTTCAAACGGAGTCTTTTTTATAGGCATTAAAATATTTATCGGAATTGAATCAGGCTGAATTTCAGCCAGTTCAAGCGCCATTTCCACCCTTTGTTCAACGGTTTCGCCCATTCCTAAAATAACACCGCAGCATAATTCCATACCGTATTTTTTAACCAATTTGCAGGTATTATACCGATCCTGCCAGCTGTGAGTTGTGCAAATATCTTTATAATAAGATTCTGCGGTATTTATATTATGATGAAATCTTTTTAAACCATGCTCAGCTAACAATTTAGCCTGTTCTTCGTTTAAAATCCCTATAGATGCGCAGCTTCTAATCCCGTCAATCTTATTGAGTTCATCAATAAATTCCAAGATTTTGTCAAAATTTTCTTCATCAGGCGATTTACCCGAAGTAACAACCGCAAACCTTATTACCCCGTTTGATTTTGCTTCTTTTGCGGCTTTTATAACTTCTTCATTTTTTATTAAAGGATAATCTTCTATATCGGTTCTATAGTGAGCACTTTGGGCGCAATATTTACAATCCTGCGAGCATTTCCCGTTTCTTGCGTTAACAAGCGAGCATAATTCTATTTTATTTGACATATATTTAGCTGAAATGCTTAACAGTTCTTTTAAATCCGAATTGTATAATTTTAATAAGTCATATTTATTCACTAGATTACACTTTCTATAATACCACCGCCTAAAACAGTATCGTTTAAATAAAATACGGCTGATTGACCTATGGCAATAGGGTTTTGTAAATCCGTAAAAGTTACTTCAACTTTATTTCCGCCTAAAGGTTTTATAACAGCTTCTTTAGGTTCTTGTGAAGAGCGGATTTTAACAGCGCAGTTTAAAGGCTCTTTTAGTTCATCTATTGCGTTAAATACTACATCTTTTGCTATCAGACCTTTATTTAACGAGTCAATCTTATATGCAACGACCACTTCATTTGTATCTTTTCTCAATTCCTTAACATATAAAGGCTCAGGAGCAGCAATACCTATTCCCTTCCTTTGCCCGATTGTATAGTTCCAAAATCCGTTATGAGTTCCCAAAACTTTTCCGTTTACATCTACTATGTTACCCTTTTTCGGTTTTGCATCAATAATATCATTATAATCACCGCTGTAAAAGTCTTGACTATCGGGTTTATCTGCTACTTCAAGCCCAAAATTACGGGCTATTTCTCTAATTTTTTCTTTTGTATAATTGCCTAAAGGTGTTAACGATTTAGATAATTGTTCCTGAGTTAAACCGTATAAAAAATATGACTGGTCTTTTTTCGGATTTATTCCTCTTTTTAAAACATACCGCCCGTTTTCACATTCAATACGTGCATAATGCCCTGTTGCGAATTTATCAAATTCTATTCCTGACTTTCTTGCAAGCTCGGGGAAAATTTTAAATTTTATATTTTGATTGCACATAACACAGGGATTTGGTGTTCTGCCTTCTAAATATTCTTTTTTAAAATAATTAATAACAATTTCCTCATATTCTTTTGCGCAATCAATAATGTGAAATTCAATTCCGAGTTTATCGGCTACCGATTTTGCTTGAGCCGTGTCATCATCTTCTTTAGGGCATAAGCATGCCCCGTGGGTTTGAATTTTTTGTTCTTTAGAATTGTATTTTTCTTTTAATTTATTAAAAAATTCACTTTTACCCCAAGTCAGCATTGTTGCACCGATTACTTCATAACCCTGCTCTTTAAGCAATAATGCAGCTACAGATGAATCAACACCACCTGACATTCCGACTAATACTCGCTCTTTTTTGTTCATATTTTACCTCACCGTAAAATAATTATACAACAAATAATAAGGCGGGATGCGATAAATCGCATCCCGCCTCGGTTGAATTATTTTATTGATTGTTATCATCTTTATTTGATTCTTTATAATCAGTCGTATCAGATTTTATTATGTCAAACTCAAATTTTTTCCATTCTTTAAATCCGCCCCTTAATACTACGGCAGGATAATGTTTTTCAATCAGCTCCAATGCTGTTTTGTATGCCCGAGGGCAGGAATCTGAATATGTATATACTATTGTTATTTTATCCTTATCAAGCATATCAAGATGCTCTTTTGCTTCTTTATAAGGGATATGCACAGCATAAGGAATGTGACCTTCTATATAGTTATTATAATCTCTTACATCAACTATATTTAATGTATTAATGCGGTGTGTTATCATTTCATCAAGCGAAAAAGGCCCTATTGTATATGAAATAATATCTTCAAAAAACTTTTTCGCCCTCGATAAATCTTTAGTTACGTCTTCATGGAAAAACATATTTATTACCTTTCAAACATTTTTATTACTTTAGTAATTTATTACAAAATAATTTAAGTAAAATTAGCCT
>CANQAL010000127.1 GCA_947589255.1 Candidatus Gastranaerophilales bacterium | reverse complement strand
GATTGTATGGGTATGCTCGGTAAATTAGGTAGAGTTTTAGGTCCTAAAGGTTTAATGCCTAACCCTAAAACAGGTACCGTTACTTTAGAAGTAGCTAAAGCTGTTAAAGATGCTAAAGCAGGTAAAGTTGAATTCAGAGCCGATAAACAAGGTATGATCCATGTACCAATCGGTAAAATTCAATTCTCTTATGAAGATTTAATGAAAAACTACATTACATTAGCTGATGCAGTTTTAAGAGCAAAACCTTCATCTTCTAAAGGTGTATATTTGAAATCTGTATACTTAACAACAACAATGGGACCGGGTATTAAGCTTGATTCTAAGAATGTTGCTGCTGAAGTAAAAGAAAATATGCAATAATTCTAATTTTAAGGTATAATAGAGTATATCAAAATTTGATATACTCTATTTTTTAGGGAGAGTTGTGTGGCACTTGAAAGAAGCTTAAAAGAAAAAATTCAGCTAAAAATATTAACTAAATTATTAAAATGGTATTTCCTAACTGAACAGCACTTTTTGAAAATAAAAAATATTAATTATCCGAAACGGCAGTTTATATTTTCAATGTGGCACTGCCATCAGTGTTTAACATACGGAGTTGAAGATAAATCTTCATTTTATGCATTAATAAGCGCATCAAATGACGGGGAAATAATCGCAAATGCTGCAAAATGTCTCAATATAATGAGTGTAAGGGGTTCTACTAAAAGAAGAGGTGTTGCTGCTTCGTTAGAACTTATAGAAAAATTAAATGAAGGCAATTCCGTCGGAATTATGGTAGATGGCCCGAGAGGCCCTAAAGGTAAGGTTAAAGACGGAATTATCAATATTGCAAAAATAACGGGTGTTCCAATAATCCCTGTGGCATGGCATTCTAAGGATAAAACTTTTTTTGAATTAAATACCTGGGATAAGTTCATTGCACCATTCGGACCTTGTAATACCGTTGCTTTATATGGTGATCCGATTTTTATACCTAATGAATTAACAAAGGAAGAAACAAAGCTTTGGTGTCAAAAGGTTGAAGATGAAATGAACCGACTTCAAAGGGATTTAGAAGAAAATTACGACAAATATCTGGCACTATAAAACTTTTAAAGACAATAAAAAAACTACCCTTTTTAGGGTAGTTTTTAATCTTATTTTATTTGTTCAATTAAGAAATTCTTTGGAACATATAACCTATACCGCGAGCAGTAAGAATTAACTCAGGGTTAGCGGGGTCTGTTTCAAGTTTGGAACGAAGTCTTGATATATGGACATCAACTACCCTTGTATCAATTCTGTGATCCGGCGGATAAGACCAAACATGTTGAAGAATTTCATTTCTTGAATAAGCCGTACCGGAGTTATTTACCAATAATTCAAGCAGACTGAATTCCATACCCGTAAGTCTTATTCTTTCATTTTTTCTGAATACCTGTCTTCTTGCCGTATCGATTCTAATGTTTCCTGTTGTAATAACATTTTTAGCTATTTTGCTGGTTGGTGCGGAAACTTCTTTAGTATTAGTTCTTCTTAAAACTGCTTTAACTCTTGCTTCAAGTTCTTTCGGGCTGAAAGGTTTAATAACATAGTCATCAGCACCGAGTTCAAGCCCTGTAATTCTTTCAGAAACATCACCCAATGCGGTTAAAATAATAATCGGAACATCAGAAGTTCTTCTTATTTCTCTAACTACCCCGTAGCCGTCAACTTTCGGCATCATAACATCAAGTACAATTAAATCGGGGTTATGTTTATTAAAAGCCGCAATAGCCTCTTCACCGTCTGTTGCGGTAATAATTTCATATCCAATCATGCTTAAGCGGGCTTCAAGTATTCTTCTGATACTTGCTTCATCGTCTGCTACCAAAATTTTTTGATGTGACTCTTGTTCTTGTATTTCATTAGTGTCCGTCATTTTTAAGAAATCCTCAATATAAATAATATTACCTTTGTTTACATTATATTACAAAATATAAAAATTTCAAAACATTTCTTAAAAAAACATAAAATAATTTAATATATTTTTGTTAAGTAAAATCTTATAATGTTTGATTTTTCACTTATTTTATACAATGATTTTACTATTGCAGATTTGGAATTGAGGGCTTTTTATGAAATGAAAGATTTTTTATCAAAGTATAAAAATCAAAATGAATTATTTGCATATTTTTCAATAACTATAGCTGTTTTATTGTATGGAACAACACTAACCGCAACAAAAATATGTCTGCAATATTATACTTCCGCACAATTAATGTCTTTTAGATTAATAATATCTGCTTTATTATTTATGCCATTTATTTTTACCATATATAAACATATAAAAATTGATAGAAAAGATATAAAATTAATACTTTTAATGATGCTTTGCGAGCCTTGTTTATATTTTATTTTTGAGACAAATGCACTTAAATATACAACCTCGGGGCAAGCAGGCATTGTAAGTTCATTAGAGCCTGTTATCTTAGTTATTGCGGCAAGGATCATTCTAAAAGAAAAGTTTATGAAAATAGTATATTTAGGCTTATTTATTTCAATTTTAGGCTCAGTTTTATTAAGTATTTCTTCAGATGTGTCTGAATTGGCTCCAAATCCTCTATTGGGTAATTTTTTGGAACTGATTGCAATTATCTTGACGGATACTTGCGTTATAACAACAAAGTATTTAATGGAAAAATATCCTCCTTTTTTTCTTGCGGGGATTTCAGTAGTCGGAGGCGCAGTATTTTTTGTGCTGTTAAATGCATTATCGGGCGGGAGTTTTCATGTTGTTTTAAATACAAGTTTGTTTGTTGTCATATATTTAGGGATACTTTCGGTTGTAACATATGCGCTTTATAACTATGCAATATGTACCCTGCCCGCAAGTAAATTTTCACCGTTCTTATTTTTACTTCCGATAGCTGCCGTTATATTCGGCTGGTTTTTCTTGGGCGAAACGATAAATATTAAACAGTTCTTAGCTTGTATTTTGGTTTTTGTCGGTATTTATATATGTCAGATTAATAATAAGAGAAAATTTATAAAATTTAAAAAAAAATTTCCGCTTGCAAATTTTTTAATTCCGAGCAAAAAATAAATTGTTCATGTTATAATCCATTGTGGAGTATGTTATTAAAGGGATATAAATGCAGATAGGAATACCGAGAGCACTTTCATATTATGATTTTTTTCCTTTCTGGTACGGATTTTTTTCGGATTTGGGAATAGAAATAGTTTTATCCGATAAAACAACAAAAAAGACAATGTCAGAAGGGTCGTCTTTAGTTGTGCCCGAAACATGCCTGCCTGTTAAAATATATGCCGGTCATATATTAAATTTGCTTGATAAAGGGATAGATAAAATTCTGGTTCCATCTATTCAGTCAATAGCACCAAAGATATATAACTGTTCAAAGATAAGAGGACTGCCGGATTTAATAAGAAATGTAGTTAAAAGGCCTTTTACAATAATAGATGCGACTTTAGATAAATCGGAAAAAAATAAAGGTTTGTATGATTTTCTAAAGGAAATAGCAGCTTATTATAATATTACTGATTTTGAAAGAATAAAAAAAGCTTCCAAATCAGCTTGGAGAGTATATAATAACTTTCAAATAATGAGAAGAAGCGGTATTGATTATAAAAAAGCGCTTAAATCAGCCATTGAAAATAAAGTAGTCATTGCATCAGAGCAGAAATCATATCCCATAAATATAGCTGTTATTGCACATGGTTATAATCTATATGATGACAGAGCAAGTATGAAAATATTTGAAAAACTTGAAAAGCTGGATGTTAAAGCATATACTGCTCAAAACTTAACTCTTGAACAAATGCAGGAGGGGTTAAATGCAATAAACAGCCGTTTATATTGGGCTAATGAGTATGAAATAACCGGGGCGGCCGCTCATTATATTCAGGATAGAAAAATAGACGGAATTATAACTATTAACGCATTTGGCTGCGGGCCTGATTCTTTAATGCTTGAAAGAATTTCAAGATTTGCACAAAAACTGAATAAACCTATACTTCATTTATCAATAGATGAACAAACAGGTGAAGCAGGCTTTGTTACAAGAATTGAAGCTTTTGTTGATATGCTGTTCAGAAAGAAACGGTCGGGAATTTTAAATAAAATCAATCTTAAAACCGCTCAAGCTGATAAGTTCCAAGTTAAATGCAGGGATTTAATATAATAATCGGCAAA
>CANQAL010000126.1 GCA_947589255.1 Candidatus Gastranaerophilales bacterium | reverse complement strand
ACACCTTCAAGTCGCTCACTATTTGCTTCGCAAAAGTCGTTCGCTATTTCGGTGTTACTTCGGCATTTCGCTTCGCTTCAGCCTACGCAAAATTTGTCTGCGCCACATCCCGATTATTTATTATTCTAATACATACATAAAAATTTTTAAAGTACTTTTTTATTTTCTCTTTCCAATAATGGACTTTTTCATGCCTTTATTTTATAATTATCTCTGTCGATTATAACAACAAGGGTGAAAATGACATCAGACGGTATTCCGGTGCAGGAAAATCTTGACGAAATCCAAAGCTCCGGAGAAAAAACTCAAAATACTAATTTAAAATTTAAAGCGGTTGTTCGTGCTTTCCTTGCAAATATTTTTATTACTTTAATAAAGTTTGCCTCTTGGTATTTTACAAAAAGTTCTGCTATGTTTGCTGAGGCCGTTCACTCGGGTGTGGATTCTTTTAACAGTATCTGCCTTATGGTCGGATTAAAACGGGGTTCAAGACCTTCAGATAGAGTTCATCCCTTTGGACATGGTTTAGAAACTAATGTTTGGACTATTATTGCTTGTATTTTGATGTTTATCGGTGCTGCTGTTTCGTTAATAAGTGCTTACGATAAAATTTTTGTTAATAAACAGCTTTTAAGCAATTACCATGCACTTGCGGTTATACTTATCGCAAGTATATGTTTTGAAAGCTGGGCCGTTAACAGTGCTGTTCATGCCGTGCTTGAAGAATCTCAAATCGAACATAAAAATCCCTTCGTAGATTTTATTAAATCCGTTAAATATGTACATAAAATTAATACACCTACAACAAAATATGTTTGGTATGAAGATGTTGTGGCACTAACAGGTGTTATTGTTGCTTTTGTTGCAGTTTCAATTTCAAAAATTCTGCCTGATAGTATTGCATATATCCCTGATGGTGTTGCGTCAGGTATTATTGCTTCTTTACTCTTGTTTTTGGCGGGTTACATGCTTAAAAATAATGTTAATCTGTTAACAGGTTTATCTGCTGAACCGCAGGTAGAGGAAATTATTAAACAAGTTACGGAAAATCTTCACTGCGTAAGCTGCGTTAAAGAATTAAAAACCATGAATATGGGAACTTCAGGGTTAATTGTTAATATTAAAATTGAAGTTGACCCTGAAATTCAAGTTAAAGAAGCTGATGATATAGCCGAAATGGTTGAACGAAAGATTAGAAAACATATCAGTAATATTTCTCACGTTTCAGTTGAAATTGATTCTGATGATGCAGAGGAAAACTGGGAAGATAAATTTGATAAAATTATACAAGAAGGTGAAAAAATCGAAGTTATTGACAATAAAGAAGCTAATATGCTTTCAAACTTTTATTCTTTCGCCCAGACTGTCGTTAAAGAAATTATGGTTCCCCGCCCGCAGGTTCAGTTTATTGATGCGGAAGATAATCTTAATACTTTAATTGATGTTATTATTGAATCCGGACATACCAGAATTCCTATATATCAAGATACTGTTGATAATCTTATAGGTGTTATTAATGCAAAAGATGCACTGAGAGCATTAAGAGATAAAATCTATGAACAGGAAGGTTTTGAAATAAAGTCTCTTGCCAGAGAAATTCTTATTATCCCCGAAAATAAGTTTATCAGTGATTTATTGAATGATTTTACGACAACAAAAAATCAAATAGCGGCTGTTGTGGATGAACATGGTGGTATTGCAGGTATTGTTACGGTTGAAGATATTATTGAAGAAATAGTGGGTGAAATCTATGACGAGTTTGATGAGGCACCTGTCCCTGAACTTATAAAGATTGATGATAATACTTTAAATGTTTCTTCGCAAATGGATATTGAAGATATAAATGAAAAATATGATTTGGATATACCAAGCGAAGATTTTCAAACCATAGGCGGATATGTTTTCGGGCTTCTCGGCAGAGAGCCTGAAATCGGTGACAAGGTAGAAGATAAAAATCTTTCTTTTGAAGTTATAGAGCTTGACGGGATTAGAATTTCACGAGTTATTATGAGAAAAGATACTCCGTTTGTTGAAATAGAGCCTCAAGCAACGGAAACAGCGGAAGAAAATGAAACATTATAAATTCGGATATGTTGCAATAATTGGCCGTCCTAATGTGGGAAAATCGACTATTCTTAACAGATTAGTAGGGCAAAAAATTGCCATTGCAACAAATAAGGCTCAAACGACAAGAAGAAGAATTAACGGAATTTTAACAACCGAAGAGGCTCAAATTGTTTTTGTTGATACCCCCGGTATTCATAAACCTGTTGATAAACTCGGTGAGTGCCTTGTTGATGAAGCAAAAAGTGCTATTCCTGATGTAGATTTAGTTTTGTTCGTTGTAGACGGGTCAACCTCTGCAGGCAGAGGGGATAAGTGGATTGTTGAAAACTGTTTAAAAAATTATTCGGGTGATATGCTTATTGTTGCTAATAAATATGACCTTGAAAAAGATTTAAATAAAAGAGAAGAAAATCTTTTAACTTATAAAACTTTGTTTGAAAAAAATTATTCATGCATAAAAATTTCCGCTAAAACGGGCAGGAATTTTGATACTTTGATTAAAAATATAACAAGAAAACTTCCTGCGGGCGAAAAAATCTATGATGATGACGAAATAACCGATGAAACAATGCGAAATATTGCTCGTGAACTTATAAGAGAAAAAATTCTTTTATATACTCATGATGAAGTTCCGCACAGTGTTGCCGTTATTATTGAAAACTATGAGGAAAAAGAAAATCTTGACCGAATTACGGCTAAAATTATTGTTGAACAGGAAACTCAAAAAGGAATTATCATCGGTAAAAACGGCTCTATGCTGAAAAAAATAGGCACGGATGCCAGAAAAGAACTTGAAGAAACTTCGGGTAATAAAGTATATTTGGAACTGCAGGTTAAAGTTATTAAAGACTGGCGAAAAAAATCCAAAGATTTAGATAAAATGTATTAAAAAAGCTCCCGATTGGGAGCTTTTATTTATTTAAAGTGATTTTTCTAGTTGTGATTTATCAATATAGTTTTGAACTATTTTTCCGTTATTATAATCACGTTTTTCGTGATTGAATTTTACGATTGCTAAAGTTACCAGTGCGGTAATGGCTGCTGCGACCTTAGCAGGCAAAGGTAAGGCTTTTACAAATCCCATTCCTTTTGATAAAATAGGTAATGCTTTTTCTTTAATACCGGAACTGATAATCGCATCTTTTATAGGATTAATAACTTTAGAAAGCATATTTTGCAATGCCGGAAATTTGCTTACTGCAACTGCTGCTCCCGCTGAAGCTGCGACACCCCCTGCTATTGTTACCGTATCCTTTAAAGTTGTTCTGGCATTGTTTTGAAGTTGTCTGTTTTGCACTGAAAATCTGTGTCCGATGTTCTTTACTTCTTTCATGTCTTTTACTGATAAAAGTGTTGAATCTGCAATAACTGCCTGTGATAATAAACTCATAGTCTGCTCCTCCTATTTTCTTGCTGTTACTTATGATTATCTTGCTGTTACTTATGATTAATTAAAGTAATTTCATTTTGTAAAATTGCTTAAAAATAAGAAATTAAATTTCATAATATATCCAATTAGTTGATATTAAAGCTCATTTTAGCTTTACAAAAATTAATATAAAATAAGTTAAATATCAAAATAATAAAAAAATATGAAATTTAGTTTCTAATAAATGCGGTGTGTAAAATGGGAATTAAACAAGAACTTGGTAAAAAAATTAAAAGAATAAGACAAGTTAGGGGCTTAACTCAAGAACAGCTTGCAGAAGCGGTTGATATTTCACCGCGGACTTTAAGCGGGATTGAAATAGGAGAAAATTTCCTTACGGCTGAAACTCTTGATAAAATTGTTTTGGCACTGAACACTAATTATGAAGAACTTTTTTCCGTTGAACATTTAAAATCTCACGAGGAACTTTTAAAAGAAATTAAACGATTTATTGATATTATTTCTTTGGATAATCAAAAAACAGAGACGGTTTATAAGTTCTTAAAAAGCCTTATTATTGATTAATTTCTTTTATATTCAGGAACAATTTAAAAACAAAATTTAAAAACCATTATGAAATTTCATAAATTGTTTATTTAATTATACCTTTGCAAGTTCCTGATTTTTTGCTTCTACTCTTTTATTTGCTGCGCTTATTAAACCTGCAAATAACGGATGAGGTCTTTCGGGTCTTGACTTAAATTCGGGGTGGAACTGGCATGCGACAAACCAATCGTTTTTAGGTAGTTCTACCATTTCGCATAACATTCC
>CANQAL010000125.1 GCA_947589255.1 Candidatus Gastranaerophilales bacterium | reverse complement strand
TACATCAACAATCTCAATTTGGTGTGGAAGGAATGCTACCGTGTACTTTCCGATGGTTGCCGTTTATGTATCAATATTGGTGATCAGTTTGCGCGTTCGGTTTATTATGGAAGATATAAAGTGATTCCCATAAGAACGGAAATTATCAGATGTTGTGAAGCCTTAGGGTTGGACTATATGGGCGCAATCATTTGGCAAAAAACCACCACCATGAACGCGACCGGCGGCGGAGCCGTGATGGGAAGTTTTCCCTATCCCCGAAATGGCATTCTGAAAATGGACTACGAGTTTATTCTTATTTTTAAGAAGCTCGGAATGCCACCCAAAGTCACCGCCGAACAAAAACAAAAATCCATTCTGACAAATGAGGAATGGTCGCAATACTTCTCCTCACATTGGAATTTCAACGGTGTAAAGCAGTTGGAGCATATCGCAATGTTCCCCGAAGAACTACCGAAGCGGCTTATTAAGATGTTTTCGTTTTACGGAGAGACTGTCCTCGATCCATTTGCAGGGAGCGGAACGACATCTTTAGCCGCAATGCATTTAGGTAGAAATTCTATTGCTTATGAAATCAACGAAGCATTTATCCCTGTTATTCAAGACAAACTAAGCGGCGATTTGCTTACACGACAAAATGAAGTTTCGATAGTAAGAGATGAAGTCACTCCTGATTTTTCATTCGAGAAGTTACCCTACATCTTTCACGACCCGCATAAAATGGATAAGAAAATCGACGTTAAGTCGCTTCAATTCGGTTCAAGGATAGATGCAGAGCGTACACAAAAAGAAGAATTGTTTGGAGTGAAAGAGGTCTTATCCCCCGAAGATATTGTGCTTTCATCAGGACTTAAAGTCAAATTACTCGGTGTAAAAACTAATCCTTTTGAGTCTGCAAAAGCAATAGAATTTTTGCAAGACAAATTCAGAAAGAGAAAGGTCTATCTGAAATTTGATTCTACCAAGTACGATGAGGACGGAAACTTGCTTTGCTATTTGTATCTTGATAACCGCACTTTTGTGAACGCTCATTTGATACGCACAAGGTATGTAGAAGTTGATACGTCAATCGAGTACAAATATAAGAAGAAATTTATAGAGGTATATGCAAATGGCTAAGGAATGGATCTTGAACAGCGCAACAAACAGGTTTCAACTAAATTTTAAGCGAAATGTAGGTGCAACGTCCGAAGCGATTAGAAAATGTGCGCCGAAATCGCTTGAGGAATGGCAAACATATTACTTTGAGAATGTTCGTTCTGAAGAACATATTGTTGAATTGGGGAAAAAGTTGTATGTAAAGATCACGGAGGTTTTAGTTGCCGAAATAGAAGAGGTAACGGAAGAAGATTGCATTAACTTCATTAAAGAGTTGGTTATTGACCGTACATACGACGGCTATGTGCGTGAAATCAAAACGATTTATGAGCAATTGCAAGAAATGTTGCATGTTCCCATAAAGCCTGCGCCCGATGAATGGGACCGATTGTTCAATGTTGATTTCTATATTGAAATCAACAAGAAATTCATCGGCTTGCAAATTAAACCTGTATCGCAGGTATCAAGCATTCCCGAAATCTACAAAGAGCGCGAGATTCAACATTCCACCCATATAAAGTTTACGCAACAATATGGCGGAAAAGTATTTTACTTATTCTCCTGCAAATCAGGCGACAAGAAAATAATCGTAAACACCGAAGTGATTGACGAAATCAAAGAGGAAATGGCGAGATTAGTAACTATTTGATTCCCAAATGGATAAGTTAAAATTCGCAATCGCCCATAAGGATAGCGTTAAGTTTGAATTTTGATATTAAAACAAGAGGTCGGAAATGGATTTAATTAAGACAAAAGTGACAGAAATTGATTTAGCAAAATTATTTGGTAAAGACCGAGCACAGGAAGATATTAATCTTCAATATTATTTCGTAAAAACGAGGCAATATAGTGAGATTCAAAATGGAGCTAAAGAACTCGTTTTGGGCAGAAAAGGATCTGGTAAAAGCGCGTTCTTTTCAATGCTAAAAAACGAAGCGCCTTCCAATGGAGAAATCCCTATAGCAATTGCATTTGGCGGAGAAGATTTTGTGCATATTGAAAACGCTTTAAAGGCGAATCAGGTTTCATTTGATGTAAATGATGATTTCAAATTTTCACTCGCGTGGAGAGACTTCATAGTTTCCGAAATAATTTATCAATCTGTTGCGGAACAGGATAAAATCGATTCGCAAATTAAAAAAATACTTTCGGATGCTGGTTATATTAAACCTAATAAATGGAAACGTTTTGCCGATTCATTATTATCGGTATTAAAAGGAGCTCGATTAAAAGGCGAATATGGTGAAATCGATTTTGATTTATCTAGTTTGCGCCTTGAAGAAGGAAATAAGTTGACAATTAAGGAAAGCTTCAATGCTATAGTCAAAAATAATAAATTTATCGTCCTAATTGATAATTTGGATGAGCCGTGGGTGAATTCAAACACAATGAACTCTTGGCTACGTGGATTAATATTTGCTATTCGACAAATTAAAAGAGATTATAACAACATAAAAATTGTTGCATTTTTGCGTAGCGATATATATGATGTTATTTCTAGAGGAAGTGATTTGTTTGATTCTAAAAGTGAAATTACAACATTGACGTGGGATGATAATAACTTCCTCAATCTTCGCAAGTTAATTGCAATGCGAATAGCTTATTATTTTGGACTACCCTCTCCAAATACATTGCCAGATATTTCTGCCTTATGGAACAACCTCTTTCCTCAAACTATACGTTACGGAGGAAGAAGTGATGTATTTTGGCATTATATTATAATTAGAACTTTTCAAAGACCGCGGGAGCTGTTGCAATTTTGTCGGCTTTTACTTGAAGATAGTCAAAAAACCTATCTCCCAATTGAGGACAGCATAGTTTCTCCTGTTGAACTTAAATACTCTAATTGGAAAGAATCGGATTTAATTGGAGAATATTCAAAAACATATAGAAATTTAGGGGAGTGCATCGATTCCTTTATTGGAGCAAAACGAACTTGGGATTGGACTTGTCCTGATTTATTAAAACACCTAAATGGTCTGAAAGAAAATGAAACTATATTCTATTTATCCACTAACACACAAGCAACTCCAAAAGAAGCAATAATCATTTTATATCGAATAGGATTTCTACGTAAAGTAAGTGCCTCACATTTTGATAGATACAAAATGTATCATCAAGACACATCTATTAATTTTGTATCTTCTCGATTTGATATTCATCCTGCTTTTCGCAAAAGATTTACTAATCAATAATTCAACTTACGCACACGGTGCTCAACCAACAAGACGGACTTCCGAAACGGAAGTCCGTCTTGTTTATTCATTTGGTTCAAACGGCATTTTATTGGGACTTGAAAAATGTTTGCGGAAGCGTTATAATGAAAGCATAGGAGGCTCATATGGACGGCACGTTGGAAAAGATCATGAGGCAGTATTGCGACGATTTCAATCAAGCGCTCGCCGATGAGAATTTGGCAAAGTATATCGTTCAAAATTCCATCCCCGTTATTTGGTTCGGCGACCTCGAAAAGTACCAAGCGTCGCCCGTGAAAATCGTGACCGTGGGCTTAAATCCTTCATGGCATGAGTTTTTGGAAAATGACAAAAGGCTACTGAGTAATCCACGTTTTAAGCGCGTCGATTTGTCGTCACTTAACGAAAACAATCTAAATCAATTACATTTGACGTTGAATGAATATTTTCAAATCAACCCATATCACCGCTATTTCGACGGATATGAATTTGCCCTGTGCTATTTCGGAGCGGGTTACGGCGGGAAAATGTTGAGCGCAAAAACAAATATCACGGCTATTCATATCGACGTGTACTCTGCGTTGGCTACCGAGGTTTTGTATTCTTCTTGCCCCAAAGGACTGTTTCAAACATTGCTCTTTCGGCAACTTTTCGCCTATCTCTCCCCCCACGTCGTTCTCGCCTCGATTGGAAAAAATCATTATGACGCTTGGCGCGCAATCGGCGGCGAATCGTTCTCCTTTGATAAGAAACACGATATATTCGAGGGCACATATAAAAAGGAGCTGGAAATGTACCGAAGCGAGAACCGCTTGATTGTTTACGGAAGAAACAGACAACGCCCTTTCAACATAAAGAATAGGGAGGCGGTTTTCGAGCAGGTTGCGGATACGCTCTTGACGGAAATGGTAAACACGGTAAAGACAACATGAAACAGGGTGTGTTTTGGGTCATAAAAAAGGCGGACGGCGTGGAACTT
>CANQAL010000124.1 GCA_947589255.1 Candidatus Gastranaerophilales bacterium | reverse complement strand
TAAACAAAGTTACGAAAAAACACAAGAATATGTAAAATTTATAAGACAAAAATCATTAGATATTGCACTAAATTGCGCAAAATCAGGCTGTCATATCGGAGGAAATTTTTCCTGTATTGAAATTCTTGCCGTACTTTATGCGAATTTTATGAGACGCGATTTTAGTGTCCCGTTAGATAGCAATCGCGACATGTTCTTTCCGAGCAAGGCTCATTGCTTCTTCTCGCACGCGTCAGCGCTCGCAAAGTTCGGTTTGGTCAAAAATGACCTCCTGCTCTCTTTTGGCACGGATAACGGAAAAATGACGGGCAGGCCCTGGGCTCCCGCCCAGGGCTTGGAATACACAGGCGGCAGTCTTGGTATGGGATTGGCACTGGGGGTTGGCACGGCATTACATGCTAAAAGGCACAATCTGTCTTATTTTTCTTATGTCTTGCTTGGCGACGGAGAATGTGATGAAGGTTCCGTTTGGGAGGCAATTATGTCGGCATCGCATTATAAGCTGGATAATCTTGTTGCGATAATTGATTATAATAATTTGCAATTTGACGGAAATAATGATGAAATAATGAATTTAAACAGCTTGGAAGAAAAATTTAAAGCTTTCGGATGGGAAGCGGTATCCGTAAACGGTCATTCCATTGAAGAATTGTACGATGCAATATCTTTGGAACATAAAGAAAAACCGCTTGCCGTTATCGCAAAAACAATTAAGGCTCACGGCATAGACAGACTTGAAAATAAAGTTGAAAGCCACCACGCGGAACTTACTCGGGATGATTATGATTTGGCAATCAAAAGATTTAGCAAAGAAGGAGGAATTTAATTATGATACAATTTACTCCTCAAAACTTTCGTTTGTGGTCATTAATGGGAATAAACCCTTCAATTTGGTCTGTTGCGTTTCCGCAAGTGCTAAATCCCGATACCACTTCTCTTTTAACTGCTGATTTAGGCAGATATTCGGGGCTTATGAGGACTGCTTCAAAATACCCGCAGATATTCTATAATGTCGGAATCGCAGAACAAAATATGGTGGGTATCGGTGCAGGGCTTGCAATGTCAGGAAGCGATGTTTATATGACAACTTATGCACCTTTTATGATTTACAGATGTTTTGACCAGTTCAGACACTTAATCGGAAATATGAATTTAAATATTAAGGCAATAGGTTCTGCGGCGGGGTTTTCTGCGGGAAAATCAGGCACTTCGCTCCTTGCGATAAGTGATATTGCTCTTGCACGCAGTGTTCCGAATATTACCGTATTACAGCCTGCTGATTGTACGGAAGCAATTAAAATGATGCTTGCCTTTAAAAATTACCCAAAACCCGTCTATATGCGGTTTTGCGGTGCGGTTAATATCCCCGTTGTTTATAAACAAGATTATAACTTTGAAATAGGAAAAGGAATTAAATTAAATAACGGTGAAAAAATTGCACTTATTGCAACGGGAACAAATGTTGTTTATAACGTGTTAAAGGCTTGCGAAAAAATAAAAGAAAAACTCGGTTTTCTTCCGCTTGCCGTTAATATTCATACTTTAAAACCGATTGACGAAACATTAATTAAAGAACTGCTTTTAACCTGCGATAAAATTTTCACTTTTGAAGAACACAATGTCATAGGCGGGCTTGCTAGTGCCGTTAGCGAAGTTAAGGCTTCTCTTGATAACAAAGGCTGCGAAATTATAAAAATAGGGGTTCAAGATAAATTATATAACCACGGTTCAAGAGAATACATTTTTACTCAAACCGGGCTTGATATTGATTCTATTGTTAATAAAGTTATTGAGGTAATCTCCAGATGATAGATAACTTTCATAATCTTGAACCATATTCTTTAAATAAAGAAGAAAAAGAAAAACTTCTTTTAGAACACGAACTTGAATTAACTAAATTTCATTATAATCATTGCGAATTATACCGCAATATATTAAATGCTATGGGGGGGGGTAATTTAGATGATATAAAATCTTTATATGATTTACCTTCTATTCCCGTAAGACTTTTTAAAGAGCTTGAACTTAAAAGCATAAAAGATGAAGAAATCTTTAAAATAATGACATCTTCAGGTACAACGGGGCAAAAAGTTTCTAAAATATATACGGATAAATTCACTGCATTGTTGCAGCAAAAAGTATTTATCAGGCTAATGAGCGAATTTATCGGCAAAAAAAGACTTCCGATGCTTATTGTCGATAGTCCTTCCGTTATAAAAGACAGAAAACAATTCTCCGCAAGAGGTGCGGGAATTATCACTTTAAATGTTTTATCGACAAAAATGACTTATATTTTAAACGACGATATGTCGTTAAACGAAAATGCTTTAATTGAATTTTTGGAAGAAAATAAAGGTCAAAAATTCCTGATTTTCGGTTTTACCTTTATGCTTTATCAATATTTTTATAAATCTCTTTTAAAACTTAATAAAAAATATGATATGTCAAAAGCCTATATGATGCAGTCAGGGGGTTGGAAAAAATTTGAAGAAAATAAAATTTCAAAAGAAGAATTTCAACGCAGGTTTAAAGACATTTGCGGTATTGAACATTTTGTTGACCATTACGGAATGGTAGAACAAACAGGATGCGTTTATGCTGATTGCGAATGCGGGAATATGCACGCAAGCATTTATTCGGATATCATTATAAGAAATTATAAGGATTTTTCTCCCTGTAAAATAGGGCAAGAAGGCATTATTCAGGTTATCTCATCTCTGGCACATTCATATCCCGGGCATTCATTGCTAACTGAAGATCGAGGTGTGATTTTAGGGGAAGACGATTGCCCCTGCGGCAGAAAAGGAAAATATATTAAAGTCTTAGGAAGAATGAAAAATGCGGAATTAAGGGGGTGCTCCGATACTTATGCAGCAAAATTTTAGCGATATAAAATATCTTTGCGGTAATGAAGAAATTTTATCAAATATTGTTAATGTACCCGTTTTGAGTATGTTTTCACCTAAAATGAAAAACTTTTTATATGCCCTTTCTTCTCAAATTTTAAAAGACCCAAAATCTAAAAATTATCCCGATGTTACTACTTATGCTTTTTGGATTAGAAAAGCACATATAGAACGAGAACAATTAAAATTTTACAACATAGAAAACAGATTAGGCAGAGGGGTTGCTTTTCATATTGCACCTTCAAATGTTCCCGTAAATTTTGCGGTTTCAATGACTTCTGCTCTTTTAGCCGGCAACCCTTGTATAATAAGGGTTTCAAATAAAGATTTTGAACAGGTAAATATAATTTGTGATGCCATAAACAAAGTTTTTGAAAAAATGCCTGAAATGATGCACTATCTTTGTATAATCAGATACGAACATTCGCAAGAAATCACGCAGACTTTGAGTTCTATGTGTGATATAAGAATAATCTGGGGCGGTGATGCAACAATAAAAGAAGTAAGAAATGCTTCGCTTCCGCCAAGAGCAATAGAAATGACATTTTCTGACAGACATTCTTTTTCAATTATTAACGCGGATGAATATTTAAAAACCGACTTTCAAAAAACAGCGAATAATTTTTATACGGATACTTATTGGACAGATCAAAATGCCTGTTCTTCTCCAAGGTTTGTTGTTTGGACAGGCAAAGAAATTAAGAAAGCAAAAGAAATTTTTTGGAAAACATTAGAAGAAAAAGTTGAAAAAGAATACGATTTAAAACCTATAAGTGCCGTAAATAAACTTAATTCTTTCTGCCTTTTTGCCGCTTCACACAAAAACATTGAACTTATAAAACACACAAACAAATTATTCAGAATACAAATTGATTCTCTAACTTCAGATTTAGCTGATTTTAAAGACAGCTGCGGATTTTTTTATGAATATGAAACTCAAAACTTGGAAGATATTGTTCCACTACTCACAAAACCCTGCCAAACTATATCTTATTTAGGTATTAACCCAAATGATATTAAAAATATTGTTCTAAAATACGGCACCAAAGGAGCGGATAGAATTGTTGAAATCGGAAAAACAATGAATATTTCTTTTATTTGGGACGGGTACAATATGATTGAAGCAATGACAAGAATTTTATTTACGGATTAGGAGTTACTTATGACAAAAAATGCAATTATTACGGGAACAAACAGAGGAATAGGAAAAGCTGTTTTATTAAAATTCGCTTCTCTTGGGTATAATATCTGGGCACACGCAAGAAAAAAAGACCTTGATTTTGAAAACGAAATTTCAAAAATTGCACAAAAATACGGTGTTTGGATAAAACCTGTTTATTTTGATTTAAAAAACGAACAAGCCATAAAAGAA
>CANQAL010000123.1 GCA_947589255.1 Candidatus Gastranaerophilales bacterium | reverse complement strand
GAGAGTTTTCTGCATGCCCTACAGCTATTGATACTTTATTTAAATCAAAGAACTTTTTAGCAGCAGCTTGAATATCTTCAGGAGTTAATGAATTAAGATATTCATACTTTTTTTGAATGTAATTATTATCATCTCTTTTAACGATATAAGAGAGCAATCCGTTTATATTACTGGAAGTTTCCCCTATATCATTGAGTGCTTTTATTTCCTGATTTTTAATAATATTAAATTCGTCAACGGAGGGCGGATTATTAGCGAAATAGAACAGTTCTTCATATAAAATTTTTAAAACTTCATCAATTTTTTCATCCGGCAAGGATATTGAAGTGCAGGCAAATTTGGCACTATCTTTTTTATTTTGCAAAGTTTGATCGTAAAAAGAAGAATTAAGCCCTATATTATTTAATCTTTGTGAAAGTCTTGAATTTGAAGCATTAATAAGACTTTCAAAAAATTCTATTGCAAATAATTCTTTATCGGATGTGCCTTCAGGTATAGCAAAACCCATTGTTATATTTGAAACTTGCGAACCTTTTTGAACAAAATCTTCTCTTATAGGTTTATCATTATAATGAATAGGTTCATAATGTCTTTGGTTTATTTTTGAGTAATCAGGTTTTTTATTATAATATTTAGCTGCAAGATTAATTGTTTCATTAACATCCACATCTCCTGTAATAACAGTTACGGCATTATCGGGTGTATACCAGGTATTATAATAATCAAAAACTTTTTCTTGAGTTAAATTATCAATATTTTGTTTTGTTCCGAGTATACAATTTGCGGAACTAGATTTAATTCCGAATAAGTTTTTTAAAACTATTTCGGAAGCAACATCGCTTATATCATCTTTATACATATCAATTTCTGATTTAACAGGCTCTTTTTCTTTTTCGAGCTGGTCAACCGGGAATGTCGGAAATTGAGTTTGATTAGCATTAAGCATAATTGCTTTTTCAAGCGAATTATCGTCAAGCAGTTGAAGCTCCAGATAATATGCGGTTTCATTATAATTGGTGTATGCATTAGTATAACCGCCTATTAGAGAAAGCTGTTTATCATATTCACCGGGTGCAAGATTTTTACTTCCGTTAAAGAGATTATGTTCAATAAAATGGCTTATACCTCTGATATCATCAGTTTCATTCATTGAACCAACATTGAATGTTGTTTTTACTACTGTAGGACCCTTTTTAGGCAGTATAACAATTTTTTGTCCGTTTGCAAGTTTAAAAACGGAAGCTTTTTCTTTTAACCCAGGGATTGATATTTCATCAATTTTTGTATAAGACATAGGTAAATTAGAGTTAACTTGCGACATACCCGCAGTATATGTTGAGGGAAGTTCTGAAGTTTTTCCCTTATATGAAGTCTGAATATTTGTTTTATGACTGTTATTTGTTGTTTTTCCTGTATATTTTACGGGTAAATTATTTGATATTTTCATAAATCAACCTATGTATTATAATTATATAAAAATAATAAAGTTTTTAAATTGATAAAAAATAAAATAAAATTACTAAAAATTAACAAAAAAAATTATATTTTGTTTTATTATCAATGAAGGTGAAAATGGAATTATACAGAGTAACAAGATTATATCCGCAATATCAAAGGTCACAAGATAGAAGGCAGAATAACTATCCCGTAGCAATAGAGCGCAGAAGCGGTCTTGATAGAAGAAGCCAAGACAGGGTTGTTTTAGATAAACAGCTTACAAAAGATATATTTGAAGTTAAAAGTAAAGTAGCGAAGTTAGAAACATTATCACCGCAGTTATTTGCCCAAAATGTAACTAAACAGGCCCCTACATTTTCGGCCATGAATAATATGACGCAAGATATATTAGTGAAAGAATCAAAACCCGATCCAACGGAATTAGCGCGAAGGGAAGCAGAATTACAAGATAAAGCTTCTACAACATTTCAAATAGGATTAATAACAGCAGCATTAACCTGTGCAATAGGTTTATCATTTTTAAGCAGTGCGGGAGCCGTCATTGCATTAGGTACAGGGCTTTATATCGGGGCAAGAGTTTTAAAAACTCTTATAGCAAAGCACATCAAAGATAAAGATAAAGTTGAAAAAGATTAATTAAACCCAAGCTTCAAAATCAGGCTGAGAAATAAAAAATATATTTTCTTTTTTTACTCCGAATTTTTCCGAAATATCATTATAGTCCTTAGCTGTTATATATCGGTTTTTATCCCCATGGAGAACATAATTTTCACCATTGGGTAATTTTCCTAAAAAACAATTCCCGCCTTGAGTCATCCACGGCAATCTATCAAATTTCATATTATATTTTGATTTCATGTGATTTATATAACAGAGAGTTACCGAATCATCAGCAAGTACATAGAGTTTGTTATTTTTTTTAATAATAAATTTGTTATCCTGAGTCCATTTATTATAATCAAATTCCTCCAGGATTTTAATTTTTTCCTTTTTTGCGATTTCCTGAATTTCACTTCGGAAATCACCGGCTTCAGATTGTTCAAGATGAATTGCCTTTAGCGGGACTGCATCATATCCTTTAAAATTTATATTAGACTTTAATTTTTGTATTAGCATACTAAATTAAAGTTTATAAAAATATTTTTTGCCATACATATTTACATTTAGGTAAGAATAAAAAACACCTATATTTTGTCAGTCAATTTAGGATTTTTTATCAATCTCCGCAGGAAGGATTTGAACCGGGAAAACATATTTTTTCTTAATATAACTGTATTTTAGTCGTACAATAATATGTGTTCCAAACAAACTCTTTCTTTAGATAATAACCGAAAGTCCTTATATTTAGCAGTAAATTATAAAATAATTTACCTATGTCATATTTTTATTATAACGTGCTAAACCCCTTTTGTAAACCCGTTTTCAGCGATAAAAACAGGACAATTTTCAAAACAGGTTCTAATTTAAGCCCTGAATGAAGAATTTCGATTTTACCAATCGCTGAAACTCAGTATTCTTCGTCTCACATGAGACAAGATAAAAAATAAATTTTGAAATTTACTTTAAATATTTATCTAAAATTGCTTGTTTTTGTTGTTTTGAGTTGTCAATTATACTCTGTGCCTCTGCAATTTGTTTTTCAAGTTCTTCTATCTTGACAACAATTTTTTGTTGCTCTGATAAAGATGGGCAATATACTTTTATTTCTTTTAATATTGTAACAGAAGCAACATTCTTAAGTCCAGCACCATGACTATTTTCTTCAAATTTTGCAGAAATTGCTTTCAAGCACAATAGTAAATATTTATCAGAAATTTTGTCACTACATTTTCTTAATCTTAATAATGCTTGATTTATAATACCTTTTTCTGCGTTTTCTGGAAATATAGCAAATCTCCCAATAGTTCCGGAACAACTCATAATAATATCATTAGGAAGTAACTCAAAACCTTTCATTTCTTCAAACTTATTAGGTGTTATATAATAATTCCCAATTGTAAAATCATTATTTATTGCGTGTTTTTGTTCATACACCTTATAACCTTCATCAACAAAAATTTCCTTTTTTAAAGAGCCACCAAAAGGTCCTCTTTTAAAATCAACAATGTCATTTAACTGTACTATATTTGTCTTTGCTGATAAAATTGTAGAATATATAAAACTATGTTTATCTTCTTCAATTTTTAATATTTTATTTTGAATAATATTATTCTGTTTATCTATTTTTTCAATTTCATCAATAATTTTTTGCTGAATATTAAGTGGTGGTAGTGGTATTTTAAATTTTTTCAAATCATCAATATAAACATGAGGTTGAGCATTCCCTTTTTGTAAATTAAATACATCTTCTTGTCTATATTTCATAATTTCATAAACATATTTGATTTTAATATTTTCCTCGTTATTTGATACTATAGTTGAACAATCAGAAGCCCATATCGGTTTATCCCAAAAATTAACAAACCCAGAATTTGCACCTGAGGCACTTATTGTAATCACATTAGGATTTCTATTAGCAATATTATGATAATAAGCAAACTCTATACCACCAGCAACAACAGGGATATTGCCCTCTTTTGTTTCCTGTTTAGTTATACTTTTACCCTTTTCAAAAACTAAATTTTCAACACTTCCGAGTTCTACAACATTCCATTTACTCTCAATTTTTACTTTTTTTTTAGAAGTCAAGTTAATATTTTTTTCAAAATCAACCCTTTCAAAAGTCATCATATCAAGCAAATTAATTTTTAAAATGTTATCTTTTAAAGTTTCATCAATCTCAAAATCAAAATCATTTTTAAATGCTTTATGAATATAAGTGCTTGCTTTCTGTGGATTATCAAATGAATCTATGTCAAACAATTTTGTACATTCATC
>CANQAL010000122.1 GCA_947589255.1 Candidatus Gastranaerophilales bacterium | reverse complement strand
ACAACAAAAGCAGGAATAAATATGAATGCCGTAAAAAAAATGGGCGGAATAATAAAAGAAACAGCAAGATTAACAGCTGAAAATGACGGAATAGGCGCTGCAAAACTTGTATGCTTCTGTAATTCGGTGGGAGATAACCCCTTTATGGCAGGCGCATACCACGGTTACGGGGAAAGCGAATGCGCTCTTAATATAGGTGTATCAGGCCCCGGAGTAGTAAGAGCCGCAGTGGAAAATCTGCCCAAAGATGCTGATTTTGGCACTCTTGCTAATAAAATTAAACAAACAGCATTTAAAATAACCTCAACAGGTGAACTCGTCGGACGCAGAATGGCTGAAAAAATGAATATCCCCTTCGGAATAATAGACCTTTCTTTAGCCCCAACCCCCGCAATAGGAGACTCGGTTGCAGGAATATTTCAAGCTATGGGCCTAGAGCACACAGGCGCACACGGCACAACAGCAGCCCTCGCTATGCTTAATGATGCCGTTAAAAAAGGCGGAATTATGGCAAGCTCTTATGTGGGCGGACTTTCAGGCGCTTTTATACCCGTCAGCGAAGATGCGGGCATGATTGAAGCCGCTTCAAAAGGAGTGCTTACATTTGATAAACTGGAAGCTATGACCTGCGTATGCTCTGTCGGTCTGGATATGATTGCAATTCCCGGCGACACCCCCGAAAGCACAATTTCGGGAATTATAGCCGATGAGGCTGCAATCGGTATGATAAACAAAAAAACTACTGCGGTTAGAATCATTCCCGTTCCGAATAAAAAAGTCGGAGATAAAGCCGTATACGGCGGACTTTTAGGCGAGGCACCCATCATGCCTGTCAGCGGATTATCCTCTGAAACATTTATAAATCGAGGCGGAAGAATTCCTGCCCCCATACATAGTCTTAATAATTAAGGAGCAAGTGTTGCAAATTATAGGATTTAAAAAAATCAGAAAATATTATTTATTATATCAAATGTATAATAAAGGGATATACAGAGAGAATTTAGGAGAATACCCAAAAGCCTTAAATTTTCTTTTTTATGCACTTTCTCTAAAAAGCAGTTCATTAAAAACATATAAAGCAATTGCAAGAGTTTATGAAAAAAATAAAAATTATTTAAATTCGTTAGATTATTATTCAAAGGCAATAGAAAAATTTCCCGAAGATGCTGAGATATATGCATTAAAAGCCGATGTACACAGAAAAATGAAACAGTATGATTTAGCAATAAAACACTATGACTGTGCAATACAATATGATTATTCAAATAACGAATATTATATTAAAAGAGCATATTTAAAATATTATACCGATGATATACAAGGTGCAATTAATGACATAACAGCAGCAATTTCTCATAATAAAAAATCCGATTTTTTATATTCTCAACGAGCTTTTTATAAATTCCAAAAAAAGATGTATTCAAGTTCAATAGAAGATTATTCCAATGCAATAAATCTAAAAAATAAGCCTCATTATTACTATATGAGAGCCTCAATAGAGAATTTAACCGGGGAAAATGCCCAATCAGAAAAGGATTTTGAGATTTATAATAAATCTTTACAAAACAAATAGCAAAAAACTTAATATTCTGTTTTAAAACAAACAGTTGAAATTTTTGTTTTATTTAGGAGGCAACATGCAAATTTCAAAAATTAACAGTTTTAACACGGCATTTAAAGGTCAAAGCGAAATCAGAAAAAAAACAAATTGGGGAAAACCCGCATCCGATAAACCGATTGAAATTACGGCAGAAGATATATCAAGACCATTTAGTATTGTTTCTGAAGGAAAAGCTGGATATATAGTTCAATCACCTGATGAAGCAGCTTGCAGAGTATATTATGCCGATCCTGATGAAAAAATAACAAAAGAAATAAAGAAAAACCATAAATATATAGTAGAATGGGAAGAAAGAACCCAGCCCGTGACAAAGGAAACCATTAAAAAAGCTAAAACCGTTGAAGAACTTAACGGATTGCTTATAGCTTCAAAACCGCATCGCAGTTTATATCACGCAAGAAGGAACTATTATGAAAGACTTTTAGAACCTATTGAAGCAACAAAAGATAAAAATACATATGCTCTTAAATGGAGAATGAAAGATTATCAGGAAAATCCCACACCAGAAAATAAACAAAAGGTTGAAGAATTAAAAGCCTCATTAGATCCTAAAGGGGAATTAATTCAAAAATATAACGATTTATTTAAAAAAGCCTGTGAAAATGCAACTGTTTATAGTGAAGATAAAGCACTTGAAAATGCAATAAAAGCGAGGATAGCAGAATTATCGGAAGAATAAATATAAATAAACACGATATTTTATAAATAAAAAGACCCCAAAAAGGGGTCTTTTACTATTTATTTTAAGTTATCCTTAAAGAATTTTTCAATTTTATCAAAAGGAATTACATCCGTCTTATCATATAAATCTGTATGAGAAGCATTTGGAATAATCATTAATTCTTTATTGTCACCTTTTAATTTTTTGAAAGCATCCTCGCTAAAGTAACGGCTGTGAGCCTTTTCTCCGTGTATTAAAAGGACGGCACTTCTTATTTCATTAGAGAAAGCTAAAATCGGCTGATTAATAAAAGACATACAGCCCGTAACATTCCAACCGTCATTAGAGTTTAAAGACCGTTTATGATAACCCCTTTTAGTTTTATAGTAATCATAATAGTCTTTAACAAAATAAGGTGCATCATCAGGCAGAGGATCAACAACCCCGCCGCCTCGTTTGTATTTACCCGATTTATAATCTTCAATTCTTTGAGCATTTAAAGATTTTTTCATTTCATATCTTGCATTTTCATCGGTTTTATCAAAATAACCGTAAGTATTAACTCTTGACATATCGTACATAGTAGAAGCAACCGTAGCTTTTATTCTTGTATCAATTGCAGCAGCATTTATTGCCATACCACCCCAACCGCAAATTCCGATTATACCTATTTTTTCAGGGTCTACATTATCTTGAACCGATAAAAAATCAACAGCCGCTTGAAAATCTTCCGTATTTATATCAGGTGATGCCATATATCTCGGTTCACCTCCCGATTCCCCCGTATATGAAGGGTCAAAAGCTATGGTTAAAAAACCTCTTTTTGCCATTTCCTGAGCATATAACCCTGATGATTGTTCTTTAACTGCGCCAAAAGGTCCTGATACAGCAATCGCAGGAAGTTTCCCCGAATATTTTTTCGGTGTGTACATATCTGCAGCAAGTGTTATACCATATCGATTGTGAAAGGTAACTTTTTTATGATTTACTTCGTCACTTTTTGCAAAAACTTTATCCCACTTCTGCTCTAATTTTAAATCTTTAGCCTGTGTCATATTTTGAACTCCTATCATTAATAATAAACCTAAACAAAACAATAAAATTTTCTTAATCATTTTATGCCTCTATCTTTTTTATTAATTTTGCAGGATTACCTGCTGCTATTGTATTTTTTATCACATCTTTTGTAACAACACTGCCTGCTCCCACTATTGCGCCATCACCTATATTTACACCCGGCAGAATAGTACAATCAGCACCTATCCATACATCATTACCTATTTTTACAGATGCAGGTGTTAAATTTGCTCGTTTTTCAGGATTTATTTCATGATTTAAAGTAGCAATTGTCACATTATGACCGATTAGAACATTATCGCCTATTTCAATTCCGCCTTGATCCTGAAATCGACAGCAAGAATTAATAAAAACATTCTTTCCTATTTTTATATTTTTTCCGCAGTCCGTATAAAAAGGAGGAAAAAGTCTAAAGCTTTTATCGATTTTTCTGCCAGTTAATTCACTCATTAGCTCAACTATTTCTTCAGGTGTGTGATATTTATTATTAATTTTCATAGTTATATTTATTGCTTCTTGGCTTAGCAAATCAAACATATCAAAAAGTTTACTGCCTTCTTTTACATATGTTCCTTCTGACATCAGTTTTCTAAATTCAGCTATTTTCATCGTTTAATCCAATATTTTATCTCAGCTATTTTATTATTTAATAAAATTATTCTAATATCAAATTTTTTATAAATTTTTTCCCAGTTCATAAGCTTGTTTCGGATAATCGGTATTATTTACCGAGCCTTCAGTCCAAACTCCTGAAGCAATAATCTGCCCAACATCTTGCCAGCCCAAATAATTTAAAAGCACTTCATAGTGGTTTTTAATAGGTTCCGCTTCTTTAGCCGAGGTATCAGCATAAGTTAAAATAAGCGCTGATTTTTTAGGAGTATGAATTTTTCCGTTAATTGAATAAAACCTGTCTATTACTGCTTTTAATTGAGCGGATATTCCAAAATAGTACATTGGAGTTGCAAAAACGACCATATCAGAATCGACTATATTTCCTTTTATGAAATTAAAGTCGTCATTAA
>CANQAL010000121.1 GCA_947589255.1 Candidatus Gastranaerophilales bacterium | reverse complement strand
GATTATGCTAAAAGTCATAATATCACTGAAACTGAAGCATTAGAAAGTGCTATTTTATTACAGACAAATATTGAAAAATTAAAAGGAGATAAAATTATGAAACTATGTATTCCAACTAGTGGTGGCAAATTATGCGCTCATTTTGGGCATTGTGATTCATTTACGATAGCAGAAATAGACCCAAATACAAAAGAAATTTTAAATATTGAAGAAAAAGTGCCGGATGAAGGTATTTCTTGCCAAAGTGCAAACTGGATAGCTTCTCAAGGTGTGAGCAAAGTCTTAGCAGGAGGAATGGGCGCAAGACCTATGATGTCCTTTATGCAAAACGGTA
Organism: Candidatus Gastranaerophilales bacterium; assembly: GCA_947589255.1. GTDB lineage: Bacteria > Cyanobacteriota > Vampirovibrionia > Gastranaerophilales > Gastranaerophilaceae > Avigastranaerophilus. The sequence goes on along the minus strand of CANQAL010000121.1, from coordinate 4,156 downwards.
TTGAAGTTGTTGCAGGCTGCCCCGAGCTTCCAATAAGAGATATATTGGAAAAATATTTGTCAAATACTCTTGAATCAGGCGAAAACTCTTGCGCCTCAGAAGGAAGCGACCACCATCACTGCCATCATCACGGAGAAGGACATCACTGTCACGGTTAAACACTATACATTAACAAATATAATCCGCAAAAAACATATTAAGACTTTTAGGAACTACAATAATATATTCTTATCTTCAAGCAATAGGGATAATAAATGCCCATACAAAAAATTGTTATTTGTATAATGCTGATTAAATTATAGATTTATTAAATATTTATTTTTTAAATTTCTCTTTATCAAGATATTTTATGACTTTTGCGGGATTTCCGACAACAACTGCGTTATCGGGTACATCTTTTGTAACAACCGCACCTGCTCCTACAACGGCATTTTCGCCGATTGTAACACCCGGAAGGATTGTAACATTTACCCCAATCCATACGTTTTTCTTAATATTAACGGGTTTACAAGTAATAATATGCCTTTCATACATATCGTGGTTATTTGTAGCTATTGTGCAGTTTAAAGAAATCATAGTATCATCTTCAATAGTGAGCCCGCCCGCTGACATGCATTGAAACCCGTTCAGAATAACAACATTTTTTCCGATTTTAACTTTATCTGCAAGAATTGTAAAAATCGGAGGATGAATGACGGTATTTTCGCCTAATGTATGGTTAAAAAGCTCGTCAATCAGTTCTTTGCATTCTTTTGTTGTCGGGTTTGTTTGATTTATTCTGAAGCATAAATCTGAGCTTCTTCTTGCTTCTTCAATTCTTTCGGGTGCTTGGTTTCTTACATCAATTCTTATTTCTTCCATATTTTACCTTATTTAATTTTTCTGGTTTTACTTTATAAATCATTTTATTGACACAATATAATTATAATAGTATATTTATTTTGACGTCATGTCAATATGTTTTAAAAAGAGGAAATTATGCCAAAAGGCTCAATGGAACTGGTCAATACAAGAAAAGAAGAAATTTTAAATGCTGCTATAAAACTTTATCAAACAAAGAGTTTTAAAGACATTACTTTAAACGATATAGCAGAGCTTACAACGTTTAAAAGAACCTCGATTTATAACTATTTTGAAACAAAAGAAGAAATCTTTTTGACCTTAAATAAAAGGCATTATGAATCTTGGTGTGATGATTTAGAGAATATTATTCAAAATAAAAAGACTTTATCTGGAGATGAAATTGCAAAAAATATTGCTCACAGCTTAGAAAAAAGAGAAGATATGTTAAGGCTGATGATGAATCATTTTGATATGGAAGCAAACAGCCGTCTTGAGGTATTGACTGAATTTAAAACAGCCTTCGGTAATTCTATGAAAACTTTAGATAAACTGCTTGAAAAATTCTGTCCTGATATGAATGAAGATGACAGAACAAAGTTTATTTATGCCTTGTTTCCTTTTATTTACGGGATTTACCCATATACGACGGTAAGTGACAAACAAAAAGAAGCTATGAAAACTGCCGAAGTTGGGTTTATTCATCATAGTATTTATGAAATAACTTATAACTGCGTGAAATTGCTTTTACACTAAGAGGTAAAAAATGAAATACACAAATTTAGGAAAGTCGGATTTAAAAGTATCAAGAATATGTATGGGCTGTATGGGGTTTGGCGACAGCTCAAACGGTCAGCACTCTTGGACAGTTGATGAAAATACCGCAAGAGAAATTATAAAAGCCGGGCTTGATAAAGGTATTAACTTTTTTGATACAGCTGTGGTTTATCAGGGCGGAACAAGTGAGCAGTATGTGGGACGTGCTTTAAGGAATTTTGCAAAAAGAGAAGACTATATAATAGCAACAAAATTTACTCCTCGCACTCCTGACGAAATTGCAAACAACATAACAGGGCAAAAACATATTGAAAACTACTTAAATAAAAGCCTTCAAAATTTAGGAATGGAATATGTCGATTTATATATCTATCACATGTGGGATTATAATACCCCGATAGAAGATATTATGCAGGGATTAAATGCTGTCGTAAAACAAGGAAAAGTTAGATATATAGGTATTTCAAACTGCTTTGCGTGGCAGCTCGCTAAAGCGAATAACTATGCAAAAAATAACGGACTTGCCGAATTTATATCCGTTCAGGGGCATTATAATTTAATCCATAGAGAAGAAGAAAGAGAAATGATTCCATACTGCAAGGAAGAAAATATTGCCCTGACTCCTTATAGTGCTTTAGCTTCCGGCAGGTTATCAAGAAAAATAGGTGAAACCACAAAAAGACTTGAAGAAGATTCTTACGCAAAATTTAAGTATGATAAAACAGCTGAGGCTGATAATAAAATCATTGAAAGAGTTGAAGAAATTGCATTAAAGAGAGGGGTTTCAATGACGGAAGTATCTTTAGCATGGCTTTTAACAAAAGTAACTTCGCCTGTTGTCGGGGCTACAAAACTAACTCATATAGAAGGTGCTGTAAAATCCGTTGAACTTGAACTTACTCAGGATGAAATAAATTATCTTGAAGAACTATATGTTCCTCACGCACTTGCGGGGGTAATGGCTCAAAACAAACCTCAAAGCAAAGGCGAAAACCACGTTTGGATTAAAAATGCAAAAAATGTAAAATAAGTTACATCATTATGGGTTTGGGTTTGCTCTCCAACATTTTACTTTCGCTAAACCTTAAAATTTCCCATAATTTCCTCAATAATATACAATACTTCTTTATTTATATACTATCATGGATTATTTTTACATCGCAAATAATCTAACATATATTTATTATGCAAAAGGAAGAAATTTTACAAACAGTTGCTGATAATATCAGAATTGAAAGACTTAAAAAGAAAATTTCTCAGGAGAAGCTTGCTGAAATGGCAGGAATTACACAAAAATACCTGAATTTAATTGAAAACGCAAAAGCAAATCCGAGTATTATGATTGTAATATCTGTTTGTAAGGCACTAAAAATAGATTTAAACTCGATTTATAAAATTTAACAACAGGTATAGACTACATTAACAACTACTTGCTTCTAAAATAATAATTTGTTTGTATTGGTTACAGGTTGAAGTTTCATACTAATACCATCCTCATTATTGACATAATGTCAGTACAATGTTATATTAATTTTGACATTATGTCAATTAAAATTGGAAATAGTATCTGAATATAAACATAATTCGCTATTGGGAAAAAGAAATGAAATAAGGAGAAAATAAATGAAAAATATATTTTTGATAATTTTAGGATTAATTATTATAGGTTCGGGAGCTGTTTGGGCTTTGAACTCTAAATCACAAGCAAAGGAGGATACAAATATGGATAAGAAAGTATTGGTAGCTTATTTTAGTGCAACGGGAACAACAAAGCAAGTTGCTCAAAATCTGGCAGGTGCAATAAATGCGGATATTTATGAAATAAAACCGAAAGTTCCTTATACAAAAGCAGATTTAGACTGGATGGATAAAAATTCAAGAAGCACACTTGAGATGGCTGATCATAATTCCCGCCCCGAAATAGTTGACGATGGCTTTTCGACAGATAGTTATGACACAATATTTTTAGGTTTTCCTATTTGGTGGTATATAGCACCGACAGTTGTTAATACATTTTTGGAAGCACATGACTTTACAAATAAAAAAATTATTCTTTTTGCAACATCAGGCGGAAGCGGGTTTGGCAGAACGGTAGAAAATCTTAAGAAAAGTGTAACAAGCTCTACCGAAATTAAAGAAGGCAAGTTATTTAACAATCACCCGACTAAAGAAGAGCTTAAAAAATGGACAGAAGGAGTTTTATAAAAAATACTGCAATTATAGCAGGAGTTGTAGCCGGCGGGGCAGTGCTTTCAAAATCAGTACTGCCCTCATTAAGTGAGGAGAATAAAAAAATGAAAATATTGGTAATAACGGGAAGCCCGAGAAAAAACGGCAATTCAAATACTTTAGCCGATAATTTTATCAAAGGTGCAAAAGAAAACGGTCACAATGTTGTTCGTTTTGACAGTGCATTTAAAAATGTTCACCCCTGCGTTGCTTGCAATAAATGCGGTATGGATGGCGATTGTGTTTTTAATGACGACTTTAATTTCATAAAAGGAAATATAGTCGATTCTGATATGGTCGTTTTTGCAAC
>CANQAL010000120.1 GCA_947589255.1 Candidatus Gastranaerophilales bacterium | reverse complement strand
CATCTGCGCCAACCGCCCATATTTAATTTCCAATGTGATGCTACCTCTCGAAAAACGATACTCAATCGTTTTTCTCGGCAGAGTCATCTGCGCCAACCGCCCTTTAGAATTATATTTTACATTGGTAAAATTATTTATTCAAGTTATAAATAATATTAAAAAATTATTTTAATAAATATTTTTTTAATTTAAAATAATTATATGAAAGTTACTAAAATAAATTCAATATTGAGTTTTAAAGCAAATAAAATGCCAAAGTCTCAGGCGGAATATTTTAACAAAAAACTTTTATCGTCTGACTCCGTAGATATATTCTGCCATGTGGCAACGGATGAAGATGCTTTTAACAGTGCAAAAATAATGTATGATTATCTTAGGGATAACGGAATAAAGCCGCGCATAATATGCAATAATGCAGATGAAAATTACGGATATGACAATAAAACCTACGATATTATAGATATAAATAAGAATAAAACCGAACTACAAAGAGCAAAAACTGCTCTTTGTCTTGATTTTAGCGATCCGATAAGAATAAGAGGTAAAGCCTTTGAATATTTATCATCATTTCCCAAATCAAATGTATTTTGCATAGACCACCACGAAACAGCTAATCCGATTACGGATTCAAATATAATCAAAACTGAGGAAATTGTTGCACCTAAAATAAAACAAATAAAGAACGGCTATTTGGATACAACAGCAAAATCAGCTGCATCAATACTTGTCAGATTTTTTGAAGCATTAAATATTTCCATGAGTGATAATCAAAAAGAATCAGCTTTTTGCGCAATGGCTGATGATATGAATAAAGAAAAACTTATTAATATATCAAACGGACAAATATTAAAATCTGATGAATTTGAAGATAATATTAATGCAAAAGAAGTTTTTGAAAATATTGAAAATTCAATTTCAGATAAAAAGAAAACTGAAATATTGTCACATTTAGATGTATTATCAAGACTGAATTCTAAAGAAAAAGCTTTCAGAATGAGCCTTTATAAAAATATAAAAATAACTCCAAACAAAAAATTTGCATATGTAATAATACCGCCCGATGACAAAAACTGGAAAAAAATTGGCGGTGATACCCCGACTGCAAGCAAAATATTAAGAGATTTTAGAACAAGAATACTTGAACATAAACAAACAGATGAGTTTATTGATAAAGATTTATTGAGTAAAATACAAGAAATTCAAGCTATTGCTGTATTTTACCCTGATACTAAAGCCGGAAGGTACAGAGTGAGCATGCATTCAAATAAGGATTATGCATTTAGAATAATTGATTTAATAAGAGAACAATATTACAGCCCTTTAAAAGCGGGCGGACATCCCAATCGGGCAGGCGGAAGCACTCAAACATTAGATAAAAATAAATGCGCCAAATGGGCAAATAATTTTATTTGTGCAGGGCAAAACTTACATTATTGATAATGTTAAAAAGTGGACACATATTGGACACAAGAGAATTAAAAATAGCTGAAAGCGGTATAATCAAAGGGAAAAAGAAACGGCGGTAACGGGATTTGAACCCGTGTCAACAGAATGAGAATCTGCTATCCTGACCCCTAGACGATACCGCTTTGGTTCTTATTTATATTGTATTCCCCAAAAAAATATTTGCAAGTCAGATATAGACAAAAGGCGAAAAAGAATATATTATTTACTAATATTATTAAATGAATCATTCAAATGTTAAAAAATAAATTAAAAATATCTAAAACATTTTCAGTAAGAACCAAGTTTATTCTAAAAGTTATTATTATAAACATTTTTATTATTTTATTAATTTTTGTTGGTTTTGAGTATAAATTATATAAAAAAAATAATGATAACTTACCGTTTTTTCATATGGTATCATCTTTAAATTCATTAGAATTTAAAGATGAATATAAACAACTTTTATCACGCGGATTTTACGGCTTAGGAAATTTTCAGGAAATGTATATATTTAGACGTCCCGTAAAATATGAAAATAATAATAAATCCGTAATATTGTTTGGCGGTTCTTTCGCTTGGGGAAGAGGGTTACAAGAACATCAAACATTTCATTATAAATTATCAAAACTAATGAAAAGAACTGTATATAACAGAGCAATTTGCGGATGGGGTACACAACATATGTTATATCAGCTATTGCAAAACGATTTTTATAATGAAATTTCAGAGCCCGAATATGTAATTTATGTATTTATATCAAATCATGTTGACAGAATTTTTAAATATAAATTTATTCAAGATTTTTCAAGAAGAACCTGTTATAATTATTTAAAATATAATAACTATAAGGACGGATTAAAAGAAGAACACAGGTTACAAAATATACCTTATTGGCGATTTTATAATGAAGTAATTCTTCCATATATTGCCAAAAAGTCAGCAGAAAAGTATGGTTTTGAATTCTTAGAAAAACACTTGCTCGAAGTAAAAAAAGGCTGTTGATGCTCATTATAAAGATGTAAAATTTGTCATACTTGAATATGAAACTGAGGATAAAGGCTTTAATAATTACCCGTATATTTTTAATGAAACCAATGTTAATAAACTTAAAGATGATGGTTTTATTGTCATAAAAACGTCGGAATTAACAAATATTAAATTTGATACACAATATAATCTGGATAAAAATGATCCACACCCGAATGCAAAGGCTTGGGATTTGATAACACCGTTATTTGTAAAGAAATTAAAGGAAATAGAGGCAGATAACAGATAAAAAAAGAGGGCTTAATGCCCTCTTTTTATTTGATATCTTTATATGAACCCGTAAATCTGTCCATATATGTTGTATGCAGTAGGTGGTGTGCTATCTCGCTTCCGGGTTTTCCGCCCAAGCATTCTGCGTACAATTTTATTATGTCAGGGTTTGTATGTGATTTTCTGTATTCAAGATTTTTATCTTCTTCATATAAGCCTTGAGCACGTTTTTCTTTGATTGTTGCATCTAAACAGCTTGTCGGTTGTCCGCCGCCATTTACGCATCCGCCCGGGCATGCCATAACTTCCATTATATGAAAATCAGCCTTACCTGTTTTTAACTCTTTCAAAGATTTTTCGGCTTCTTTTAATGTTGATACAACTCTAACTTTAACCTGTTTACCTTTAATATCAATAATAGTATCTTTTGTTCTTGAGTTAGCATCAACACCTCTTAAAGGTGTTACATCAACATTGGATAATTCTTCGCCCGTTACATAGTAGTATGCGGTTCTAACAGCAGCCTCCGCTACTCCGCCTGAAGCACCAAAGATTGTGCCTGCACCTGAATATTGACCGAACGGCGAATTTGCCTGTTCTTCTTTTAATGCTTTAAAGTTAATACCAGCAGCTTTTATCATTTTTGCAAATTCTTGAGTGGTTAATACATAGTCAGTTTCACCATATAGCTGTTCACGGATTGCCTCATATTTTTTCGCAGTACAAGGCATAACGGAAACTACTACTATATTTTCTTTTGTATAACCTTCATAGTATTTCGGCAAAAATTCCTTCATAACAGGTGACATCATACCTTGAGGTGATTTACAGCTTGATAAATGTTTAATTAATTCAGGGTGCTGAGTTTCGATGTATCTGACCCACGCAGGACAGCAGGATGTAAACATCGGAAGAACTCCGCCTTTTGTTAATCTTTCAACAAATTCGTTTGCTTCTTCAGTTATGGTTAAATCTGCCGAGAAATTCGTGTCAAAGATTAAGTCAAACCCTAATCTTCTTGCTGCAGCATAGATTTTGCCGATTGTATTTTCTCCGGGTTCCAAGTTAAATTCTTCACCTAATGCAACTCTGACTGACGGAGCAAATTGAACTACAACTTTTTTCTCAGAATTATTAATCTGTTTCCAAACTTCATCTATTGATGATTTTATTGAAATTGCGCCTGTCGGGCAAACTGCCTGGCATTGTCCGCAGAATACGCAGTCAACCTGAGATAAGCATCTTCCGTTCATAGGTTCTACTCTTGTGTTAGAGCCTCTGTTTACAAATCCTAATACACTGTGTCCTTGAAACTCACTGCAAGCTCTAACGCAAGCTCCGCAAAGTATACATTTAGAAGGGTCTCTTACTAAAGAAGGATTCATACTGTCAACGGGAAGATAATCTTTTTCTTCAAGTTTAGGAAATCTTATTTCTTCAATTCCGTATTCGGCTGCATACTTTTGAAGTTCGCAGTTGCCTGATTTATTGCAGGTTAAACATTCTCTTTTATGATTAGCAAGTAATAATTCAAGAATTGTTTTTCTGATTTTACGAACTTTTTCTGAGTTCGTTTCAATTCTAATGCCTTCTTTCGGGGGCATTGTGCAGGAGGCTTGAATCCATTTTCCGTCCTGCTCGATTATACACATTCTGCAAGCACCGAATTGTGTTAAATCGGGGCGGTGGCAGAATGTCGGAACGTCAAAACCGTTATTGCGGATGACTTCAAGTACTGTTTTTTCGTTTGTATATTCAACTTCAACGTTGTTTATAAATAATGTCTTTTTATCGCTCATTTTCTTATCCTTACCTATTTTGT
>CANQAL010000119.1 GCA_947589255.1 Candidatus Gastranaerophilales bacterium | reverse complement strand
TTTCTTTTCGAACTTTATTTACAAGCGACCTTTCATTCAGTATAAATCTTGCTTTTTTTAGGGCAAGATTTATAATATTTTGAGCTTCATTTTGAGCATTTTGGATAATATCTTTTGCTTCGCTGTGCACCTTGTTTTGTGTTTTATTCATAATTTCCTCCTTTAATCTATATGAAAATTATAAATAACCACTGCGACAAATTTTGACGAATTGAAATCATTTTATATTTGCATTTAAAACTTAATACTCAAACTAAGTGATTCAAATAATCAAACTAAGTGTCCTTTTGCATAATTTTTATAAAATAGATTTACTGAATACATAAGCCCAAACATAATGCCGGCTATTTTGTGGGAAAGATAAAATAAATCACAAGAAACGGAGAAGGTGGGATTCGAACCCACGGTACAGATTACTCCATACAACACCTTAGCAGGGTGCCGCCTTAAACCTACTCGGCCACTTCTCCAAAGTATATATAAATATTAGCATAAATATATTTTTTTATTCAAGTAATTGTAAATTCTATTATTTTTCTGTATTTTTTATTATTTTTGACTGTTGTATAATTTTAGGAGTGAGCATTTATTTGAGGTTTTAATGTTATTTAATACAGTTGAGTTTATATTTTTATTTTTGCCGATTACATTAATTGTTTATTTTTTCCTTAATAAAATAAAATTGATAAAGGTTAGTACAGCTTGGTTAGTATTTGCATCTTTATTTTATTATTCTTATTGGAAACTGGATTATCTTCCTATTATTCTTTTTTCAATGATTTTTAATTATGCTGTTGGTTCTACCTTATCTAATGAAACGAAATTAAAGATTAACAGAAAAATACTGTTAATTTTTGGAATTTTAGGGAATGTATTGTTGCTGGGGTATTTCAAATACTTTGATTTCTTAATATATAATGTTAATTTAATATTTCATCAAAGTTTTAACTATTTTAATATTATATTGCCTCTGGCAATCAGTTTTTTTACATTTCAGCAGATTGCTTATATTGTAGACAGTTATGAAGGCAAAACAAAAGAATATGATTTTCTGACATATGCCTTATTTGTAACGTTTTTCCCTCAATTAATAGCGGGACCGATTGTTCATCATAAAGAGATGATTCCTCAATTTGAAAATTTAAGAAATAGATTTATAAATTATAAAAATTTATCAAAAGGATTATTATTATTTTCCGTAGGGCTGTTTAAAAAGGTAATAATAGCTGATTTTGTTTCAAAAACTGCTGTAAGCGGTTTTGCAGGTGCCGTAAATTTATCATTTATTGAGGCTTGGCTTACTATTTTTAGTTATACCTTTCAAATCTTTTTTGATTTCTCCGGATACACAGATATGGCAAGAGGCATAGGATATATGTTTAATATTGAATTACCTCAAAACTTTAATAATCCTTACATATCTGTTGATATTCAGGAATTTTGGAGAAGATGGCATATAACCTTATCCAGATTTTTAAGAGATTATATCTATATCCCTCTTGGCGGAAATCGTATGGGGGGGGGTAAAACTTACCGAAATATTTTTATTACCTTCTTAATTGGCGGAATTTGGCATGGTGCTAATTGGACTTTTATTATTTGGGGTATCATGCACGGTATAGGTTCTATTATTAACAGAATTTATAAAAATACTAAATTAGTTATGCCTTTTCCTCTTGCATGGATTATTAATTTCTTTTATATAAATATTGCTTGGGTTTTCTTTGGGGCTGAGAATATTACGAAAGCAAAATATGTCTTGATTAATGCTTTTAATGTTTTAAATTTTGATATCCCTAAAATTTATTTTCCTTCGATTAGATTCAGAAGTTCGGGAATGGAATTTTCATTTTGGATATTGATTTTAATTCCAATTCTTATATTCTTTATCTTTAATGATACTTTCAGAAAATGGCTTGATAATTTTATCCCGTCAAAAAGATATTCAATATTTATAATTATAATTTTATTGATTGTTTTGTTTGAGATAATTAAGCCTGATTATTCGTCACCGTTTATATATTTCAATTTTTAGAGGTAGTTTAAATGAAAAATTATAAAAAATTTTTTATAAGTACATTAGTTTCTTTTTTAATAGCTATAATTGCTGTTTCATTATTTTTACTGTTTGTCGGTTATACCTTTATAGGGAAAAATGTATATACCCGAGGCGCTTCTAATATTAATTACTGGTTAACGGTAAAGAATCAAAGAGCTGAAGCTTTAGATAAATCGGGAAATAAAATTGTATTCTGTTCGGGGTCTAACACATTACATGGTTTAAATTCAAAATACGCAAGTGAAGTAACAGGACTGCCCGTATTGAATTTTGGTCTGCATGCGGCATTTGGTACTTATATGTTTGAACTGGCAAAACAAATTTTAAAACCCGGTGATATTGTTATATTGCCCTTGGAATTTGGATTTTATGAGCTTGAAAAGGATGAAAATTTACAATCTCCTTTTGCAGAATGGATAATTTCATATTCTCCCGAATATTATAAAAAATCAGATATAAAAAGAAAATTTGGTCTGTCTTTCTTCTTAATTCAAACTTGGATTTTTAATCCAAAATTTGATTATAAAGATTATGCAAAAACTGATGAGTATGTTGATCAAATAAATGATATTGGTGATTTTATCAAGCATGACGGAACAACTGATAAATTTTTAAAACTTAAATCTCCGGAAGCAAGGATAACACAAAAATTCCCCGAACAAATAAATAAATTGCCTTTATATCAATTTATAAATTATTGTATTCAAAATAATGTTTCTGTTTACGGAATAATGCCTAATTATTACCGTTCAAAGGATTATACTCAAGAGGAGATAAACAATTATAAAGCTATAAAATCATTTTATGAAAATAACGGTGCGTCATTCATAGGAGATTATACCTCGGGCGGCTATGCCGATAAAATGTTGTTTTCTGATACAGGTTTGCATTTGAATACAGAAGGGCAAAAATTAAGAACTAAATGGATTATTGATAATGTTTTATCAATACCCGAAATTAAAAATATTAATAATCCTAAGTATTAAATTCACGTAAAGGATGATAGTTTAGCAAATTTTTTTTTGTTTAATTTTTCAGATATTATAGTTAAGAGGAGAAATATATTGAGAGTATCTCAAATTAATAATTATAATATAAATTTTGGTTATAATAAAAAATTAAATAATGAATTAAAGTCAAAACTTTCTAAATTTGAGGATAAAGAATATGCTCAGACTTTGCTTAGTTTAAATGAATTTTGTAATTCTACAGAAGATAAAATAAGAAGGCTTGAAAAAAAATCTGATTTTAAAAAATCTTCTTCAGATTTTGTTGATATGTTATTGCAGGCTAAAGAACAGCTTGCAATGTATGTTGATATTTTGTTTGGGGAAGAATTTAAATATTCTGATAGAGAATATAAACATTATCAGGACGAATTTTATAGACATGGTGCAGATAAAGAAAATGATTGGCGCTATGACATGATGGACAGACTTAAATATTGGTCCAAAGATGTTATTGATAAAAATAATGCAGGCTTCTCTGAAGCAAGTAAATCAGAATTGGCACAAAAAGCGGGACAAATATTATCAGCTTCGGTTCAGATGCCGAAATCAGGGCTTCTTGAATTGTATACTCCAAGTGCAAATTCGCCTCGAAATTTTGATTCCGTTGCAGGCATGGATAAAGTTAAAAGAGAATTCAATGAGGGGCTTTTACAATTAATAAAATCACCCGATAAAGCTGTTTTGGATTATTCGGAGTACGGAATACTTCCGCCAAAAACAGTTTTATTATATGGACCACCCGGGTGTGGCAAAACATTTATAGCTAAAGCTCTTTCAGGTGAAGCTGAACTTCCTTTATTTTTACTTAAATTAAGCAAGGCCGGTTCTCATTATATTAATATGACTTCAAAAAATATTGAAGCAGCATTTGATGAAGCAATAGATTTTTCAAAAAACTCGGGTAAACCTTGCATTCTTTTTATTGATGAAATTGATTCTATAGGTTTTAAAAGAGATGAAAAAATTTCTCATGAAGATTTAAAACAGGTTACTACTCTTCTTCAGGCTTTGGATAAAGCAGGAGATAGTAATGTTTTTGTTATAGGAGCTACAAATAAATTTAAGTTTTTAGATCCTGCTGTTATTAGAAGATATGAATCTAAAATATATGTTGATGTTCCTGATTTGGAAGCGAGGAAAGCTTTAATAGAATTAAACCTATTGGCATTTGCTAAAGGTGAAAAATTACTTGCCGATAAGGATGCAATTTCTGAAATTGCAAAACTGTTAAATGGATTTTCAAATGATTCTATTTGTAAAATTTCCAATGCTGCGGCAAGAAATGCGCTAAGACGAGATAGGGCTGATATTTCTATTGATGATTATAAAAAAGCTATCGAAGAAACCTCTGAAATTAAACCTGATTTAAAAGAATATAATGTTGATGATTTATATGACAAAAAAAGCATAGGGTTTAAATAATTAAACTTGAAGATGTTTTTTTATTGACAGCATACTTCCGCCTGCACTGAAAAATATTGCCATTATAAACAGACAAAATACTACTATATTCATTGCAAAATTTGGGGGTTCTACATTTAAGAATGTATGTAATTTTAACAATGAGTTTTGAACGGTATTTAGCGGAATTAAAGAAATAATTGCTCCTAAAAATCCGTATATTGCACCTTGAAGAATTAGCGGAATTTTAATATACCAGTTGCTTACACCCATTAATCGCATAATTTCAATTTCATCTTTTCTGGATTGGATAACAAGCTGTATTGTACAATTAATAATTATAATAGTTAAAATTGCGGCACCGATAAGTACGAATGCCGTAACGGTATTAAATACGGTTGTCATCGTTTGTAGTTTTTTTGCGATATCTTGAGCATATGACATATCTTGTATTCCGGAAACCTGTTTTAATTGCTCACAAACAGTTACTATATTTTTAGG
>CANQAL010000118.1 GCA_947589255.1 Candidatus Gastranaerophilales bacterium | reverse complement strand
GAACATTAGGGGGCGAGATGATGTTCTCCGACAGCAAAGGCAAAATGCTTAAAAGATTGCAGACACTTTTAAATATTGATGAAAAAGATACTTTAACCGTTGGCGACGGCGCCAATGATTTAAGCATGTTTCAATATGCTCAAAACCGTGTCGCCTTTTGTGCAAAACCCATACTTCAAAAACACGCAAATATTATAATTAATAATAAAGACTTAACGGAACTTCTTAATTACATATAAAAAAGGAGGGGTTAAATTCCCTCCTTTTATTTTAATTTTAATATTAGTAATTTTTAGCTTTTTCAAAAAAGAAGCTTTTCGGATGTGCGCAAACAGGGCACGTCTCAACTGCCGCATTACCTTTATATGAATACCCGCAATTAGCACATTCCCAAACAATTTCCTCTTCTTTTTGGAATACCGTTTCATTTTTTATATTTTTCAATAATTTTCTGTATCTGTCCTCATGGTCTTTTTCTATTTGAGCAACTTTTTCAAACAAAAATGCAATTTCGTTAAAGCCTTCTTCCCTTGCTTCTTTAGCAAAATCAGCATACATCTTTGTCCATTCATAGTTTTCACCGTTTGCAGCATCTTCTAAATTATCTATGGTTGAGCCAATCTTCCCGCCATGAAGAAGCTTAAACCATAATTTTGCATGTTCTCTTTCATTATTAGCAGTTTCTTCAAATATTTTACTTATTTGAACATATCCGTCTTTTTTTGCTTGAGAAGCATAATAGGTATATTTATTTCTTGCTTGAGATTCCCCTGAAAATGCTTCCATTAAATTCTTTTCTGTCTTAGAACCTTTTAAATCCATATTTACTCCTTTTCTAGTCCTGAACAACCGCTATATTTAAAGTATAATAACCATTTTCTATTTTTGTAACCGCCCACCTTAATACATCAAATCCCATATTTTTAAGTTCTGTTTCAATGTATTCGCTGTTAAAGTCATCAGCTTGCTTTATTTTAACTTCTTTAGTCGTAATCATTATTCCACCGTAACTGATTTAGCCAAGTTTCTCGGCTGATCAACATCCTTACCTAAAAATTCCGCTATATAATAAGCCAAGAGCTGAAGCGGAACACATGTTAAAACGGGCGAAAGAATTTCGCTTACCGAAGGTATTCTTATTACAATATCAAAAAGATTATCCAATGACTTATCGTTTGATGAAGTAAGCGCAATAAGCTTTGCATTCCTTGCTTTTGCTTCTTCGCTGTTTGATAAAACCTTTTCATAAGTTATTCCCCCGGGAATTAATATGGATAATACGGGCATGGTTTCATCAAGCATGGCAATAGGTCCATGTTTCAATTCGCCTGCGGGGTAGCCCGTTGCATTAATATAACTTATTTCTTTAAGTTTCAAAGCACCTTCATAAGCTGAAGCGAGATTTACACCTCTTGAAATATAAATAAAGTTTTTATAAGAAGAAAATTTTCTTGCACATTCTTGAATAACGGAGGTATTTGAAAGAATTTCTTCTATTTTAGTCGGGAGCTGAATTAACTCGTGCTTAAGATTTTTAATATACTCTTTATCGAGTGAGCCTTTTATTTCCGCAAGATGAAGCGCTAAAAGATAGAATGACATTAATTGAGCGGTATATGATTTTGTAGCTGCAACACTGACTTCAATACCTGCATTAACGGGGATTAGGCTGTCCGCTAATCTTGCCATATTTGAGTCGGGTCTATTGGTAATAATTAATACATGTGATTTTTTCTCTCTTGCCTGTTTAATGGCAGTAATAGTATCAGCCGTTTCACCCGATTGAGAAACTCCGATTACAAGAGTTGAGGCATCTGTTGTGGTTTTTCTGTAGATATATTCGCTTGATGCTTCGACTTCTACCGATATTCCTGCAAAATCTTCTATTAAATATTTACCTACAATTGCAGCATGGAGCGAAGTGCCGCAGGCAATAATTTCAATCTTATTGAGTTTTTTCAAAATATCTTTATCGATTTTAACTTCATTTAAAATTATGGGAGAATCAATGTCAAAGAGTTTTCCGTTTAAAACGTTTCTTATAACATCGGGCTGTTCGTGGATCTCCTTAAGCATAAAGTGCTTATATCCGAGTTTACTGAGGGCAACGGGTTCCCAAGGAAGAACTTCAACTTTTTTATTAACTAAATTTCCGTCAATATCTGTTATTTTTACACTGTCTTTAGTAACAACCGCAATTTCATTATCATCAAGATATATTGTCTTTTTAGTATATTCAATAATAGCGGGGGTATCGCTGGCTATAAAGTTTTCATTTTCACCGATACCGACAAGCATAGGTGCATGTTTTCTTGCTCCTACTATTACATCAGGAACATCTTTATGCATAACGCAAATAGCATAAGCACCCTGTAATTTCTTAACAGAGTTTCTTACTGCAATTTCGAGGTTTTTAGCCTTAGCATATTCATCTGCTACAAGGTGTGCAATAGTTTCGGTATCTGTTTGAGATTTAAATTTACAACCTTTTTTAATTAATTCTTCTCTTAATTCTTTATAATTTTCAATAATCCCGTTATGAACGACAACAAGCCTTCCGCAATTGCAGGTATGAGGATGAGCATTAACTAACGACGGTGAGCCGTGCGTTGCCCATCTGATATGTCCTATACCGCAAACAGGATGAATAAGTTCGGATTTTCTGTTTTCCAGTTCATTTTTAAGATTAATTAATTTCCCGAGGGTTTTAAATATTTTAATTTCTCCCTCATCTCTTAATGCCATGCCAGCAGAGTCATAACCTCTATATTCAAGGTTAGTTAAGCCCTTAAAAAGAACTTCAACCACATCTCTATTCCCGACATAACCTACAATTCCGCACATATATAATCACCCTTAATATCTTGTATCTTTTTATATAATACATTACACAAATTAAAAATGATATTAAATTATTATTAAAATTTTTAAGTTATGAATTAGTTTGACTTACAAGAATATTTTTTTTTGATAAATAAACGAGGTAGCTCAATGCACATAAGCTTGTAACTATAGAGGCGCAGGGCGGTGCAATCCCCAGATGAAATAATGTAGCAGATGGAATAAAAGTACATAAAATAAACGCAAGCGGAATTCTTACGGCGAAAGCAGAGAAGATAGAATTTGCAGCGGCAAAAGCGGTTCTTCCGCATCCGAAGAAAAACCCGTTAAGGCAGAATACAAAAGGAACAATCAAATAATCAAAACTGAATGAGCGAAGATACCTTGCACCTTCATGGAGTACTGCATCTTCTGTTGAGAATATGGCAATAGCGCTATATGGTGCCGTTTGCTGCCAGATAAAGAACACAGCGCCAAATGTAAAGGCAAATAAAATAGAAAGTTTTAAAGCATTAACTGCTCTTTGCATATTACCCGCCCCGAGATTTTGAGCCGTCAAAGCGGTCAATGCCATTGAAAATGAACCCGCAGGGAGCATCATAAAAGCATTTAATCTTATAACAGAGCCGTATGCGGCGGAAGCGGCAACTCCCATAGAGTTTGCCAAAGAAAAGAGAAATAAAAAGGATAGCGGGATTAAAGTATCCTGCAATGAAAGCGGCAGACCGATTTTAAATAAATCCTTAGCCGTTTGAACATCAAACTTTATTCCCGTAAACTTAAATTTAAAAACGAAATCACCTTTTCTTAAATAAATAAGCCCTGCAACAACACTTGCAGCCTGAGAAATAACGGTTGCGATTGCAGCACCTTCAGCTCCCATATGAAGCCTGCCGACAAGATAAATATCAAGAATTATATTCATAAAGCAGGATACGGCAACAAAGTACATAGGCATAATTGAATTGCCAAGCCCTCTAAGGACTGCGCTTATAGCATTATATGCGAAGATAAAAACAAGACCCAAAGCGCAGACAAAAATGTAATCTTTAGCGGAGGCAAAGGCTTCTGGCGGAGTGTGAAGCAGATTTAAAAGCTGATTATCAAAAATTATAATTATGGAACTGAGAAATACTGCTGCTGCAATAAAACATACCGTCATAGTGTTTATGATTTTAATTATATTAGCATACTCTTTAGCTCCGAAGGCTTTACCTATCAGAACGGTAGCACTTACGGTAAGCCCCGTAATAAAGAAAATAAGGGTTTGCAATAATTGTGAACCGGTTGCGACCGCAGAGACAACGGAGCTGTTACAAAATTTACCTACAATAATTAAATCAGCAGCACCATATAGAGCCTGCAAAAAGTTTGCACCGATATAGGGAAGTGCAAACATCAATAAGGTTGAAACAAGATTTCCCTTTGTTAAGTCTTTTTGCGAAGTCATAATATTTCCCGTGTAATTATGATATAATTATACAGTAAAAAAATAATAAAAAGGACAAATGCCTCTGTAGCTCAGCTGGATAGAGCGCCTCCGTCCTAAGGAGGGCGTCGCACGTTCGAGTCGTGTCAGGGGTATTTTTTATAATAAAAAAAGATGAAATTATTATAATTTCATCTTTTTTTGTTTATCTGACGTATTAATAATTATTTGCTTTTTCAAAGAAGAAGCTTTTAGGATGTGCACATACGGGACACGTTTCAACCGCACTTGAACCTTTAAATGAATATCCGCAGTTTGAGCATTCCCAAACTATTTCATTATCTTTTTGAAAAACTTTTTCACTTTTAATATTTTCTAATAATTTTTTATAGCGCTCTTCATGGTCTTTTTCTATTTTTGCTACATTTTCAAACAAAAACGCTATTTCATTAAAGCCCTCTTCTTTTGCTTCTTTCGCAAACTGTGCGTACATTTGAGTCCATTCATAGTTTTCACCATCTGCCGCATCTTTTAAGTTTTCAAGAGTTGAAGGAACTTTTCCGCCATGAAGAAGTTTAAACCATATTTTTGCATGTTCTTTTTCATTATTTGCTGTTTCTTCAAATATCTTACTTATTTGTACATATCCGTCTTTTTTAGCTTGTGCGCTATAATATGTATATTTATTTCTTGCCTGTGATTCACCTGCAAATG
>CANQAL010000117.1 GCA_947589255.1 Candidatus Gastranaerophilales bacterium | reverse complement strand
TTTTGAAGGTTTTCTACTTTTAAATAAATATCGGTATTTTCCGTTAAATTTTGCGTATGAATTAAATCTGTTTTTCTGATTGTATCTTTCAGCACTTCCGCTGCATCTTTAACTTTGCCTAATGTAATCATGTTTTTTCCTTTTTTAGTTATTATAGCAACAAATAAAATTTTTGGTTATTTATATTGATTGTAATTAATACTTATATTAAAATATAAATTATAGTTTGTCTGGAATAAATATCAACCCCGAAATGCTGTCGGGGGGGGTAAAAATGAATAATATTAAGCTTAAAGTTGCAGCTTTATTAGCAGTAGCAATCAGCTCAAGCTTTATAAACATATCTGATGCAAGTGTAAATCAAGAAAGTAAGCATATTTTAGCCGAATCAAATGTGAATTTGTCAGATTTGAAGGATTTAAATAGCAATATTATAAAATTGGCATTAAGTTTTGATAACCCAATAAAGGAAGATAAAACAATAGATCAACCTGAAACAGCGGATACAGTTGATAATCAAAGTAATTTGACCGTAACAGAAAGGGGAAGTTTAACTGTAACAAATGACTTTAAAAACGAAGATTCCGGCACCGTGAAAAATGAGGGCTTAATTTCCGGTAATGATTTAAAAAATGATGGTAAATTTGAAAACGGTGTAAAAGATGATGGTCAGGGTTCGGTAACTCTTTCAGGTACTTTGACTAATGGCGCAACAGAAGGCAGTTCAAGTGCTTCTTTAACCAATAAAGGTACTTTTACGGTGCAAGGTAGCGGCAGCAATTCTAATAAAGGAACAATAACTAATGAAGGAGGTTCTTTTGTAGTAAACGGTCAAATGACTAATGATGGGAGTATTGAAAACAAAAATTCATCCGGCGGAACTGAAGCTGAAATGGATTTTTATGGAGGACTTACAAATTCCTCGGGGTCTATAAATAACGGGAGCGGAGCCGGATTGACCGTAACAGGTGATTTTACAAACGGAACAAGCGGTAGTTCAGGTAGTAGCGGTTCAATAACAAACTCAGGTAATTTTACCTTCGGTAATATGACTAATAACGGTACCTTTACTCAAAAAGACGGAACGGTAACATCAAGCGGGACTGTAACAAATAATAGCGGTGGTAATATTACCGTTGAAGGCGGGACGTTTGGCGCTAAGGATTTAACAAATAAGGGTAAATTTGATAACCAAACAGGTGGTACTACAACAATTCAAGATGCCATAAATAATGAAACAGGCACCCTGACAAATAGCGGTTCACTTTCTGCAAATTCGCTCACAAATACAGGAAGTATTACGAATTCAAGTACAAAATCAGACGGATTTTCAATAGAAGGTGAAATAAAAAACCAGACAAACGGTACCTTTACAAATAGTAACGGTGCAAATTTAAAGGCCGGATCTATTACTAACGAAAGCCAAGGCAAAGACGGTAAAAAAGGGTTTTCAAACTCAGGTAATGTAAATGCAGGCAGTTTTACCAATAAAGGCGGCAGTGCCGAAAATACAGGAAGCGGACAACTGACTTTATCGGGCGAATTTAAAAACGGTGAAACAAAAGACAGTTCAACATTTACTAACTCAGGTACCATAACAGCAAGTGGAGATATTACAAATAACGGCACATTTAGTAACTCAAATGCAGATGGTGTCGGAAGTGTTACGGGCAGTAATGTAACAAATAACGGTACTTTTACAAATACAAATGGCAGTGTTACCGCAGAAAAAGACCTTACAAACAGCGGTAAATTTGAAAATAAAGGTACGGGTACTGTTGTGGTTGAAGGTAATCTTAAAAATGAAAAAGACTCAAGCGGCGGCGATGACAGCGGAACTTTTACCAATGAAAATACGGTTACAGTTAACGGTAATGATGGGGTAACAAACTCCGGTAAATTTTCAAACTCTAATGATGGTAAATTAACGGTACAAAATGGCGGGTTCGCAAATAATACCGGCGGCAATGTTGAAAATAGCGGTTCTATCTCTGTTGTAACCGGCGGACTTGATAACTTGGGCGATTTTACTAATACAGGCGAAAGTGCAGATTTATCTATAACCGGTGCTCTTAAAAACGAAACGGGCGGAAACTTTAAAAATGATAAAGGCGCTACTGCCAAAATTGGTGATGTCGAAAATAGCGGCTCTATTGATAACCAAACAGACAGTAATTTAACATTCAGTGGTACTGTTAAGGGTAGCAGCGGGGCAATTACAAACAGCGGTAATTTAACTTTAAACGGTGATGCATCAGGTTATAAAGGTACATTTAATCAAACACAAGGTACTACAACCGTTGGTGAAAGTTCAAAATTCTTTGGTGGAAAATCAACAGTTTCAGGCGGTAAGATAGATTGGAAGTCAGGTCAGGAGGAAACCATCACTGATCTTGAGATGTCAGGTGGTGAATTTAATGTTGAAGGCAGCGGAAAACTTACACTGTCAGGTAATACAAAAATAGAAAATGATGTTACCGTAAAATTTGGAGAAAAATCGGATATTACACTGAAAGATGGCACAAACGAAGAATGCGGACTTTATCTTAATGAAGATGATGAGTGGAAAGGTATGGTTCATCTTAAAGATGGAGGACATCTATACTACGGTATAACTGATGAAACCAAAGTTTCAGGTACTCTTGACGGTGAAGCAGGAGATTTACATCTGCTTGAAGGGTCAGTATTTACTTTTAAAGGTGAAAAAAGCAACATTAAAGATACTGTTAATGTAGAAATTAAAAAAGGTTCTACACTTAAAGTATCAGAAAATGCTAAATTTAATATGGATTCGGGTGACACCTGGGCAGGTTTAGTTGATCTGGAAAATGGAGGAAATCTAAATGCAACCGGTGTTGATAATACCAAAGACGGCGGAGGTATAAAACAAGGAAAAGGCGGTACTTCCGTATTTTCCGGTTCTAACGTCGTTATTACCGATTCAAGCAGTTCAATTACAGGCGGTACTGTTGAATTAAAAGATAATTCTAAGCTTACATACGGCGGAGGTCAAAAATTCAGTGCAGATGACCTCATAATTGAAAGCGGTTCCACATTCGGTACTATGAACGGTTATATTGATAGTTCAACTTCAGAAGAACTGCAAGCAGGCGGGGAAGCTAACTTTACTTTTGATATAAGCCAAAGAAAATATGAGTCAGACCAATTTGACATCGGTAGTAAAGGTGTTAAATTAGCAGAGGGTGTTGATTCCGGTAACTTACATATTTCGGACTTTAATCTTTTGGGTGACTGCCCTGTAGATAGACATACAAAATTTCAGTTCTTTAATATCGGTGAATCGGAAATACCGGAAGGAATTGAATTTACTGCAACAAACCAGATAAAAAGAACACCTTCAGGCTGGTTTGGTTTAAATCCCGTTGATGGTATGGAAGGTTATTATGACCTGTATTTAGCAGCATATGTTCCTGAAGAATTTAGAGGAATAACTGCAATACTTGGTATGTATACAAATCAACTTCAGGTTAATGATATTGTTACTAACCACTTTATTTTGCATGATTCAACTTTAATTGATAAAGCCAAAAATGCTAATAAATATTCTGCAGTATCTCCATTATTTGCACCTTATCAAAAGACATATAAGGACGGCGGAATTTGGTCAAAATCCTATGCATCGTTTGACAGAATGGATTTAACTCAAGGTCTGAGTGTCGGAAATAATACTTATGGCACACTTTTAGGTGCAGACCTGCCTGCTGTTGAGTTAAATAATGATTGGACATTTATTCCGACAGGTTATGTCGGTTATAACGGTGCTCATCAATATTTTGATGGTGTAAGCAGTTATCAAAATGCCGGTCAATTGGGTGTAATGGGTACTTTCATCAGGGATGAGGATTTTATTACATCTGTTACGGCATATGGCGGCGGATATACAAACGAAATGTCTTATGGCGGTTATAATGATAATACAGGCAACTGGTTCGCTGGCAGTGCAGTAAAAACGGCATACAATCTGCATGCACTAAAGGACTTCATTGTTCAGCCTAATTTAATGGTTGCATATAATGCATTCGGTCGTCAAAATTGGCATTCCGATTACGGAAATATCGACATGTTAACTAAAATGTTTAACGGTATTAATGTTGCTCCCGGAGTTAACTTCATTTTATCAAAAAATACTTGGAGCTTATATGCAACTTGCCAATATATGTTCTTTATAAATGATAAAGTTGATGCATATATAGGAAATATTCATCTGCCTGATACTAAGCTTGAACACGGTGTTTTCCAATACGGTATTGGCGGAACAAAGACGTTTAGTGATACTTTTGCAACATACGGACAGATTAACTTAAGAAATGCAGGTATTACAGGTATAGGATTTCAGTTAGGTCTCCAATGGTTGTTTGATTTGAAATTACCTTGGACGCATAAAGCTAATAAATAAGAAAAGAGGGTATTCGCCCTCTTTTATTTTGTTTTACTTGAAAAATCATGAATATGAGTTATAATATAAATATAGGGAAAAGGCTAAAAGAGCCTGTACTCTTTAAGCCTTTCTTAACTTCCCTATTTTGTAAAGTAAAGTGCTATGATTATTGATAAGATAAGCCATAGCGCTTTTTCTGTTATACAGAATTTCACTTTATATCACCTCCTTTCCGCCTTAGTCCTCTTAACTGTCTGTGACGGGGGAAGGTAATTAATAGGCAAGCTTACCCTATAAATTATTATATATGAAACAAATATATGCATTTGGATTTCATTTTTTTATTTTATATAGTTTGTTCTTGTTGATGAAATAAAAAATAAAATCCTCTGCTGATATTTATTTCTGTATTGCTAAATTCAGCAAAAGCTCCGCTAAAATACGCTCCGCTCATCGCTGCTTCATTAAGCAATAAAAACGAAACAAATATATGCATTCGGATTTCATTTTTTTATTTTATATAGTTCGTTCTCGTCGTGTAACAATATTAAACTTTCATAAAAAATACCCCTGACACGACTGTCTTGCTCGTTCGCTATTAACGGCATTTCGTGTCGAATGCTCAACGCATTCGCCACTTTTGCCTCAGCTCACTCGCGCTCGAACTGACTACTATGCTTCGCATAGTTTGTTCTTGTTGATGAAATAAAAAATAAAATCCTCTGCTGATATTTATTTCTGTATTGCTAAATTCAGCAAA
>CANQAL010000116.1 GCA_947589255.1 Candidatus Gastranaerophilales bacterium | reverse complement strand
GATGTCAGGAGTTCAAGTCTCTTAACGCCCACCATAAAGAAGAGCTGGAAGGCTCTTTTTTATTACCTTTTAGCTCTTTTTATTTTTTATTTATTTTTGTAATTTAATAAGATATATTTTTGTGTAGCTTATATGTATCCTTACATACTTTTCATAAAATACTCATTAATTCATAAAATTAGTAATTATTTAATATATTAATAGCTTTTAATTTTTCTACGGGGACAGGATGAGCATACCGCATTGTTGTCTCAATTTTTGAATGTCCTAATATATCTTTTACTTCAACTAAATTTGTACCTTTTTCAACCATTCGTGTTGCTACTGTATGCCTTAAATCGTGAAATCTAAAGTTTTTTATCCCTGCAATATCTTTTATACTATTAAAACTATTATGAATATCTTTATAACATTGATTGGTTTGGGGATTTATAAAAACATATTCACTTCCGTTTTTATTTATGTTAATTAGAACTTTTTTTAATTTGTCTGATATGGGAATTTGTCTCGCTTTTCCTGATTTTGTTTCTAATAATTCAATAAATCCATATTGCATATCAATATTAGACCATTTTAAATTAAGTATTTCACTCTTTCTCATTCCTGTTTGTAATGCACATATTATTATTGGTTCTAAATATTTATAAGGTTTTATTTTCTTACCTTTTCTATCTCTCCCCACTACTAATATTTCTGTATCTATTGCATTGAATAATCTTGCTTCCTCTTCTTTTGTTAAATATCTTATTTTATGATTTGGCTCTCTTTGTTTCTTTATATTCTTTACGGGATTATCATTAATTACCTTTTCTGCTATACCTATATTGTATGCTTTACTTAGTATTCCCATATATTTATTAATTGTATTAGCAGAACTTTTTCTCTCGTTTATAAGATATAATTTAAAATCTTCTAATGTTGAATATTTTACATCTTCTGCATTGATTGATAGTTTGAAATATTGCCTTATTACCTTTAAGGCATATTTATCAAATTTATCATAACTTCTTTTATTTTCTTTTGCATATCTCTCATAAATATTAAGTAAATATATCAATTTAATTTTTTTTGCTTCTCGTGCAATAATTCCAGCTTGTTGTTGTCTTAACTTATATTTTTCTGCATCTTCTATTGCTTTTGCTTCTTTTTTATTTCTTGCACCATGGCATAAAAGATGTCTTTGTTCACCTTTTATCTTAAAATGACAATAATATTTATTATTTTTTTCATATATAGTCATATTATATTAATGCCTAAATCCTTTCTTTATTAACACCATAATTTTTGATATAAATGTATATATACTTTGTTGTAATGCATGATTTAATCATGTTTTTCCCCTTTTTGTCTTAATTAAAAAATTTACATTCTTCATGAAGTTTTATTAATTATTAATAGTATATTTAATAATAGGTTGTTTTTTTTAAATCCTTTAAGTGTAATTCTTTAATTATAAGAGTTTTAACCATAATCTTATATTCTTATTCCCTTTGTTAAATCATTGAAATTAAAGGATTATAAAGATATTTTTTACAAGAATTAAAATAACTCTTTTATTCATTGTTATTAAAAGTTTTTAACCAGTTTATAAATGCTTCTGCGTAAAAGTAATAATTTATAATGTTTCTTATTGTTTGTGGTGTTTTGATTTTAGTTCTAAACTTCTTTATAACCCTTTTAATAGAATTATCTACGGAAAATAATAATATATCTTTTTGCAAATCATTATTATTAGACAGGGTGTTTCTTCTATTTAATTTTATATGATTTTGTTTTTGTATAAATTTTTTATATTGGTCTTTTCCTATTTTAACCTGTTCTTGTTCCTCCAATAATTCATATTTGTTATTTTCTTCTTGAGTTATAGGAAATAAATTACTAATATGATTATTTCTTTTATTTTTATCTATATGATGTATAGTTAGGTTTTTTATATTGTATTTAATGCAACAAACAAGTCTGTGTAATGTAATTAAAGGATTATATTTTTCTCTGTCCGCTTTTTCTGTCATAAATAATCCTTGTTTTAATATCAACTTCTTTATCCTATTTGGGAGTTGAGATAATTCTGATAAAGGACAAACTAAATAATTTGAGTTATTAGAGAAAAACTTTAATTCTATTATCATAGGGTTTTTAATGTTTTCAATAATTAAAAATCTTTTCCTCATTGATTGTTATCCCTTTTCTTCTACTATCATAAAAAATATATTTGAAATAAATCCATTTACCAAAATATTAGATTTATTTATAAGTTTTTTATATTTATTATGGCAATATTCACTTAGTAAAAACATTCTATATAAGTTTTTTAAATCCAACATTTATGCAATTTCTCCATTAATAAATTTTTCAAATTTATCTTTTCTTACAAATATACAACCGCCAATCTTTAAAAATATATATTCAGGCAAGTTACCATTTCTTCTCCAACTATATATTGTGCTTGTTGGTTTATTTAATAATTTTGCAAATACTGAAATATTTAATATGTTTTCCATATTTTTTCCTTCTTTCTTTTTTAAAATTAAACTAATATTTACAGTCCTCATATGTATGTATAGAGGGTAGTAGGGGGAAATAACAAAAAAGGCACTATACTTAATGCCTTTTAGGAATATATACCAAATTTTTTGGATATCTATTTCTTAAATCTTTATTTAAATGTTTTAATCTTTAAGGTGGACTTTTGTTCATTGATATAATCCTCTCTTGTCTTTTTATTTATAAGTTAATTTTGAAGATATCCAATATGTATACATAAGGATTCTTTGATTTTTTGCCTATTTTTAAATTATCTTTATAAGATAATAAGGCATAAAAAATAGTGGTTTATCTCACCCACATTAATACAATTCCCAATCTGTAAATTATTAAAACATTATTTTGAAAAAAATTTACAATTGTTTATTTAATAATAAGAAATATATTTTCTTTGTTTAAAAGTTATATTTTTATGATATGTGGTATTGTATAAAAAAGGATAAGAAATGAAAATTGTAGCTTTAACGGGAGCAGGTATTTCAAAATCAGCAGGAATACCTACATTTGAAGAAGTACCGCACTTAAAAGAAAAATTGTCGGTTGAGTTTAAAGAAGCTCATCCCGAAGAATTTAATGAGGCAATTAATTTATTGAAAACCAATGTTATAGGAAAAGAGCCTACGAAAGCTCACTATGCTTTAGCCGACACAGATATTCCCATAATAACGATGAATATTGACGGCTTGCATACAAAAGCAGGTTCAAAAATAGTTTATGAAATCCATGGTAGTGTTGAACAGGATAATATTGTTTTATACGGTCAAAGCATACATTATGAACTTCAAAGTAAAAGATTAGTATGGCAAACAGCCATGGAAGCTGAAGAAAGATATGAAAAATCCTTGTTTTTAATAATAGGAAGTTCAATGCAAACATCCTTTGCTCATCATTTATTATATTTAGCCGTAAGTTCAGGCATGCAAATACATTATATTAATGAAAATGCAGATGAAGAAGTGCCGAAATTTTTAACAGAAAATATAAAAAAGTAGAACCGTTATTAATGGCGAAGAAGAAAATGGTTCAAAAAATAATTGGCAATAAAAATAAATAATTAATAGATATAATAATATTTTTCTTTCTTCTTTTACGGGGAATTTTATTTTATATAAATTTGGCTAAAACCTATATGCTACTTTCATTTTATATAGTTTTATATATATTATAAGTTTTAGTTTATTATATATTTTTTCTTATAGGAATTATAAATCATTTTAAAGCAGGTTAAATTTTAGGCTAATAAATTTATACTCTCTAAAGATTAACCGACCTTAAAATGGCATAGTTCTATTTGAAAATTAATGTTTTGATAATAGATTAATTTTTAAAATAGAAAATAAATTTGCATTAATTAATATTAGAACACTTTCTAATTTTGCTTTGCTATTTTCAGCTTCATTTTCACTCTTTATTGATTTTGCTCGTTCGTTGACTGGTCGGGTGTCTGCTGTGGAGCTTCCTGTTTGTTCGTCTTGTAAAAGCCCATTTCTTCTAACTTCTGACCCACGTACTCTATCATTTGCTCATCGTTCATTCCCTGTTCGTATGCCCGTTTCTTCAATAGAGCTGCCGTTGCTCGAAATTTCGACAGTCTTTCCAGTTCTTCCCGATTTAGTTCCATAATAATCCTTTTGCTATTAATTTTGTTTAGTTAAATTTTGCTCCATTTTTTGTTTAAACCCATTTTTTATAAGCCATGTTTCAGGTATATCGGTATTTTTATATATAATTAAATTATTTCTAAACCAAAATAAAAAAATAGTTATTATCACAAAAGCAAAAATGTTATCTAAAAAATTTGGTAACGGATGTTCAAAAAAAACAAACCAAATATAACAAAAAATACCAATTGATGATACAAATGTGGAATGAATATTAACATATTGAGTTTCTATTAGCCATTTATTTTTTATATTTTTAATAGTAAACATTCCGATTATGGCAACTGGTATTAAAAAGATACTTGGTAAGTTAATTAGATTAACAATACCCAATATTATTTTTGTTGCCGTATACCACTTAAATGTTAAAAAGCAAATATAATAAACAAAAATACTAAATATAAAGCTATTATAACATCCGATTAAAGCTCTTGTCACACATTCAAACTCAGAATATGCTATACAATCATCGCCATTTTCTGCCAATATCCATTGTTCTTTTGAAAGCATAAAAACTCCTCTCTTTTATTTATAGCGAAGCATCCCCATATTAGTAATAGCTTTTAGACTTTCTACATTTTGTTTACCTTGTATTACAATATCAAAAATATCCATTAAATGACTTTTTTGTGGTATTTCTTTAAAATCTTTACCTTCAGGATACATTCCTTCTAATAAAATATTACCATTTTTATCATATTCAACGCTGTTCCGAATTAAATAGTTTAAATCATTTTTTGAAAAAACATACCAATATTCTAAATATTTGACATTTTTCTCAATGTCAAAATTATATTCTTTGCGTAATCCTTCTGCATCATATCTTATCCATACAAATATCTTATCAGTATTGTATCGTAAGCGGTCATAGTCCAGTTCAACATAATCGTCTATTTTAAACCAATCTGTAGCAAAACTAGGCATACTAATTAAAAATAAACATAAAAAAATTATTAATCTATTTTTCATTTAAAACTTTTTCTCCTTTTAATTTATACAATATTAGTAACCTAGAAA
>CANQAL010000115.1 GCA_947589255.1 Candidatus Gastranaerophilales bacterium | reverse complement strand
GCTCTCACAGCTCCGTTCCACTTCGCATACAGGCTCAGTCATCCTCACTTCGTTGCGGTGCTTCGCTTTGTATCGCTTTCGCTCGTTCTTCGCCTCTGTCGGCAATAAAAAAAAGAGGTATTTCAACCTCTTTTAAATGGCGGGACCGACGAGGCTCGAACTCGCGACCTTCTGCGTGACAGGCAGACACTCTAACCAAACTGAGCTACGATCCCAACGCAAATTATTATATTCTAAGCAAAAAAAAATTGCAACAAGATTGTTTCTTTTATATTTTACTATTTATTTTTTTACAATATAATTTTATATATATTACATTTACGAGGCTAATTATGAATAAATATCTTCTTGAAATAGGAACCGAAGAACTGGCTTATAAATTTATACCATCCGCAATGGAACAATTAAAAACGGAATTTACAAAGGCTTTAGAAGAAAATCAAATAAAATATTCTAAAATCAATGTTTATGCAACCCCCCGCAGACTTGCTGTTATTATTGAAAATTTACAAGAAAAACAAGAAGATACCGAAAAAACAATTAAAGGACCTATTGCCACGATTGCATATGATGAAAAAGGCAATTTAACAAATGCGTGTTTAGGATTTGCTAAAAAAAATAATGTAGAACCAGAGAATTTATTTCAGAAAGATAATTATATATGGGCAAAAATCTCTCAGAAAGGGAAAGATACCAAGTCGATTTTAAAAGTGATAGTTCCCGAAATAATTCTAAAATTAAAAGGCACTCATTTTATGAGATGGGCGGATTTGGATATTAAATTCCAAAGACCGATTAGATGGATTGTTTCTTTATTTAATAATGACATTGTAGAATTTGAATTTGCCAATATTAAAGCCTCAAACATTACAAGAGGTCATAGATTTTCCAAAACAGAAATTGAAATTAACACCCCTGATGAATACCTGAGAAAGCTTGAAAATGCAAATGTAATTGCGGATGTTGATAAAAGGAAAGCAACAATAGTTAACTTAGCGAAAGAAAAAGCTAAAGAAATAAATGCAGAAATCAAAATTGATGAAGATTTATTAGATGAAGTTACTTTTATAACAGAATGGCCTATTCCTGTAGTATGTTCGTTTGAAGAAAAATATCTTCAAATCCCTGAAAAAGTTGCAGTAACTGTCATGGCAGTTCATCAAAGATATTTTCCGCTTTATAAAGACGGAAAACTTTTAAATAAATTTATAACAATAAGCAATTTCGTTGGGGATACTTTTGATAATATTAAAGCAGGAAATGAAAGAGTTGTAAGGGCAAGACTTGAAGATGCCGTATTCTTTGTGCATGAAGATACCCAAAAGCCTCTGATATCATACCTTGAAGACTTAAAAGGTGTAACCTTCCAAAAAGGCTTCGGCTCTGTTTATGATAAAACCCAAAGGATTTGCACATTATCTAAAATAATATCAAAACAATTAAAAACCACATCAGCAGATATTGAAAGAACAGCATTGTTATGTAAAGCAGACCTTGTAACAAAGCTTGTATTTGAATTTACGGAACTTCAAGGATATATTGGTGCTGATTATGCATTAAGGAGCGGAGAATCAAAAGAAGTCGCACAAGGAATTACGGAACATTATTTCCCGCTTAATGCTGATTCTGAAATAGCTCAAGGTATTGAAGGTCAAGTTGTAGGTATAGCCGATAAAGTTGATACAATAGTAACCGTATTTGCAGACGGAAAGAAAATATCAGGTTCCCAAGACCCGCTTGGAGTAAGAAGAGCAACCCTTGGGATACTTAAGACCATCTTACAAAACAACTTAAAAATTAATCTTTCAGACCTGATAAAACAAGCAATTGACCTTATGCCTGTTCAAATTGAAGATAAAAATAAACTTTTCCAAAATATTAAGGAATTTTTTGAACAAAGATTGATAATATTATTATCAGACAAATATAAACATGATGTACTTGAAGCCTGCATAAGCGAAAAAGACGTTTTATCAGATTTAGAAGACTTTACAACAAGATTAAATATTGTAACCGAAACCATAAGACAAAATGACTACGGAGTTTTTCATGAAAGTATTAACAGAATAATCAGAATTATAAAAAATGAATTGGATTTCTCACCTGTTAATGATTCTTTGCTATTAATTGACAGCGAAAAAATTCTATGGAATCTAACTAAAAGAATTAATGAAAAAGAACTGGCATACGATAAACTTGCAACTGCTTTATTTGAACTGATACCTGCAATTTCGGATTTTTTTGATAAGGTACTCGTTATGGATAAAGATGAAAACATAAAAAAGAACAGAATAAATCTTTTAAATGAAGTAAAGAAAAAATATTCAGTTATTGCTGATTTCAGTAAAATAGTTTATTGATATTTTAAACTTTCTACAACGGCCTTAATGTTAGGATTTGCAATTTTTTCTATAACAGGAGATAAATCAATACTTTCAAGCATATTAATGTTTTTAATAGTATTAACTGCTTCACATAAAATAATTTCATCATTCGAGTTTAAAAGTTCCTTAACATTTTCAAAAGTTTCTTTTAAATTAAGTTCGCTGATTAATGACAGGACTGAACAAACATCAGAAGTTGAGCCTTTTAATCCGCACGGTAATATTGTTTTTTGATTATTCCAAAATTCATTCCCTGCCGATTGCAGCAGTTTTAAAATTGAAGTTATTTCATACTTTGTATCTTTTGTTTCATCATAAACGTATTCGGGATTTTCGCAGAATAATTTAAATTTAACCAAAGCTCTTAAAAGAATCTCAGAAATTTTCCAATCAGGAGAAGTATCATGCTTATTTTTTTGAATTAAAAAGTCTATAACTTCATATAATTCAAACTGAAATATGTCCTCTAAAGGTAATATTTCACCAAGACCCGCTAAAATATTATCAATAACGGATAAAATATCATTAAACTTATCCGTTTTTAAAAGAGCTGATAAACTAACAGAATAGGGAATTTGCCCTGCAATATTTTCGGGCATTTTAGAAGTATTCATCGCTTTAATTATTTCATCTAAAGGATAATTCCTTCGATATGCGGTAAAAAATTTAACCGCTTTTAATTTTTCAAAATCATCTTTAGAAGATAACAAACTTGCCGCAATATCATAAGATATATCATCCTGCATTTGCCCGAGTGCTTCAGCAGAATTATAACTAAGCATTTCATTATCGGAAAAAGCATATTTACCTAATAATTCCAATGCTACAGTGTCGGGAATATAAGAAAAATACTTTGCCGCATATGTTTTTTGGGCAATAGAGCCTTTATCCAATAATTCAAATATATCATCAGTTAAATCCTGATTGGCATGTTTTGCCAGTATTGAAGCAAGTAAATCATCATAATAGGGCGAATAAATTTCAAAAAACTTAATTAGATTTTTAAAATTACCTTTTGTAACAGCATTTTCAATTCTTTTATTTACATTATTTCTGACAAAATCAAATAAGAAATCCGTTTTTTCAACAAGCATTTTAAAAAGTTCAACATCGGCATGAGAAACTAAATAACCTGCCGCTTCTGATGCTTTTTCTTCATCTTTTCCCGTTAAATTTTTTAAGTATAAATCTAAATTTTCCATAAAGTTATTATAAATGTAAATTTAATGTTTTACAATAAAAAACCCCCGAAATTATTCGGAGGTTTTTTATTTTTTATAATTGACTATTTTTTATATTCTGTAATTGTTCTGGTTGTTGTAGTTGTTTGTTTTGTGTAATCATTCCATAAACTGCAATCAACTTTTAATTCAATAAATACATCTTCATTAGCTCTTGCTTTAAAGTTAACACCCGGAGTTAAGAAGCCTGCTAATAAACCAACACCAGCACCGGTTGGGAAGCCTATAGCCATACCGTCACCAGATCTGTCATTAGCTTCACCGACAGGAAGACCGATAGCAGCACCACCGACAGCAGCACCTGCTATTGTGTATTCTAACGGTTTTACCCATTTATTTTCGGTTAATACACCTTCGTGGTTATTAAGAACTCTTGCTATAAACGGATATTCATGCCCGTTAGGGAATACCATTCTATCAAAATGTAAATAAACTTCAGTATTTTTATTTATCCAAGTTTTATCTTTTAATTCAGCAATAGTAGCATATAATTTTGTATTTGCAGGGATAACCAAAGTACCTTCTTTAGTTACAACATCCTTTTTAAAGTAGAAAGGTATTACATCCCCGATTTTATGCTGAGTAGAATTAAACGGTTCAACAAAAGAAACTTTAAATATATTCTTAGCTAAGATAATTAATCTCATATTAGTAATAGAAACTCTGTCAACAACAGCTCTGCCGTAGTCATCAAGGTGTTCAACAGAAAGAACGTACTCTTTAGGTTCTTCAGGCTGAGCAGGTTCAGCAGCTTTTTTGTCATCTTCAACAAGGTTAAGAGCTTTCATTAATCTGGCCAAAAGAACGGCAGCTTCTGCTCTGTTTAATTCTCTGTTAGGATTTAATTCATTTTCTAAAGGCCAGTTAACATATAATCCGTATTTAATAGCTTTAGAGAAAGGAATTCTGCCCCAATCAGGGATTTGATCAGAATCTGAGAATTGATTTAAATTTGCGGTATCAACTTCAGTATCTTTAGTAATATGACTCATTATAGAAGCAGTTTCAACTTTAGTAATAAATCTTTGAGGTTTAAATTCGCCGTCTGTATAACCGTAAATCAAACCGAATTGGTCTGACCTTGCGATATGTTCATAACCGTAAGTAGCATCCGTAACGTCCGAATAGTTAGGAACAGCTGTAATTGGCGCTTGACTTAAGCCTAAAGCTCTTAATAACCAATCTGTCCAATCAACCCTGGTAACTTTTTCCAAAGGTCTATATGTATTATCCCCAAACATAGGAACAACATTTTTTGTTACAACATCTTCAATTTCTTCAGCTGCCCAATAATCATCCGGAACATCGGTATAATCTTTAGCAAGTGCGGAAGAAACACCAGATAGCAGCAGAGTTATACTTAAAAGAATTGCTGCAAAGTTTTTTCTAATATTCATATTTACCTCACTTAAAACTTTAATTTTCCTATACTATTCTAATATACAAAAATTATATGTTAAAAGATTTAATAAGGCAACAAAAGTAAATACAATGGTGTAGAAAAATTAAATATATATATACTTTTTATACAAAAATAATTTTAAAACAGATTTAATATAGCTTTAACAATACTTAATAAAGGAAGGGGAAAGATGTTAATTTTAATAGGTATCGAGCAACAATGTTCGAACTTTTTAAAATACATCAAAACCCTTGTAAATAATATGCATATTTATCTTGTTTCTTTTCCGACAAAGACAAAAGTATTATATAATCAAAATATGTCCGAGTAAATTTTTACGATAAGCCGAAGGTGTTACAAAGCGAACATCTGAGCGATGCGAAGATTGTGAGCCTGT
>CANQAL010000114.1 GCA_947589255.1 Candidatus Gastranaerophilales bacterium | reverse complement strand
TCCCTCCATACCTAACTTTACATTATTACCTTACATTTTCTGTCGCCGTCTATATATATCTTCTTTTCTATTCCAAGTCCATCACATATCATATCTTCCATAAAAAGTGAGCAGGATGCTCTAGCATCTCGTCTTGGATAAGCCGTTTTTGCATTTGCATTAAAAGAATTTGGTGTTGTTTGTCTAAGTTCTTTTGATAAATATTTATGAATTTTATCTCTGTCTTTTGGATGTGCAATCCAAAGTTCCTTTAATGCTCTCATCGCAAATGTAGCATATCCGTTGCTTTCTTTATTCCAGCCTGCATTTTCAACGATAGAAAAAATAAAATCCAAACACCTTTCGCCATGCACCTTTGCAATGCTATATGTATCTGTGTAGCTGCCAAGCACTGATTCTTCTCTATTTCCTTTAGTTCCTACAAATGTTATTCCATATTTTTTAAGAAGTCTGTCAAGTGTAACAGCCGCCTCATCACCTATGATTACTCTCGCAAGATGTTTTTCCAAGGGTTTTACACTTTCCACCTCTGAATCTTGTCCAATAAAAAATTCTGCCTCAAACTTTAAACGCTCATCAATATCTTCAGGTGCATCCATCAATATGATTGCATTTAAAGCGTCAATATTTTTTATTGAAGCAACTATAACTCTTCCCTGTCCGTCAACGATAGCAAATCTATGTTCTTCTGGATGCGGCACAAGGATTATCGGCGTTAATTTCCGTAAATCCCACTTGCTTATCAATTTATTTAGGCGTTTATGATTTCTCATTCCCTGATACCGCTTATCCACATAGCAGCATGATATGGGAACCATTGCGCTCGCTGATAGCATTCTCTGGTTTTTTCCCTTACCAATCGTCACAAGCGGTTTGATATTCGACATAATATCATTGTATCTTTCTATCTGCCTTTCATCTGCCAAAATCTTTTCCTCTTGCGGTTTCTCATTTTTTGGATTTTTCACTGTTACTTTTGTTACTAAACTCATAATTCTTTTTCTCCTTTCGATTGACAATTTTTCCTATTTACTCCCATCACACTTCTTTCACATACGGCTTTGGACGTATCGTAGGCGGATTAAAGTTATTAAGTTGTCAAGGTGCATAATTTTACTTAAAATAAATCAGTATCAATAATTTTACTAAATGTAAGACTTTGTGTTATTCCTGTCCCGTTTTCTACTGTAGTAATAACAACGATATGTCCAGAATCATCAGAAAAATTTCTCTCAATAAGTTCTATAAGCTGTTTTTTGGTATAAGACTTTGCCCCATAAACCATTACTCCTTCGTAACTTGGTTCCTCTCTTATAGTTCTTTTCATCTTCATGACCTCCTGATTATTTTCGGTTTATACATATATTATATCGGTTTGTACCGAATTTGTAAAGTAAAAAATTAGGATTATACCAAATTTTTTTGGTTTAATCCTAATTTCAGATTGTCCAATCTTTAGTTTTAAAGTATCCTTCATATTCACAACCGCATATTTCAGCTATTTTCTTTAAATCGGATTCTCTCCAATCATTTAATTTAAATTTCCCAGATAATGTAGATTGTGATATGCCAAGTTTAGCAGCTAATTCTTTTTGATTTAGTCCACATCTTATCAGAAGTATTTTTATTTTGTCCGTTGTGCTTGTAATTTCTATCACCCTCATTTTTTTAATATAGTTGTAGATGCTTAAATTTCTTTTCCATCTCTAAACTTAAATACCGAAATATACTCTGCATCTAATACACCAGCTATCACCTGTAATTCTTCCTGTGTAAATTTTCCAGTTCTTAAACGCTGTCCGAATGCAGAAGGCGTTATTCCAAATCTATCTGCGATATCCTTTTTAGTAACATTGCCATTATAAGCAATGGCCATCTCTATTTTTTGTTGTATAGTAATATTTATCACTTCCCAACATCATTATTCATATACAAAAATTATATCTAAATTATCAATAATTTTCAAGCCATTCCTCAAAGAACATATTTTCTGATTTTCCTGTTGACATACATATAATAAATATGTATAATTAAGATACAAAGAAGTATTACATCGTTTTCCACTATCGAAAGATAGTGAGTTGTATCATCAATTATCCAAAAGCATCTAGTTTTCTAGGTGCTTTTGTTATATTATAATGCAATAACTCATCCTTCTTTTTTTATTCGTTCAAATATATCATCCCATTCTGATTCATCTTTCCATTCATCTTCTTTGCTAATAACAGCTTTTCCATCCGAGTTATATTTTGTATTTTCTATCGCAAATTGATATGCCTTTTTATTGTAACCACCTTCTTCGGCAGTTCTATTTTTTCTATTTTCTTTCATCTCTTTTAAAGACTCTTCTAATTCATGCAAAAAAATATCTTTATTATACTCAGCAGTTGTAGAAGTTATAATATCAGTTTTCATTCTTCTTTTGCCAATCAATTCTACTTCAAAATTGATTTTTTCTCTTTCTTCTTGTGATACTCTTGTTTCATCATTGAAGTAATCATCAAATGTATTGATATCTTTTTTCATTATATGTCATTCCTTTAAGTGTATTCTATTGATTTCTATAAAAGTGTATATCATCTTCCTTTTTTTACACATATTCATTTTTCCATTTTATGATTACCTTCATTCCCATATAATTGGTTATTTTTACAATATCATCAATAAAAAAGCTATCCCTTGTTATCTTGTTCATCACTCCTTTAAAATACAATTGTACCATAAATTATAATAAAAATTAGTATTTTGCAACTTTTTTAGGTACAAATTCAATTTTTAAATCCATATTCATACCATCTGCAAGACGTTTTAACAATTTCAAAGACGGATTTCGCGTCCCCTTTTCCAATTTACTGATATCGCCTTGATCTATTCCAGTTCTTTTAGCAAGTTCTTTTTGTGTTAAATTGTTCGCTATCCTTGCATCAATTATTGCCCGAATTATATCTAGTTCAGGCTGCAGGTCTTCCCATTCCTTTTTAAATTCGTTGTCTTTCAAATTTTCATTCAAGAAATCTTTGAACTCACTCATTATTATCATTCCTTTCTAAGAAATCATTTCTATATTTTTTTGCAGTTTCAATAATATTTTTTGGAGTTCTTTGCGTCTTTTTTATAAATCCATTTGTCAAAATGATACGTTGTTCGTAATAAAAAAAGTATAGCACTCTTGAAATATCGTTCCCAACTTTTGCCCGTAATTCAAATATCCCATCTTCTAAATGTTTTGAATACGGTTCTCTAAGTAAATTTCCATATTCTTCTAGTAAAGAAATTTCTCCCGTGATTTTTGCAAGCATCTTTTTATCTAAGTTTAAAAGAAATTCTTTTGCAGGTTTACTTCCATCTTTTCTAGTATAAAATTCAACATTAAAATTATTCATTCAACTTTCTCCATAGTATTGATATACTATATTATATGGCATATATCCCATATTGTCAATGATACATTTTTCTGTCCTCTGCATTTTTTTGGCTTGGAACCGTCTATAATTTATTAAAATCAATAGTTGACATATTTTTTCAGTTATTTCTACTTCAAAATTGATTTTTTTCTCTTTTCATCCTGATATACTATCGTTCCACTTTTATCATCATCTTGTATATAATATGTCAGTGCTGGCATATTTTCCCTTTCTTTTAATGGG
Source organism: Candidatus Gastranaerophilales bacterium (assembly GCA_947589255.1). Lineage (GTDB taxonomy): Bacteria > Cyanobacteriota > Vampirovibrionia > Gastranaerophilales > Gastranaerophilaceae > Avigastranaerophilus. The sequence goes on along the minus strand of CANQAL010000114.1, from coordinate 1,805 downwards.
ATATTATTCTTTTCAGTCCCAATAGCTTCCAAAAGTGACTTCTCCATATCCTTGTAAAACCCCATCAATCACACCCCATTCAAGCGTTCTGCAAGTTTGTTTAATAGTTTCTTCCCTTTTTCAGTTAAAAATTATATTTTATCTGCTAATTAAAGGAATATATATAGTCCGCATGACAAACTGAGTAAATTCCCTTATAAACTCCATACCTACATCATACCCACACGCCTTGTCTATCGCAGTTTCTATACCGTTTCTTCGATATGGAAGTTTAATTTTCCTCAGTCTGCAAAACTCATTAACGAACTCATCGTTTTTCAAACACTCTTTACATACTTCTTCAAATGTCATAATATTGTCATTTTTATATTATTGCACATACAATAGTATTATACATCATCATCTGCGCTCATATATTCATATCCAAATTCCAAAATGAGTTTTAATCCACGATTATATTTCTGATCTTTGGTTCTATGATCACGTCTTGCAAAATCATTTATCTCTGCACAAGTCATTTTGTTGTCTCCATATACCAGTTTTAACTAAAAATTTTCTTCTTCAAAAATTATTAATACATTGCCATCTGCACGATTGATTTCAAAAGATAAAATATTTGCAAGTCTAAATCGCTTTTTGATTTCTTCAATCACAAATTTTTCTTCTATTATTTCTTTTATGTCAATTACAAACCCAATAAATTCTTCCCATGTATCTATTTCATTTCCAAGCAACTCACCATCATGTGTTATATCCTTTAATAAGTTTTCAAATTCCTTATCCCCAATTTGAATAGCTTTTATTATTTTCATTCTTGTTTTATCCTCCATTAAACTTAGATTTTATTTATTACTCACAGAAAACTTCTTCTGCAGGAACATAATTTTCAGAACACCCTGGTCCATCTACAGATATCCATACGTCTTTACTTTCACATAACTCCAATTCTTTTTTATTCCCTGTTTCTGAATACCATCCACGCCGAAAAATATTTTCATGCGCCCCTAATGCCTGACACTTTCTATTAGCGTCTACCATCCCTCTACATTTGCATATAATACGAAATTGATTATGGCTACCTTTATATCCTAATTCTTTCATTCTATTAAGTTGCTTTCCACCAAGCAATATATTCGTTCCTAATACTTTCACTTATTTTCCTCCCCATTGACATTACTTTTACCTCATTATTTCTTATAGAATTTATTACTCACAAAAAATATTATTACTTAATTTATCCAATCTGAAAGCCGCTTTAACTCTTAGTAAAAATTGAGGTTTGCTCTTAACAAAACCAATCATCTCCGCTTTTGTATCAAAGAAATATTCTCTATTTTCCCATGAATCAATATCTTCTGAATCTCCAGAGCCAACATATTCCTTACATAAAAGCATATATTCCTTATAATCTTCGTCCACACTACACCTCCATAAATCAATCATTTTATAAGTCAAAAAAATGTTTTAATATATGACATAGTTTTATCCAATAAGTCCTTGGGCATTTTTTCAACAAACTGAATATTCCTACTGGTAATATCTAAACATTTAATATGTTCAGTTAAAATTACTCCTGTTGTTTTTGTCCTGCCATCTAACGGAATATGCAGTGGAAAAGTATTATTTGTGTTTGTTATTGGACATACGATAGCGAATTTAGTTCTTATAAAAAATTGTTCATTACTAATAATTACGCCAGGTCTTCTTCCAGCCTGTTCGTGTTCAGATTGAGGACTAAAATCAAGAAATACTATATCCCCCTGTTTAGGATTATACATTACCACACTTCCTTTCCAATCGGAGTC
>CANQAL010000113.1 GCA_947589255.1 Candidatus Gastranaerophilales bacterium | reverse complement strand
TGGATTTTCATTAAATCATCAAGATTAATATAAAACCCCTGTTCAAAAGATGTTTTGTCAATTTCATTATCAATAATGTTTTTGGGGCACTCCGTATTTTCAATGGTATTAAATATTTTGCATCTTTGTTCCGAGGGTTTTAAAGCATTAATATCCGCTCTATAGAATAATTTTTTGTCATTTTTATTAATACTGAACCAAATTTTACCTGCGTCAGAGCCTTTTTGTTTAAAAAATCCGTCTTTTATAAATTTCATTAACGAAGATTTTCCCGCCTCATTTTCGCCGAAAATGACGTTCATCCCCTCCGTAAAATCATACTTAACCCCTGTATTAATATCTTTGGAGGTTTTTTCAATTAATATATTGTCAATAACAAATTTCCCCATATTAACTGGCTTCCGCCTCATCAGTGCAAATTATTCCGCATAAATTAATACAAGCTTCTTTAGTTTGATTAATTACTTCAGACTTAAATGTCTGATACTCTTCATCATTAAAATCACAAGTTTTAATCAATTTATCAAACAACTCCAATTCAGAATTACAAATATCGATAAGAAAATTTTCATCCTGAATTTTGTTATAAATTCCGCCTGCAATACCTTCATCGGATTTAATAGTTTCAATATCCGCCAAGGCTTGAGTATTATTGATTATCTGCGAAATATAACACTTTGAATTTGATTCTTGTTTAATATAATCAATAATCCCTAAGTAAAACTCGTCATTTATTTCATTAAAAAACTTTACACATCCCGTTAAATTAACTCTAATCAAAAACAATTCGCAGGTTTGATTTTCATTTTTATTAATTAAGTCTGAAATTTTATCATTAATTAAACCGGCAGATGAAGTTACATCGGCTGAATTTGATAAATCAATATCAATATCCTCAAACCTTACTACATCAAGCGGGATAAATGAATTTTCTATTATTTTTCCCTCTTCAACTTTAATATATTTAACTCCGTGAGCGCCTGTTTCTTTTGTATTTCTGCCTTGTAGAGTTCCCGCATACTGAATTTTACCGCTTTCTGATGGGATATGAATATGACCTAAAGCAAAATAATCATAATTCAATGCTTCTAAATCAGAATAACTGCAAGGTGCATAGGGGCTATCTTTTTGCCCTGATAAATCGCAGTGTAAAAGCCCTATATTAAATAATTCTTTTTCATCACCTGTTGGCGGATTAAAATATTTACAAGGGTTTTCATTAAATGAACTTTCCCTGAAGCTTAAAGCATGGATTATTGCACAGTTATCCCCCGATTTATCCGTAACAATAAATTTATCGTAAAAATTAGTGTTTAAGCCGACAATTTTTATATTTGAGTTTTCGTCAAAATCAAATGCCGTTTTGCTATATGAAGCCAGACAATCATGATTTCCCGCAATAAGAAAAACTTTTATACCTTCTTTTTCAAGCTTTTTCAAGCCGTTTTTTAAAATAAGTTTAGAATCAAAATCCTGCTCGTTGGAATCAAAAGTATCACCGCTTATTAATACAAAATCAACCTGCTTTTCTATGGCAAAATCCAGAAAATTATTAAATGCACGGTTTAATGCCTTACTTACGTCAATATCTGCAGAATAATCAGATAATCCCGAAAAAGGACGGCCTAAATGTATATCTGAAATATGAATAAACGAAAAACTCACACTAACCCTCTTTTTATAATGATAATACAAACTGCCTTTATTTCAAGTTTTTAACATATAATAAACGGTCTTTAAACTGACATAAAAGGGAATAAAAAAACTTTAAATTTTATTTAGTATAACAATGTTACAAAGAGAGGGAATATTATGAATAAATTATTTATGCTCGGAGCAATGGTCGGTATCGGAATCGGTATTGCAAAATTGATGAAAAAACATAAAAAAGAAGAAACAGCTCAAATGAGCGAAAGCTAAACAAAAAAGGAGTAAAAGAATTTATCTTTTACTCCTTTTATGAATTTAATCATTTCCGAAAAATTTAACCAGAGTTTTATCACTTACAGGTACATTTTTTCTATAAGCATCATAATCCTTAGCCACATGCCCGATATCAATTGCTCTAAACCCTGATTTAGCAAGGTCATACACTAAAACAGAAGCAGTCGGACCTAATATGATAAATATTATTTTATTTTTATCCGTTTTAATGAGCTTATTTAAAATATCATCATAACTGTCAAAAGCATTAACTGTCGGAGCATAAATATATTCTATGGACTTTGCATTATCAAAAATATTATTTTCTATATTGTTAAAAACTCTGTCCCCGCAAACGATTGTAATATCTTTATTATCCCAAATACATCTTATTTTGTTAAAATAATTTTCAAAATCAAATGTTTCTTTTACATAGTCGCTTAATAACACATATTGCTGGGTGAAATCAGCAGAATAATAATCTTTTTCTTCATTTAATAATGAAAGAATTCGGTCGTTATTTCTCCCGAAAAACTTTCTTATGCTTTGTTTGGAATAAAAATTTACATTCCATAATGAATCATATAATCTCGGAATTCCGATTAATAAATTTTCATCATCTGATAATAAAACTTCTTTTAACCTTTTAGAAAGCATAGCATCTTTTTTTTGGAAACATATATCACCTCCAAAAATCATTGCAAGTTCGCCATCCCCAAACCTTGACATACTGCAGTTTGAATTTATTAATTTATCTATTGTTTCATCAATATTATGTATTTTAACTTTCTTATTCTTGGCTAAGTCATTTTCAATTTCATATTGAATATGATCAATAGAATAATATACATCTTCAAATCTTCTATGGATTTTTTTTATATTATATCTGCCTAAATATCGAATATTATTCAAAAACATATTGATACTAAACATTTTTTGCCCTTTTTATTTTTCAAGAATACCGCAATATTTATCACCTGTCAATACATAAGGGTAATGTTTTTTATTGTTTTTCATTTATAAAATTTTAACTAACATAATATTTATCAGGAAATATATAAATACTATGAACAAAAAAGAAATCGGAAAACAATTAAAATATTTCAGGCAGAAAGCCGGGTTAACACAAGCTGAATTAGCGGAAAAAATTAATATTAATGAAAAACAAATTTCCAAAATAGAGTCAGGCAAACATTTTCCGACTTTTGATAATTTTATTAAAATCCTTGATGTTTTAAATATAAAACTAAAAGACCTTGATACATCAGAAAAAAAATTATGTTCAAAATCAAGAGAAAAGTTATTTAGAATAATAAATCAATCATCAGATAAGGACATAGAGTTTTATACATCAGTAATAGAGAACTTAAATAAGAACTTGAAAATTTATATAAAATAAAAATTAACATGTTATAATAATTCCGTACTTACAATAAGGGAAACTATGATATTAATTACAGGCGGAGCCGGTTATATAGGCAGTCATACCGTTATAAATTTATTAAATAATAATTATGAAGTTGTAATTTTTGATAATCTTTCAACAGGTCATATTGAAACTGTTAATATGCTAAAAAGTATCGGAGATATTAAGTTTGAGCAGGGTGATTTATTTAATATCAAAGATTTGGAAAATTTATTTAGCAAGTATGATATTGAAGCCGTTATTCATTTTGCAGCTTTTTCTCTGGTGGAAGAATCCTGTATTAATCCTCAGAAATATTATATAAATAATGTCATAGGAACATTGAACTTATTAAATACAATGTTAAAATATAATGTTAAAAAGATAGTATTTTCATCAACTTGCGCTACATACGGAGTGCCAAAAACATTGCCTATAGATGAAAATCACCCGCAAAATCCGATAAACCCGTACGGAAATACAAAGTTGACGGTAGAGGGGATATTAAAAGATTATGATAAAGCTTACGAACTAAAATCCATAATTTTAAGGTACTTTAATGTAGCGGGATGTGACCATCTAACAAGAATTGGCGAATGGCATATACCCGAAACGCATTTAATACCTAACATTTTAAAATCCGTAACCGAAAAAGACAAAGTATTTAAAATATTCGGAACTGATTATGACACGAAAGACGGAACCTGTATAAGAGATTACGTAAATGTTGAAGATTTAGCAGAGGCTCACAGGCTTGCTTTTGAATACTTAAACAAAAAAAATAAGTCCGATATATTTAACATTGGGACCGAAAAAGGAAATACCGTTAAAGAAATATTTGATATCTGTAAAAAAATAACAAATACAAACATTAAAGTTGAAGAAACTCAAAGACGAGCAGGCGATCCGCCGATTTTATACGCAAATGCGAAGAAGGCAAAAGAAATTCTCGGCTGGACTCCGAAAAAAACTCTTTATGACAGTATAAAAACAGCTTTTGAATGGCAGAGAAAATTAACCGACTAAAATTTCTCTTGATAATTCATAAATAAGGTTGTGTCCGTCCCATATTACATCTATATCCATGGCTTTACCAATCGGAACAATTCTGTCTATACCTTTTAAATTATTTTTTATTATATCATTTCTTAATGTTTCGGGATTAATCCCAAAATAAGTAATGGTTTGATATTTTTCATTTATTATATTAAAAAGTTCATCATAATTTTTTAATGAATATTCGTAAAAATAACCGCCGTTACCCCTTAATTCCGTTATATTTTCATCAATTTTGTTTAATTCTATTCTGTATAAAAGATTTTCGACATTTTGAAAGTTCGAAATATAATCGGAATTTAATATTGCATCTTCGCAGATTTTTGTATATTTATCAACACTGACGGCATCTTGAAGATTATATTTTTCTTTTGCACAAATATAAACACATTCCCAAAACTTATCACGGGCAGTTTTATTATCATTGAGCCAATAAATTAACTGCGGAGACGAGCAGGCATTTTGATCCATCAGGTAAGTATCATTATAAAAATCAAAGCTAAGCCGTTTTAATTTATCTTCATCAAGTGTTTTAATTTCCTCAGCATTTATAATTGCAATTGAATATCTGTCGGGAAAAGTTATATCAACACATCTTGGTTTGGTTTTGTATGATTTAAACAGTTCAATTGTTTTATCTCCGCCCCATATCATTCTGCAATCAGAAATTGAGGAAAAATAAGCATTAATTTCGTCATCTTTTTCGTATTTTACAAAAGCTGTTCTTTTTTCAATCTCAGGATAATTTTTCAAAAATTCTTTTAAAAGATTACAAATAAAATCAACCTGCGGAAAGTCTTTGCTTGGTAATCTTACAATGTTAGAGCATCCCGCTAAAAGAGCAAACGCATAAGAAAAAACAGAATTAACAGGAATATTAGACGGGGCTATATGAAAACATAATCCTCTTCCAAGCCTGTTAAATTCACTGAAATTCTCTTTCTTTTTTTGAATATTTGCTTTTCTTGCCCAAAAAGCAAAAGCTGATAAATCGGTAAACTCTCTGATTTTAGAAGATTTTAAAAGACAGGATGATACATCATTTAAAAAATTAATAACACAATCACTAAAAGGTTCTAATGGTGTATCTATAGTATTTTCATTCCCTATAATATAATTAACGTTTTTCATAAGTATCAGAGCAACCCCTTA
>CANQAL010000112.1 GCA_947589255.1 Candidatus Gastranaerophilales bacterium | reverse complement strand
ACCCGTAATTGCAGATTTTGCAATGTTTCAGCGGGTAAGCCCGAGATATTAAATCCCGAAGAACCAAAAAAAATAGCTGATGCAGTATTAAAATTAGGGCTTAAATATGCCGTTATAACCTCTGTTACAAGAGATGATCTGCCTGACGGCGGTGCATCTCATTTCGCTGATATAATATACGAAATAAAAAAATTAACCCCCTCTGTTAGAGTAGAGGTCTTAACTCCCGACTTTAAAGGGGACAAAAATGCTATTAATACAGTTATTAAAGCAAAACCTGATGTATTTAATCATAATATTGAAACAGTACCCGCCTTGTATAAAAAAGCAAGACCGCAGGCGGATTATAATCAATCGCTTGATTTTTTGGATTATGTAAAAAAGCATTCCGATATCCTGACTAAAACAGGGTTAATGCTTGGTCTTGGCGAAACTAAAGAGGAACTTATTAAAGTATTTGAAGATTTGGTTAAAATTAAATGCGATATTGTTACGATAGGTCAGTATATTCAGCCTTCAAAAGCTCATCTTCCCGTCATAAAGTATTATGAACCTTATGAGTATGACGAATTAACGGATATTGCAAAAAAAATGGGGATAAAACACACCTTCTTTTCGCCTCTTGCAAGGAGTTCATATAAAGCAGCAGATGTTTTCAGCGAGAATTAAATTTGTTTTTCTCTTCTGTAATTTTCTAAATAAAGCATTACTCTATCTTTAAAAGCAATAAAGAATAAAGCAACACCTACAAGTATCGCTGAATTTAATAGTACAAATAATACAATTTTATTACCGCTTAACAGTAAGGGCATATTAAAAAATAAAGCACTAAACATCAAGCTTAAAGCAAGTAATAAAAATATTACCGAAAAATAAGTAGCAAATTTATGCATATAAAACCGCCTTTTCTTCCTTCTTAAAAATAAAATATGACACTAAAAAATGAAGCACTCACTTCAGGTGTCGGATGAATAAGAAGATAAACAGTTTAATAAAATTTTTCTCATGACTTGATTATAACATTTTTTTTGACAAAAAAAAAGCCCCCGTCTTTGGGAGCTTTTAAATTCTTAATTATTCTTTTTCACATTCAAAGACAATCTTTTCATCTTTTAGTTTAAGAACTATTTTATTGCCTTCTTTATACTTGCCCGATAAGATTTCTTCCGCTAATCCGTCTTCTATCCGCTTTTGGATCAACCTTCTTAAAGGTCTTGCTCCGTATGCTTCGGAGTATCCTGCTTCACCCAAGTAATCTTTTACTTCGTCGGTTACTTCTATTGTTAAATTCTGTGATTCTAATCGTTTAAACAAATCATTTAACATTAAATCAACAATCTGACGAATTTCAGGTTTTGACAGATGAGCAAATACGATAATATCATCAATTCTGTTTAAGAACTCGGGGCGGAAGGATTTTTTCATTTCTTCCATTACCGTATCTTTTAATTTTTCGTATTTATCCTTTTGTTCGTCTTCCGCAACACTGAAGCCAAGCTTGCTTGTATTTGTAATCATGCTTGCACCAACGTTGCTGGTCATAATAATGATTGTGTTTTTAAAGTTAATATGTCTGCCCTTTGAATCGGTCAGGCGGCCGTCATCCAGTATTTGCAGCATTATGTTAAATACATCGGGGTGTGCTTTTTCGATTTCGTCAAAAAGAATTACACTATAAGGTTTCTTTCTGATTATTTCGGTTAAGTGTCCGCCGTCGTCGTAACCTACATACCCCGGAGGTGAGCCGATTAATTTTGCGGTTGAATGTTTTTCCATAAATTCTGACATATCAACACGAATCATATTATCTTCCGAGCCGAATACAGCTTCCGCCAGAGCTTTTGCAAGTTCGGTTTTACCTACACCCGTAGGCCCTGAGAATATAAAGCTTCCGATTGGTCTATTTGGTGATTTTAAACCTACTCTTGCTCTTCTTATTGCTTTAGATAAAGCAACAACGGCTTGTTCTTGGCCGATAACTCTTTTATGAAGTGTTTCTTCAAGTTTTAAAAGTCTTTCGCTTTCGCCTTCCGTTATTTTTGTTGTAGGAATACCTGTCATTTGGCTTACGACTTCTGCTACCTGCTCTGCGGTAACCGTGGGTTTATTTTCTTCGTTATCTTCCCGCCATTTTAATGACATTTCACGAATACGTTCTTTTAAATCCGCTTCATCATCTCTTAAATTTGATGCCGTTTCAAATTCCTGATTTCTTATTGCATCTTCTTTTTGCTTAATTACGGATTTTAATTCTTTTTCAAGTTCTTTACCTTCAGGCGGCAGTGCGCTTGTTTGTATACGAAGTTTTGATGCCGCTTCGTCTATAATATCTATAGCTTTATCAGGTAAAAATCTGTCCGTAATATATTTATATGAAAGTTCCGTTGCCGCTACTATTGCATCATCGGAAATATTTAACTTGTGATGTTCTTCATATTTAGGTTTTAACCCTTTTATGATTTCAATAGTGTCTTCTACAGAAGGTTCTTCTATGATAATAGACTGAAATCTTCTTTCAAGTGCGGGGTCTTTTTCTACGTATTTTCTGTATTCATCAAGGGTAGTTGCACCAATAACTTGAATTTCGCCTCTTGATAGAGCGGGTTTTAAAATATTAGCGGCATCAATAGCGCCTTCTGCTGCGCCTGCCCCTATTAAAGTGTGCATTTCGTCTATGATTAATATTATATTTCCCGCTTGGCGGATTTCATCCATTATTTTCTTTAATCGTTCTTCAAATTCGCCCCTGTATTTAGTACCTGCGACTAACAGCCCCATATCAAGCTGGACTACTTTTTTGCCCTCTAAAATATCAGGTACTTCAGAATTGACTATTCTTGCCGCTAAACCTTCAACTACTGCGGTTTTACCTACACCGGGTTCGCCTAACAATACAGGATTATTTTTTGTCCTTCTTGCAAGGATTTGTATAACTCTTTCAATTTCTTTTTCTCTGCCTACAACGGGATCAAGTCTTTGCTCTTGAGCTGCAAGTGTTAAATCCGTTCCGAATTCATCAAGGCTTGGTGTTTTTGTTTTTCCTGATGAAGCCGTACTTGCTGTTGTTGTTGCTGCGGGTTTTGTTTCCCCAAGCATTTTTATTACATTACTTCTTACTTTATTTAAATCAACTCCTAAATTCTCAAGTACTCTTGCTGCAACACCTTCACCTTCTCTTATTAATCCTAAAAGAAGATGTTCCGTTCCTATATAATTATGTCCTAATTGTCTTGCTTCATCCCAAGACAGTTCCAATACTCTTTTTGCTCTAGGCGTAAAAGGAATTTCTACCGCAACAAAGCCTGAACCTCTGCCTATAATTTTTTCTACTTCTACCCGTGCATCTTTTAGTGTTACACCCATTGTTTTTAATGTCTTTGCTGCAACACCGGTGCCTTCTCCGATTAATCCTAAAAGCACCTGCTCCGTACCTACAAAATTATGACCCAGTCTTCTTGCTTCTTCTTGTGCAAGCATTATTACTTTTATAGCCTTTTCGGTAAAACGTTCAAACATGGCTTTACTTTCTCCTAATAAGACTTTTATATTATCTATTTTACACCATAATTTATTTTATACAATCATTAACTTATACTCTTTAATTTTAATTCTGCGGGATAATATTCTTTTTCTACTTCTAAGGCTTTTCTTAATGCTGTTTTTGCTTTTTCTTTTTCTTTCTCTTTTAAGTATATTTCGCCGAGTATAAAATGGCTTTCAGGGTCTTTATACCATATATCCAAGCTCTTTTTTATAAATTTTTCGGCTTGAAACGGATAGTTATTATTGTTTAATACCCTTGCACTGTATTTATATATTTCTTTATTAAAATTTTCAAGATATATATTTTTATTTAAAATTTTTTCTATCATTTGATGTTGTTTATACAAAAATAACATCTCTAAATCCTGTTCATAAAAATTCCTTATTTGGAAATATGTCGGATAATAATCATTTTTATCTGTTATTATACCTATTAATGCTAATAGCCAATTTGCATATGAATACTTGCTTTTTACTAAAGATAGTAAAACTTTTGATTCTTGCAGTTCTCCCGTAAGAAATTTACAATATCCGCATCCTACTATATTACCTGCCTGATTAAAACACTCAAAAGCTTCTTCAGGATGAAGAAGCTTTAATTCTGTTTTGCCTTGAATATTTATATCTTTATTCATTTGTTATTTAATGCATATTAATTGCATCTTTTTCCATATTTGTTTTTGTGCTTGTTATAAATGACTGTGCATCAGCATGTATGTTATTCGGATATTGCCCGTTTATTAATTTGGTTATTTCTGCGTCCGGCGCATTAAATTTTTGGAGATTTTGTTGTTTTACTAAATATTCTTCCAAAAATTTTACGGGATCTCTTTTTAATTTTTGTATTTCATCTAATGTAAAGTCTTGATATTTACATTTTTCTTTATTTTCCATACATAGTTTTGCTTGAATTGAATATGAAGTTAATTGCGGTACGGTGTTTAATTCAATTACTTTTTCAAATGCGGCATGGGCTTCTTCTTTCATGGATATATACATATATGAATTTCCAAGATAATACCATGCAACGGCATTTTTAGGATCTTTTTCGGTAAGCAGCCTTAAATCTGATATACATCCAAGATAATTCTTTGCTTTATACTTTGATATTGCTTCTTTTATTACCTTTGTATCCGATTCATTTGCCTGTACGGTATTTGCTGAGCAATATATACTTATTACCGAAATAATTAACCCCAGAACTAACAATTTTTTCATATAATATCCTCTTAAATTATCTTTTATATAAATTATATACCCATTTTTCTAAAATTCCTAGTTTGTTTACATTAAATTTGTAAATTTATTTCATCTTTACGGTTGAAATAATTTTTTTTTACTATATTAACTTTTGTAACAATAGTATAATGTTATATAAATATGTTGAGTAAACAATTTGTGGAGGAATAATGAAAATTAAAATTAAAGAAACGGTTAAGGCAAAAAGAGGCTGGAGCCTCTACAAATTGGCTAAAGTTTTAGATCTGCCTCAACAGACAATATATTCTTGGGCAAACGGAAGAACTCAACCTTCTTATGAAAATATGGATAGGCTCTGCGAAACAATAGGCTGCAGTGTAGGCGATTTATTTGAATCAGAACCCGTTCAGAAGAAGTTAAATCTTGCTGTTAATCAGTAAGATTTTCGTGGGCTTGATTTACAATTTCTTCTGCGTTTATTTTAATTTTTTCGTCTTTACCTGTTAAATATATTAAATATTCTATATTGCCTTTAGGACCTTTTATCGGCGAGTAGGTTAAATTTTTAGGGTATAAATTTAGTTCCCCGCAGTATTTAATTATACTGTTTATTATTTCAAGGTGGATTTTTTTATCTTTAACAACTCCGTTTTTTCCGACCTCGGTTTTTCCCGCTTCAAATTGTGGTTTTATTAATGATACAATTTCAAAATTATCGGAATTTACAAAATTTAAAATATTAGGAAGTACTTTTTTTATTGATATAAAAGATAAATCCATTGTTATAAATTCCGCTTTTTCATCTGTTTCATCGTATATATCCGATAATGAGCAGTTTTTAATGTTTACTCGTTCAATGACTTTAACTCTGTTATCCGTTCTTAATTTCCATGCTATTTGACCGTAGCCGACATCTACGGAGTACACTTTTTTTGCTCCGCTTTGGAGCATGCAATCGGTAAA
>CANQAL010000111.1 GCA_947589255.1 Candidatus Gastranaerophilales bacterium | reverse complement strand
GTAAGTATGATTTTGTTTTTGCAAATATTCTGCATAATGTACTTTCTGAAATCATGCCCGATTTAAAAAGAATAATGAAAAAAGGGGCAAAGATAGTCTTAAGCGGAATACTTGAAGGTAAGGAAGATGTTGTATTAAAGGCAATTGAAAAAAATAAATTAAAAATACTTGAAGAAATGCACCAAAAAGAGTGGCTTGCATATGTTGTTCTTAAGGAGGATTAAATGACACAAACAGCAATAATCATACCTGCACGATATAATTCAAAAAGGCTTCAGGGAAAGCCTCTTATAAAAGTTTGCGATAAACCGATAATACAATGGGTATGGGAAAGAGCGATACAGGTAAAATCCGCTGACAGAGTAATAATAGCAACAGATAATCAGCAAATATACGACTGTGCAAAAAGCTTTGGTGCGGAAGTTGAAATGACTTCGGAAAATCATAAATGCGGAAGTGACAGAATTGTTGAAGTAGCTGAAAAATACCCCGATATTGAATATATTATTAATCTTCAAGGTGATGAACCGATGATTAACACAGACTGCGTTGAAGAAGTAATCCGACTTATAAAAGAAGATAAAAATGCAGATATCTCAACATTGCTGGCAGAATTAAACGAAGATGATGACCTGGATGACCCTAATATGGTTAAATGCGTAAAAGATATAAACGGATATGCAATGTACTTTTCAAGGTCAAAAATCCCGTATGAAAGAAATATAGGAATAGCTAAGTTTTATAAGCATATCGGGATATACGGATATAAAAGAGAATCACTATTTAAAATGACAAAATTCCCTCAGCCCGAAATTGAACAAGCTGAAAGCTTAGAACAATTAAGAGCATTATATAACGGTATGAAAATTAAAACCGCCGTAGTAAAATATAATTCAATAGGAATAGATACAATAGAAGATTTAAACTCATTTAAAAAACTTGTAGAAACGAAATAATATGGAAGAAGTTACAAAACAACACGAAAACAGAATGTTAATAGTTATTATATTTACCATTTTTGCGATGGCGGGGGAAATATTTTTCGGCTATATAACAAAATCAATGTCCCTGCTTGCAGAAGGATATCATATGAGTGTGCATGTTTTAACATTAGGTTTAACATACATAGCTTATGTAATAGCAAGAAAATTTAAGGATTCCGATTTATTTAAAAACGGAACGCACAAAATAGGAGTTCTGGCGGGGTATACAAGTGCATTGTTTCTGGGTATTACGGCACTCGGAATAATATATGAATCAGCATCAAGATTTTTTAACCCTGAAGAAATTAAATTTACGGAAGCAATCTATGCATCAATTTTTGCGCTGATAATAAATTATATATGTATAGCGGTAATGGAAGGGAAATTAAACCTTCACCACCACCACTGCGAGGAAAGCAAAGACTATAACTATAAAGCCGCATATTATCATATCTTATCCGATATATTAATTTCTATATTAACAATAATAGCATTGGTACTGGGCAAATACTTTAACTGTATACATCTTGATGCCTTAACGGGTATTGTTGGTGCTTTAATGATTTTAATATGGTCATTTAAACTGCTGAAAAATACCGTTAAAATATTGATAGACATAAAATCGGAATAGAAATGCACAAACATCAAATATCGAGCGAGAATGAGAAAAAAACTTTAATTGTTATAATTTTAACTGTTATAACAATGATTGCGGAAGTCACATACGGATATATTACAAACTCTATGGCACTTCTGGCAGACGGGTACCATATGGGAACACATGCCCTTGCGCTCGGACTTACATATATCGCCTATATTTTAACCAGAAAATTTGCAAATTCCGAAATATTTAAAAACGGAACGGATAAAATCGGAACTCTTGCTGCATATACAAGTTCAATATTTTTAGGAATAACGGGGATTTGGATTATCTTTGAAGCAATTCTTCGGTTAATAAACCCTGAGAAAATTGAATTTAACGATGCCATAACGGTTGCAATAATAGGGTTTATCATTAACGGAATTTGTATCTCCATAATGCAGAGAAAAGACTGCCACGATAACGGGCATGAACATCACAGCTGTCAGGGGTGCGAACATAATAAGGATAATTCCTGCAGAGATTATAATTTTAAAGCGGCATACTATCACATTTTAGCTGATGCATTGACGTCAATTCTTGCTATTACGGCACTATTAGCAGGCAAATATTTTAATATAATATACTTAGACGCACTTTCAGGCATTTTAGGCGGGATTTTAATCCTAAAATGGGCATCAGGTCTATTATATAATACCGTAAAAATATTGATTGATATGAAATAAGTCCGAACAAAATTTTACGACAAGCGACGAAGTGGCTTAAGTAAAATTTTGAGAGTGGCATATTGAAAAGGTTACAAAACGAGCAAGCGAAGAATGAGCTTTGCGAGCTTGTATGCGTAACGCAGTGTAGTCTGAGCACTCGTACAGCGACGATGAGTCGGTGGCAGAGTGCGACACTAGATTATATTACATATACTGTTCTTCTTGAAGAGCAACAGCACATATTTCAGAAGATAAAATACAAACCTTTTTAACAGGGCCTAAAGTAGATTTTTCAATCAATCTTGAACCTTGAGCGCCTGTTTTTAAGACCTGCGACAGCTCTTCATAAAGAGCGGAAGGATTTTCTACATACAATACTAACGGGGCAGTAGTCCCTTTTAAAAATACAAGAACCGAAGTTCTTTTTTTCATTTGACTTCCTTGCGTAAACGGTTGCGGCATAATTTCTCCTGTTTTCTAATTAAATATTAATAAAATTAAAAAGACAGGTCAATATTTTTATATATTTAGGCAAGATTCTATTTTATCATATTTCGTTTTAAGAATTTCTATAAGTCTTTTCATTACGATAGTTAAATTAGCAATATCAACCTGACTAATATTATATTCGTCATTAATACTGCAATCCATAACCTTTACAAGTGATTCAAGCAAGGTTAAATCAATCCCGACGGAATGAAAATCTTCTTCAAGTTGAGGTGCCAGCTTATTTTTTTTCTCTTTCATACTTTATCCGTTTCATAATTTATTAATAAAATACTAACATATTTTCATATTATTAATACTAACATATTATCCGTTTTATAACAAGCAAATTTTAAAATTCTTTAAAATTTTAGTTTTAATTAACTATTTACTTGATTTTTAAAGTATTATGACTATATGAGAAGGAAATAAAGGAATTAAAAATGATAAAAATAGGAGTAATCGGTGCACTCGGCAAAATGGGCAAGGAAGTTGTAAAAGCTGTATTAAATGATACGGAAACAGAACTTGTAAGCGCAGTTGACATATTTTCTCAAGGCTCTGACATAGGCGAAATTGTTACGGGCAAAAAATGCGGTGTAGCAATTGAAACAGATTTAGAGAAAGAATTAAAAACAAAAAATATTGATATTGTAATTGACTTCACTCAGCCGAAAACAATATATGAACATGTAAAACTATTTATCACTAATCACGTAAAATCCGTTATAGGCACAACGGGATTAAATGAAGAACAAATAAAAGAACTTAAAGAATTATCACAAAAAAATAATACGGGATGTCTTATTGCACCCAACTTTTCAACGGGAGCAGTATTATTAATGATGTTCGCTAAACAAGCAGCAAAATACTTTAATAATGCGGAAATTATAGAATTACATCACAATCAAAAAAAAGATGCACCTTCCGGCACAGCCGTTAAAACAGCTCAAATGATGGCAGAAGTTAATAATAACTTTACATTAGGCAACTGCGAAGAAACAGAATTAATAAAAGGCTCAAGAGGCGGAACTGCAAACGGGAATATTCATATACATTCAATAAGAATGCCCGGATACATAGCATCACAAGAAGTAATATTCGGCTCATCAGGTCAAATATTTAAAATCAAGCACGACACTATGGATAGAAGCTGCTATATGGCAGGAGTTCTGCTCGCCGTTAAACATTTATACAAAAATAACGACTTTGTTTACGGACTTGATAATATACTTTAATAAAATGTATAATAAATAAAAAGGAGTTTATTATGGCTAAAGATTGCAGTTTTGACATTGTGTCGGAATTTGATAAACAGGAACTTGTTAATGCCGTTGACCAAGTTAAAAGAGAAATTAATTCAAGATTTGATTTAAAAGGCTCAAACTCGGATGTTGTTCTGGATACGGATAAATCAATCACTATTACGACAAATGACGAAATGAAATTAAAAAACATTTTGGATATCTTGCAGACAAAGATGATTAAAAGAAATCTCAGCATAAAAATTCTTGATGCACAAACAATCGAAAATGCTTTAGGCGGTAATGTAAGGCAAGTATTTAACTTAAAAAAAGGCTTAACTCAGGAACTTGCAAAAAAAATTGTTGTCGATATTAAAAATACAAAACTAAAAGTTCAAGCCTCAATACAAGGCGAACAAATAAGAGTTTCAGGCAAAGATAAGGATGATCTTCAATCCGTTATAAAAACTCTAAGAGCGAATGAAGATAATTACAATGTCCCTTTACAATTTCAAAATTACAGATAATGAACTTTATAACGGATAAATCGTTTATATAATAAAGGCTTTAAAAATGAAAAAATATATTATTTTTTTAATCGGATTAATTATAATACCTTCATTTTTTTCAATTTGTTCGGCAAAAGATATAGGATACGTTAAAACAATAGAAATGGGTGTGGATAGCGAGGGGAATAATACCTCCGAAGAAACCTATACGCCTATTACAATTGAGGATAATGCACAAAATACTAACACACAAAACGATAACAACAGTTATATATATATGAATCCATATTACGGCGGGTTATATTACGGAACTCACTTAAACGGAATATATCCTTATTATTACGGATATAACGGTTATGGGATAAGAACTTTTACGGTACCGGGGATGTTGCGTAATCCGCCACCGCCTCCGCCGCCGCCAAATAAGCCGGGGCATCACCCGAATAAACCGCCTGTGGCAGGAGGAAACAATAAACCGCCGGTTAAACCTCCACAAAGTTCACAAAATAATAATTTCCCGCATAATCATATTCCAAGAAAATAAAAAGAGAACTTTAAATAAGTTCTCTTTTTATAATATTAATATTTTAAAAATTAATATCTGTAATGAGCAAATGCTTTGTTTGCTTCAGCCATTTTGTGAGTATCTTCACGTTTTTTGCAGGCTGCACCTGTTCCGTTTGAAGCATCCATTAACTCATTTGTTAATTTTTCAACCATAGATTTACCGCTTCTTTTCTTAGCAGCATCAATAATCCAGGTTGAACCTAATACCATTCCTCTATCTGCTTTAACTTCAAGAGGAACTTGATATGTAGAACCGCCTATTCTTCTTGCTTTAACTTCTAATAAAGGTGTTGCATTAGTTAAAGCTTTTTTAAATATTTCTAAGGGTTCATCTTTAGATTTAGTTTTTAAATTTTCTAATGTAGAATAAAATATTTTTTCCGCAACTGACTTTTTACCGCGTCTCATTAATCTGTTAATAAAGCTTGCGATATCTGTGCTATTATAAACAGCATCGGGAGCGGGTATTCTTCTGACCGGTTTACTGCGTCTTGACATTATAAATCACCTTTCTTATTTCTTTTTAGCTCTCTTAGCGCCGTATTTAGATCTTGATTTAGCTCTGTTTGCGACACCTGCTGTATCTAATGTACCTCTAACAATATGGTATCTTACACCGGGTAAATCCTTAACCCTGCCGCCTCTGATTAATACAACAGAGTGTTCCTGCAGATTATGTCCGATACCAGGAATATA
>CANQAL010000110.1 GCA_947589255.1 Candidatus Gastranaerophilales bacterium | reverse complement strand
TTTGCTCAAAAATATTCGCAAACAATAGGGTTCAGCTACGCATACTTATCCCGTAGGGCTCGTATTTCATATACTCGTCCACGGTCTAAGCAAAGTCCCGCCCAGGGCAATTAATTTTTTCTTTTATTTAAATCAATTCCCCCGGTTTTAAATTTCTCTTGTGTCCACTCTGTCTCCGTTTTTAAATATTGCTTAATATAATTGTCTGCTTTTATGATATAATAGCCTTATGACAAGGACTTTAGAAGAAAATTTAGTAAAATTATTCAGTTCAAATCGTTTGAATTCTTATAAATATTATAATAATGATACAGATTTTATTGTTCTTGAAAGATATTTATATAATATTGAGGTATCAAAATCTTTGTATCCTTTGTTATCTTTTCTTGAAATATCTTTGCGTAATAGAATAAATCAAGCTATTGAAACAGTTATAAAACAGAACTGGTTATTAAAAGAACTTAATCAACAGAATATTTTGTTTCCAAATGAACATAAAAAATTACTTGAAGCTAAACAAAAACTCATAAATAAAGGACATAAAAATATCGGCAAGGATGATTTAATAGCTGAATTATCATTGGGCTTTTGGATTCATCTGTGTACAAAAAGATATAAAACAGCACTGTGGCATAAGCCGGGTTTTTTCAGGATTGTATTTGCCGATTACCCTAATTTTTCAGAATTTGATAAACTCAGTAAAATATTTCCTATCTTGCAGCTTATGCTGAAATTAAGAAATAGAGTATTTCATCACGAAATAATTATAAATCATCCTTATGGAATATATAATTGCTATACAGATTTAAGAAGACTTTTAGGTTATATATCGAAAGACAGTTTGCAATACCTTGATAGAGTTTGCGATTTCAAAGAAGTTATAACAAAGCAAAAACCTCAGTAACTCAACTTAATGGAAGTCATCTGAGGTTGTACACTATTATTATATACTACAAATAAATATTTGTGAAGTGTCTGGCCTTATTTTGTTACATGGAATTAACTTTTCCAGGTCTTATAGTTTAAAAAAATTTAAAAATAAATATTATTATAAAGTTCCAACGTCGGGAGTTCTCTGACAGTTTCTTTTTCTGTAGAAAAAGAAACCAAAAAGACTTTCATTTATTGGCTCAAATTATTTATTACTTTAATATATGATTAAAAAATTCTCACCTTATTGCTTGCTCAAAAAGTTTTTTATACAAAAACTTACCTGTTTTTCAACTTTATAAAATATCCAGCCCAATGTTATATTAACAAATAGACTTATTGGTATTGTATACTTCAAAGGTAATGTTAAATAATCCTGAATTACCAAAAAATATATCATTTGAACTAAAAATATATGCCAAGTTGCTCTACCGATATCACTTATAAACTTAACAAATATATTTGTACTGTAAATATTATAGTTATAGTAAATATATGCAAAAATAGGGAAAATATAAAATGATACTAGCAGCGATGAACCGGACCAGAGAGTAAACGGAACATATGCTTGTTCAGAGTTACTGCAAAGAAGTATAGTTAAAAAATTTATTCCTATCATTTCCATCAATAAAAGAGCATTAGAATTAATTTTTTCTTTTTTTAATCCCAAATAACAACCGAGCGAAACAAGGAAAATATATCTTAAACACAGAACTCTGTGCAGGTTAGGATTAATATCCGTTAAATAAAAAATACTATCTGCCAGAAACTGTATTATAAAGATTATCGCAACTCCCTTTTCTTTATATTTTTTCAATAATAAGTAAATGAACGGGAAAAGTATTATGAATTGAACCATTACGGGATAATAATAACTTCCGGGGCCAACTCCTCCATTTATAAATGCTGTTGTAAAATGGTGAAACCTTATATTTGAAAGATTTAAATACCATTCAATTAAAAGTATAATAAAAAAAGGAATTGTAAGCCTTTTAAATTTTCTAAAAAGTGATTTTAATATTTTAACAAAATTGATATTGTTTATTTTTGAAAAAGATAAAGAATAGTTAAATCCTGTAATCAAAATAAATAAAGGAACTGCCATATTTATAAAATATGTAAAAAAAATATTTTCTCTAAAGGTTAAGGAAAATCCGTTATGTGTAATTAAAACTAAAATAATTGCTATAGCTTTAAGTATATTTATAAATTGTAATTCGTTTTTTGTCATAATTATTAGGTTTTTCCTATATTTTTGCTTATTTTGTCATAATACTATGACAACTTGTAATAATATTAGAACAATAATTGTTAATATGCAAGCAAAAAAACTAAAATTACAAAAAGCAATAGCAAAAGTTGTAAAAGAACATAGAACAAAATCTATAACAAAAAGCGCAGATGAGATTGGTATGGGCAAATCTTTGTGGGCAGATTTAGAAAACGGAATTAAGGATCCGCAATTATCAACAGTTTGGAGAATAGCAGAGGGATTAGAAATTAAACCCCATATTTTAATAGAATTTGTAGAAAATCAGCTTGGGAAAGATTTTTCTTTTATAGAAGATTAATATTTCAATAAAAAAAGAGCTTAAACAGCTCTTATAAATGGTAGTCCCAAGGGGATTTGAACCCCTGTCGCATCCGTGAAAGGGATGTGTCCTAGGCCTCTAGACGATGGGACCTCATCAACAATTTATAGTTTATCTAAAGCATAATTTATAGTCAAGGGGTTATTATTTTATTTTTTGTATATATTCTTTTCATATTAATCACATGTATACCCTTATGACTATCCTGACAGGTCATAGATTATAGCGGTTATTTTGATTATTTATTAATTTAGAAAACAGTTTAGCTGCAAGGGATATTTTGAAAGGAATGTCAAAAAGAAAATATAAAGATATGAACTTGTACGATTTAATATGCAGTGCGCAAGAAGACGACTATGACGCACTTGAAGAATTAATCAAGCGGGAACAGAAAAATGTTTTTGCTTCTTTTTGCTATCTTGGTGCTTCAAAAGAAAGTCTTTCCGATTTAACTCAGGAAGCTTTATTTAGAGTTTCCAAAAACATAAAAAGCTTAAAAAATCCCAGATTATTCAAATCTTGGCTGGGTCAGATTATATCAAATCTTTTTTATGACGAATTAAGGAAAAGACAGCGCATTCCTGATTCTGTTTCCATAGAATCTTATTGGTTAAACGATGAAAGCAGTGATAACAGTATTTTAAATATATGTGATAACACACTTAAACCTGACGAAAAAACTTTAGGCAGAGAACTTTCGGATATTATAAGGGAAATGATATCAAGGCTCCCCGAGCATTTTAGGCTGGTCATTATCTTAAGAGAACTTCAAGGTTTGAGTTATGAAGAAATCGCCAAAATAACAAATACTAATGTAGGTACTGTTAAATCAAGAATATCTCGGGCAAGAAATAAACTGCAGGAATGTCTTAAACCTTATTTAACTTAATAAAGGAGTTTTACAGTGGATAATCCGATTTGTAAGAAAGTTACTTCATTACTATCAATGTATATAGAAAATAAACTTGAAGAAAAAGATAAATTATTAATTGAAAATCATTTTATGTTTTGTTCTGCTTGCTATCAAAAATATTTGGAGATGAAAAATATAATGGAAAATCTTCATTTGGAATATGAAAAAATGATTGATGAGTTTGAAAAAATTGAATCAAATAAGATGTTTAATATAAGGGAATATGAAGTATTTTATGAAAATATTTCTCCGTATATCGATGACGAACTTTGTTATGATGACAGTATAAAATTCAGGAAATATCTGTTAAAGTCTAAGCCTGCAAGAGCAGAGCTGGCAACGGCTTACGGCTTAAAGAATAATATTCGGTATTCTATAGCAAGTTATAAAAATAATTTAAACATTAATTTCTCAAAAAAAATTGTTAAAAAATTAAAGGAGGAAACAAAAGATTCCTTTGAAAGTGTTTATAAACGGGCGGGAATTGTTTTAGGTTTTATGGTTTTTGCGCTGATTTTAGGTTCTTTTTATATGGGGTATAATTATTTAAACCAATCTGTAGCAAAAGAAACTGCTGAAATACCAAGTAGTACGGTTGAATTTCCTCAAAATGATGATGAACTTATAGAGTTTACTTTTGAAGATGGCAATGAACCGCTTTTAACGGCGAAATAAAATCAATTAACAAGAGAAATTGGCGAAGAAAGCTCTTTTTTAATATCTTCGACAAAAATATGCTCTATTGGAGAATTATCGTCCTTTCGAAGGTAAACTTCTTTTATTCCTGCCTGTACTATAAATCTTTTACAGAGAATACAAATAAAGTTATGTCCGTATATATACATTACAGCACCTTTGCATCTGTCTTGTCCGGCTTGGATAATAGCATTCTGCTCCGCATGAATGCTTCTGCAGGTTTCATACATTGTACCTGAAGGAATATTATTTTCAATTCGATAGCATTTACCGAGTTCATAGCAAGAAACAACTTTAGATGGAGTTCCGTTATAACCTGTAGCTTTAATTTTTTTATCTTCTCCGACTATAACAGCGCCAACTTGAGCTCTGAGGCAATTTGAACGGGAAGCACAGGTCTTTGCAATTTCTAAAAAATATTCATTCCATTCTTTAACCATTTTTACCTCCAAACTTATTATATCAAACCTTTTTATTAAGTAATAACATTTGTAAAGTATTTATACATAATTTTGTTTTAAATTAAAATTATATTATGAATACTCGGTATCAAGTTCTTGAACAAGAAAAAAATCTCTGGATAAGCTTAACGGGGTACAGGACTCTTTTTCTCTTAAAACTGCTTCTTGAAAAAAGCAGAACCATTGATGAATTAACAGATTATTTCAAAAATAACCGTTATACAAATAAAGCAGTTTCAAAAGATACCGTCAGATTAACAATAAATACTTTAAAATCCGCAGGCTGTAAAATTTCACGACCATCAATAAAAAATAATTATCATTATGAATTAATTTCTCATCCGTTTAATCTGAATTTATCCGAAAAAGAAATTGAAGTATTTTTAAAACTTCGCGAGCTCTTTTCTGAAAATTTATCCTGGCAAAAGGTATTGATATTGAACAAATTATATGAAAAAATTGCATCTCTTACGGGAAATCCTGATTATATAAATAAAATTAACGAAACTATGCCTTTATCGGAAATAAATAAAGATTTGTTGTCCCAACTTTCTGATTTCAAACTTGCAGGAAAAAAAATTCAAATTAGTTATTTATCACCAAGAAACGGTGAGGAAAATTTGGATGTAATCCTGCATAAAATTAAATATGAGAATAGTAAAGTATATTTATGGTGTTATATTTGCAAATATAAAATGAATAATTTGTTAAGTTTGGAAAGAATAAAAAATATTAATTATATTTCAACCGAAAAATACAATATAGAAGATAATTTATATGAAGTAGTATATAAATTAAGCGGTATATCAATGCTTACATTTGAAACAAAAGACTATGAAACAGTTTTGGAAAAAACTAAAGATTATATTATTGTAAAAGCCAATGTTGTTAATGAGTTTTGGTTTATTCAAAGGTTATTACAGTTTTGCGGTGATTTTAAAATAATCTCACCGGACTTTTTTAAAGAGAAACTTATTAATAAAGTTAAAAGTATAAGAAAGCTGTATGAATGATGTTAAAATCCGAAAAAAAATTTGATACGGGACTTAGAATACTTGAAGTTTTAAAGATTTTGCTCATCAGCAATTTCAGTAAAAGTGAAATTATTGATATATTAAAAGATAATTCCGGAATTGGCAGTGTTTATACTAATGAAGCATTCATTAAATATTTTAATACTCTGAAAGTTTCCGGGTTAAAAATTAATAAGATAAAAAATAAGTATGA
>CANQAL010000109.1 GCA_947589255.1 Candidatus Gastranaerophilales bacterium | reverse complement strand
AATATTCTTTGTATTCAGTAAAAATAATTCAAGAGGAATTCTTGATTTCTTCGGCAAAGAAGGCCCTGATTTAAATACAAAAGATGAAAAAGACGAAATTAAGAAAATTTTAAATGAATATAAATCTAAGTATTATCTCGGTAAAGACTTCAATGAAGAGGCGCTATTAAAGGGTTATGCAATACATAATGCAGGTATAATGCCAAGACAAAAAGAACTGGTAGAAGAACTATTCCAAAAGAAACTTATAAAAGCCGTAATATCAACGGAAACACTTTCTGCAGGGATTAATATGCCTGCAAGAACGGTTGTAATATCAAGCCCTTATAAACCTGCCGAAATGCCTTCAGACAGAAGACAAAGCAATATTACTGATAATTATGCTGAAATTAATGATGATACGGATGAGGATGAAAATGATGTAATACAGGGCAGTTCAAAGATTATAAGCAGACCTTTAACGGCAAATGAATTTATCCAAATGTCAGGCCGTGCTGGCAGAAGAGGCATTGATAAAACAGGTTATGTATACACAATGCCCGTTGATTACGAAACGGATAAACTGTTTTCATATTTAAAATCTCAACCTTCAAACTCCATAACAAGCAAATATGACCCGACATATTCATTCCTGTGTGAATATTATTCCAATTTAAGTGATAAAGAACATCTGGAGGAAATATTTAAAAAATCACTGTTTATGCAGGAAGATCAAAAAACTGATTTGTTTTATCCCAGATTAACAGATGGCGCAGAAGATATATATCTTGATACGGGTTTCTTAAAATATGATAAAAACGGCAAAGTAATACCGACGGATAAAACTAAACTTTTATATATATCAAGTTTCGCTGATGCTCTATCAAGTGTATTGGCAGAATACGGTTATTTGGAAAATACAAATGATTTCGGGTACAAAGCAACCGTAAAAGGACAAATGGCGGCAAAAGTTGCGGGATATGAGCCTATTCCTTTGGTTGAGGTGTTATCTAATCCTCAAGCATTTAAAAATATAACACCTGAAGCATTAGTAATGCTCGCAGGAGCAATCGCCGTTCAAGACAACGATAAATACAGTGTATATAAGGTTGACAGCGATAAATTAAGTGAGGATTCCGTTAAATATGCAAGTGAAATGCGGGATGAAATTTCGCTGGAATTAAAGAGAAAACTTTCCGTTATGCTGAGAGATTTAGGCAAAACTTTTGACGATTTTGACTCGTTCTCAGATATGCTTAAATATGCCGAAAATCTTGAAAAAACCGATAAGGATTTAGGAGAATTAAAATCTCAAATCAATGAGATTGAAGAAATACGGGCAAAATTATATAAAATAGATTCAAATACTAAATACACTCTGACGCAACTGTATTCTGCATTTGAGGCAGGAGAGATTATTCCTTCAAAAGCTCTAAACTATTGGAAATCGGAAATTCAAAACTACAAAAATAAAAATATGATATTCAGCTTTGATGATTATCTTGTAAAATTAAAAAGAAATCTGGACAGAATAGATTTAACTTCAAAAGCAAAGAAAGCACAGGCAAGAAATAAAAAAGAAGCAGAAGAAATAAAAAATGAAATTAAAAATGTAAAACTGATGAAATATATTGAAGAACATCTTGATAGTGCAATTAAATCAAATCAACAGTACAAAAAAACAAACTCAATGGCAAATGTTAAAGCCGATCATCAGGAGGTAATGAGTTTATATACCGCAAACAGCTTAAAAGATAAATTAATATCAACTATAAAAGCATTAATTGGAATTGAAGAAAATCCTGATGATGAAATATCCATAGACGATAATGCTAAATATAATATAAATAATATATTTAAATATATGTTATTAATGTCAAAAATGCTGTATTCTGAAGAATCAATATGCGGAATACAAGGTGAACTTCCCATGTATAGTGAAAATGCAGGGAAGCTGCTCTATACTTGGGCTGCATTAAACAAAGTAAATCCGAACAGCCGTTTAAATTGGGAGAAAGTATTAAAATGCTCCAAAAAATTGGAAACGGATATGGAAGAAGAACTGGAGACGCAAAACTCGAAAGATGATATTTCAATAGGTGTATTAGTTGCATCATCGGATGGAGAAATACCAAAGAAAACGAAAAAAGGCACTCAAGGTTTATACGACGAAGGAACAATATTCAGAATGGTAATGCAGACGGGAGATTTGCTCTCACAAATGGCAGATATTGCGAAAATCGGATATGATAATGCTGTAAGTCTTGCTGAAAAAGACAGTTATAAAGATTTAACAGCTAAGATTAAGACTGCAAAAGAGTTAATAATAAAAGATCCTCTTATATAAAGCAGATAAAATATGTTTGGAAGTTGTCAAGAAATTTACACAAAAATAAAGAAATATTAAGAAAAAAATAAAAAATAAAAAAATATTAGTTGACGACAAAACATGTTTAATATAAATTTATTATGCTGAGATAGGCATTTATAATTTGCAAAAAGCATGAATCAAGAGAGGAATGGTTTACAAGC
The DNA here is from genome assembly GCA_947589255.1 of Candidatus Gastranaerophilales bacterium. GTDB lineage: Bacteria > Cyanobacteriota > Vampirovibrionia > Gastranaerophilales > Gastranaerophilaceae > Avigastranaerophilus. Next base: position 3,342 of record CANQAL010000109.1, on the reverse strand, counting down.
GAATGTATAAAAGACTGTTGAAGCGAAAGCCATAAGACAAAAGGAAGTGGAAATGAACGAAAGCAAGCAACAAAGGATTAGAGTTTGTTTGAAGGCATACGATCATAAATTAATCGACTTATCTGCAAGCAAGATTGTAGAAGTTGTAAAGAGAACAGATGCAAGAGTTGCAGGACCTGTACCTTTACCGACAAAGAGGAGATTATATTGTGTACTCCGCTCACCTCACGTTGATAAGAAATCAAGAGAACACTTTGAGATGAGAATACACAAAAGAATCATAGATATTTATGATCCGACGGCACAAACAACAGAAGAACTTACAAGAATGGACTTGCCTGCCGGAGTAGATATCGAAGTTAAACTATAGAGAATGGTTTAAGGCACAGACAATTTAATATAGGGAACTCCTAAATAAATTGAATGTGATCTACGAGGCAAGCAGTAGAACGTAGCGCTCACAAAAGAAAGGTGAAATATGACACTGGGAGTAATAGGTAAAAAACTTGGGATGACACAAGTATTTGACGAACAAGGACTTGCAATTCCCGTAACAGTAATAAAAGTTGATCCGTTAACGGTAACACAAGTAAAAACCGTTGATTCCGACGGATATAATGCAATTCAGGTAGGTGTAGTTCCTGCAAAAGAAAAGCATTTAACAAAATCCGAAATCGGACACTTTAAGAAAAACGGACTTGAAAATTTCAGACACTTACAAGAATTCAGATTAGATAATCCTGAAAACTACCAAGTAGGTCAAGCAATAGATTTAAGTGTATTAGCTGAAGGAACAAAGGTAGATGTAACGGGAACATCAATCGGAAAAGGCTTCCAAGGTACGGTAAAAAGATGGAACTTTGGAAGAGGACCTATGGCACATGGTTCAAAAAATCATAGAGAACCCGGTTCAATCGGTGCAGGTACAACACCGGGCCGTGTAATCAAAGGTAAGAGAATGGCAGGTAACATGGGTAATGAAAAAGTTACCATAACAAAACTTACCGTTGTAAGAGTTGATAAAGAAAATAATTTACTTTTAATAAAAGGTTCTGTTCCTGGACCTGAAGGTAAATTAGTAACGGTAGTACCATCAAGAGTTAAATGGAACGGATAAAATCCTAAACCCAAAGACTAAAAAGTAAGGAAAAAGAAAAATGACAAAAGAAATTTCAATATTAAGTACAAACGGAAAGCAAGTCGGACAAATTACTCTTGATGATAAAGTATTCGGAGTAGAACCGAATTTGCATGTAATGCATATGGCATTAAGAAGACAATTAAATAATGCAAGAAGCGGCAATGCTTGTGCTAAAACGAGAGCAGAAGTATCAGGCGGCGGAAGAAAGCCATGGAAACAAAAGGGAACAGGTAGAGCAAGAGCAGGTTCAATCAGATCTCCATTGTTTGCGGGCGGTGGTGTAATCTTCGGACCAAAACCAAGAGATTATGCATTTTCAATGCCTCAAAAAGCAAGAAGATTAGCATTAAAATCAGCATTATCCGCAAGATTGGAAAATACCGTTTTAGTTAAAGATTTTTCTGAAATAACGGAAGCTAAAACAAAAATGGTAGCTCAATCACTGAAAGCAATAAAAGCAGAAGGCAAGATTTTAATAGTTGCAAATACACAAGCCGCAGAAAACGGACAGTTAGAATTAGCAGCAAGAAATCTTCCGAATGTTAAAATAATTCTTCCGTCAAACTTAAATGTAAAAGACTTATTGGAAGCAGATACATTAGTAATGACAGAAGCAGCGATATTAGAAATAACTGAGAGGTTATCGAAATAATGAGTACACAGAATAAAGAAAGATTATACGACATAATTAAAAGACCTATAATCACAGAAAAATCAATGACAATGGCTTCGTTAAACCAATATACTTTTGAAGTATTGAAAGATGCAACAAAAATAGAAATAGCGAAGGCTGTAGAATTAGCTTTTCCAAACAGAAAAGTTAAGAAAGTAAGAACGGTATATATGCCGTCACACGCAAAAAGAGTAGGATACTCGGTTGGCAGAACACAATCAAGCAAAAAAGCAATTGTAACAATCGAAGGCGATCCTATCGAAGAATTAGCAGGAGTATAGACCGATGGGTACAAGAAAAATTAATCCGACTTCTCCGGGACAAAGAGGAATGATAAAAAGTGATTATTCGGAAATAACAACATCAACCCCCGAAAAATCATTATTACAGCCGATAAGAAAGACAGCAGGAAGAAATAATACAGGAAGAATAACCTGCAGACATAAAGGCGGCGGACATAAACAGGCATATCGTGTAATAGATTTTAAACGTGAAAAATTCGGTATTCCTGCAACAGTACAAACAGTAGAATACGATCCGAACAGAAATGTAAGGATATCATTAGTAGTATATGCTGACGGTGAAAAAAGATATATTTTAACACCTCACGAATTAAAAGTAGGCGATGTTATAGTATCGGGTCCGACAGCAGAAATTCAAACAGGAAATGCACTTCCGTTAGAATTAATCCCGTTAGGTACGGTAGTACACAATGTTGAATTAATACCGGGCAGAGGTGCAAAATTAGTCAGAACTGCAGGCGGAAGCGCACAGTTAATGGCAAAAGAAGGCAATTATGTAACATTAAAAATGCCCAGCAGCGAAATGAGAATGGTAAGAAAAGAATGCTTAGCAACAATCGGTGTATTGGGTAATGCCGAATTTAAGAATTTAAAGACCGGAAAAGCAGGTCGTACTCGCCACTTAGGGATAAGACCAACGGTAAGAGGTGTAACAATGAACCCATGTGATCACCCCCACGGCGGCGGCGAAGGTAAGACAGGACCCGGAGGTAATCCTAAGACACCTTGGGGTAAACCGGCATTAGGTCATAAGACCAGAAAAGTTAAGAAAACATCTGACAAATTAATAGTCAGAAGCAGAAAACGTTAATTAAAGGAGATAATTAATGACACGTTCACTAAAAAAGGGTGTATATGTACACGACTCTTTAAAAGCAAAAATAGATAAATTAAATGCAAATAAAGAAAAGAGAGTAATAAAGACATGGTCAAGAGCGTCTATGATTACTCCTGAAAATCCGGATATGGTAGGACATACAATAGCCGTATACAACGGAAAGACACACGTACCGGTATATATATCAGAACCAATGGTAGGACACAGATTAGGTGAATTTGCACCTACAAGAATGTTCAGAGGCCATGCAGGTCAGGATAAAACAGCGAAAAGGAAATAGATTATGGAAGCTAAGGCAAGACAAACAGATATAACAATGCCAGCAAGAAAATTACGCAGAGTAATAAATCTTGTAAGAGGCAAATCAGCAGCAGATGCATTAAGCATG
>CANQAL010000108.1 GCA_947589255.1 Candidatus Gastranaerophilales bacterium | reverse complement strand
TCGGATGAAGTTTTTCATAGCTTTCTTTGTTGTAAGTTTCTTGGAATAATATATAAGTGCCTATTCCTGCATCATGCAGTTTTTTATAGTTTTCAACGGTTGTTGCCGCTATATTTACATTAACTCTGCGGATTGCACCATTTTTATGTTTTATTGAATAAATTGTTTTTATTGACTCAAGAATATATTCAATAGGATTATTAACGGGGTCTTCCCCTGATTCTATTGCTAACCTTTTATGCCCCATATCCTGAAGCGCAATGACTTCATTTTTTATTTCTTCTTGCGTCATTTTTTTTCGTGGGATATGTTTATTTTTTGCGTGATACGGGCAATATGTGCAGCCGTTTATGCAATAATTCGATAAATATAGCGGAGCAAAAAGAACTATCCTGTTTCCGTAATATTCTTCTTTTATATCTTTTGCCAGATTAAAAATTTCATTATTTTTTTCTTTATCGGCTGTCAAAAGAAGAACTGCCGCTTCTTTATGGGTTAAACCTTTTTTTTGTTTTGCTTTTTCAATAATTTGATTTATAACTTCAATATTATTACTGTTCTTTTCAGCATATTTGATTGAGTTTAAAATTTCTTCGTTATTAATAAATTCTTCAGCTTTTGTTGATTTCGGATTATACATATTCAGTGCCTTTTTCTAAATATTAGTATAACTCAAAGAATTTATTTGTTATATTCTTCTAAATTTTTAATAAATTTATATACTATTTCCACATCTTTATTCTTTGCTGATTTTAAATATTTAGAAATTTCTTTAATTAAAATTTCTTTTTTATAAAAATGATTAAAATTAAATAGTTCTTTTACTTCAACATTTAGTATTTTAGCGAGTTTAATCAGATTTTTTACTTGAGGAAAGTGACTTCCGTTTTCCATTTTACAAAGATTTTGGGTATCCATCCCGATTTTTTCGGCAAGTTGTTCTTGAGTAAGATGCTTACTTCGTCTTAATTCTTTTATTCGTAACCCGAAGCAATGTTTAAATTCTTCCATAACCAATCTCCTATTATAGGATAACGTTATTTTTAAGAAACAATAATGTTATAAAACACCATATAATATTGACAAAGTTGTTAAAGCATGACATGTATATTATTTAAATCAGTTAATGAATAAGAGAATGCCAATTTATTTAATTCAAATTACTTATTTATGGATTGGGAAAATATGAAAAAGTCTTATGGATATAAAGAATTTAATTTTAGCCTCTTAAAAATATTAATAATAATATTTTTTGTGCTTGGAACAATAAATTACATTGTTAATCCGTATAATATATTTGATAACAGAGTTTTAAAAATTTCTTTGCTTAAGCCGGAAGCTAAAATACAAGAAAGATATACAAAGTTTATTGCATTAAAACTTGATAAAAGACAAATAGAAACTGTATTTATGGGAACTTCAAGAGCTGATTTAGCTTTGAATAAATATTATTACGAAAAATTAACAGGAAAAAGCTCAGAAAATCTTGCACTTGGCGGAGTATTCATATATGAATATTTTGATGAGCTAAGGAAATTAATATTAATTCATCCCGAGGTTAAAAATTTATATGTGGGTTTAGACTTTATAAATTTTGATATAAACAGAAAAGATAATAATAAAACTACAAGATATAAAATTAAAGAGGAAAAAAGTATAACATCATCAGAACTCGGGTTTGCTTTATTTTCATTGAAATCCACAGGTGATAGTATATGGACTGTAATAAAAAATTTAATAGGCATTGAAAAAAGAATGTTTTGTTTTGACGGCACAAAACATATCTTTGTAAATAAAGAAATTGATAATGAATTTAAAAAAACATTGGAGGAATATCGAGGTTATTATGATAATTTTGCATTTGACGATAGTATGATTGAAAAAATAAAAGAATTAAAAAAATTATGCAAAGAAAAAAATATAAAAATATATTTCTTTATAATGCCGTCACATATTCTTGATCAATATCTAATATATAAAAAATGTAAAAATGATTATAAAAAATGGAAGATAGAACTGTCAAAGATATCTGATATATATGATTTTCAGTATCCAAATAATTATACGGAAGAAGAAATAAAACCCGATATGAAATATTTTTTTGAAACATCACATTCAACTTCTAATTTAGGAAATAAAATTATAGATTTTATGGTTAATCAAAATGGTGATTTTGGGAGAATATTGACTAATACAAATGTTCAAGATATCCTTAAACAGGATGAAAAAGCCATAGGTGAGTATTTTAAAAAAAATCAGGATTTAGCATTTCGGGTAGAGGGTAAATGAAGAATTTTAATGTATTTATAATACTGATATTATTGTTCATGACTGTATTCACAATTTTATTTAATTATATAATTGATCCTTTTGATATATTCAAGTTCATAAAAAAGACGGGTATTAATTATAATAAACCCTGCATTTCAAAACAGGAGAGGATTACAAAAATTCCTCAATTAAAATTAAATAAAGATAAAATTGACATTGTTTTTGTAGGGAGTTCTAAAACTCAGTGGTGGCTGAATATTCCTTATTATTCAAAAATTTCGGGAAAGAACATAATTTCTATGGGACTAAGTGCTTCAAGCCTTCAAGAAAGTATTATTATGGCTGAAAACAGTATTTTCCTTCATCCCGAAATAGAAAAAATATATTTTGGTTTGGATTTCTTTTCATTCAGTTCTAATTTTTATACTACGGCAATAAATATAGAAAGGGTTACAGAAAAGAAACTTACGAAAAAAGAAATCATGCCGTTATTATTATCCTTTGATACTCTCAAATACAGTATGCTGACACTTTTTTATAATATAAAAGATAACTCTGTTCAAGATAATACGGAAATAAGTATTGATGAAAACCCCAAAGCTGAACATTATTTCAAAGAAACCGTAAAAAAATATGACAGAGATTACTATTCTGATTATGCGTTAAATAAAGAAGCTTTTGAAGAATTGCTTGAATTCAATGATTTTGCTAAGTCAAGAAATATAGAAGTTGTTTATTTTGTAACACCCATGCATATTTATGACCTTGTAAACATAAATCTGCACGGCTTAACAGATGAGTTTTACGAGTTTAAAAGACTTCTGGCACAGTATTTTAACTATTATGATTTATCTCTTATAAATGAATATAATACCGAGCCTGTTGCAGTTAATATGAAATATTTTAGGGATGCGGTTCATGCTACGGAATATTTTGGCAGCTTTTTTGCACAAAGTTTTTATACAAAACCCAATAATAGTGCTGTATTTATAACAAAAGATAATGTTAATCAATATATTGAAACAGATAAGCAGAATTTAAATGATTATATAACTAATAATCCTGAAATTGTAAAACAAATAAAGGGGTGGATTGATTAATGCTTTTTAATTCGTTAGAATTTTTGTTTATATTTTTACCGATAACATTTTTTGTTTACTTCTTTTTAAATAAAAAGAGGCTGATAGTATTAGCTACAGGCTGGATGGTTGCGGCATCATTAATATTTTACGGTTATTGGAATTATAAATATCTTACATTAATAATACTTTCGATGATATTTAATTATACTGTTGGTTATACATTGTCGCATCCTTCTAATTTAAAGATAAACAGAAAATTAGTTCTAATGCTTGGGGTAGTCGGTAATGCAGGGTTATTATGTTATTATAAATACTTTGATTTCCTTATAAATAATATAAATGCTGTTTTTCACAGCGGGTTTGATACATTAAAAATTGCTTTGCCTTTAGGTATAAGCTTTTTTACCTTTACTCAAATTGCATATCTTGTAGACGCATACAGAAAAGAAGTACAAGAGTATGATTTTTTAAATTATGCGCTTTTTGTTACATTTTTTCCTCACTTAATAGCAGGTCCTATCCTTCATCACAGTGAAATGATGCCCCAATTTGCAAATATCAGAAAAAAGGTAATAAATCATAAAAATATTTCTGTAGGATTATTTTTAATTGCCGTAGGATTATTTAAAAAAGTAATTATAGCCGATAATTTATCAGACTTCGTCGGAAGTATGTTTGATGTAATTCCGACATTAGACTTTTTTGAAGCCTGGTTTGGCAGTTTAGCATATACATTTCAATTATACTTTGATTTTTCGGGATATTGCGATATGGCTTTAGGTATTGCTTTATTATTTAATATCAAATTGCCTGTTAACTTTAATTCTCCTTATAAGTCTGAAAATATTCAAGATTTCTGGCGGAAATGGCATATGACATTATCAAGATTTTTAAAGAATTATATTTATATACCTTTAGGCGGGAACAGACTTGGAGAATTTAAAACATACAGAAATTTATTTCTTACCTTTTTGATAGGCGGTATATGGCATGGTGCTAATTGGACTTTTATAATGTGGGGAATAATGCACGGTTTAGCTACTTGCGTTCATAGATTTTGGAAAAAATTTAATATCCGTATAAACAAATATATAGCTGTTGCAATAACCTTTTTCTTTATAAATATAACGTGGGTATTTTTTAGGGCTTCTTCAATTCATAGAGCATTTGACATATTAAAATCCATGATAGGTTTGAACGGATTTATTCCTGTAGTTATAAATAAATTAAGATTTACATTTGAAAACGGAAGTATTAAGTTAAGCTTTTTTATGGTGCTTGCATGTATAATATTGGTATTTTTCTTTAAAAATTCAATGGAATGGGCAGAAAAATTTAAGCCAAACAGGATATTTTTTGTGGTTACATTAGTTTTATTGATAGTTTCAGTTTTATCCATTAATAAGGTATCGGAATTTTTATATTTCCAATTTTAAATAAAATTTATTTTGAAGGTGTTAAAAATTTCCTTGATAAAAAATAATTAATATAATAAAATTTACTTGTAATATTTAGGTATGATAGCAGGTAAAAATGATACAAACAATTTTTAATAACATAAGAAGGATTTTCGAAGTCCCATATCCTCCATATCCCTATAATTTTCTAATGGATTTGGATGAAAAAGAATATCCGAAATATATAAAACAAATTTATAGGGCAGCAACAGGCAGAAAACTAAATTTGAAAAATCCAAAAAGATTTAGTGAAAAAATTCAGTGGTTAAAGTTGTATGATAATCTTCCGATAAAAACAACTTTAACCGATAAAATTTTAGTAAGAGACTGGATTGAAGAAAAAATAGGCAGTGAGTATTTAAAACCAATAATAAGTATAAATAATACGTATGATGAAATTGATTTTACCAATTTTCCGGATTGCTTTATTATAAAAGCAAATCATGGATGTAAATGGCACTATAAAATTAAAAATAAAGCGAAATTTCTTGAATCGGAAGCTTTACAGGAAATCATTAAAAGGCAATTAAATGATTGGCTTTCTATAAGTTTTTTCCCGTTTGCCGGATTAGAAACGCAGTATAAAAATATAGTTCCCAAATTAATATCAGAGCCTTTATTGTTAGATAATCCGCAAGATAAAGCTGATGAAATTGAAATTTATTGTTTTAACGGTAAACCTAAAATTTTTCAACATATAAAGTATACAAATCCCAGACAGGTAAGTATTTATGATGAAAATTTTAATAATATAGATTTAAAATTTTTGCCTAATTATGAACTTCAAAACAAGCCTGTAGATGATTGTATAAGGCAAGCTGTTGAATTATCCAAAAAACTTTGCCTCGACTTTAAATTAGTCAGAGTGGACTGGTTAATATATAAAGATAAAATTTATTTTAATGAAATGACATTTACTCCGTTTTCGGGTCTTTATAACTTTGAAGATGACAGTTGGGACTATAGACTTGGTAATATGTTAAATTTAAAAAATTAAACATATCTTTCATATTGAAAAAGTAAACTAAATAAATTATAATAAAGATGTTATGAATCAAAATTACATCAAAGATATACGGGTAAAAGGGCGCTCTATCAATAGTGGTAGAGAGATTTTTAATACTCTAAATCCCCCCCCCCGCGGTATATTTATGATGTTTTAGAG
>CANQAL010000107.1 GCA_947589255.1 Candidatus Gastranaerophilales bacterium | reverse complement strand
TTTAATAATCTTTACAACAAAAGATAACTCTAATATAATAAAAGATTTTTTTAAAAGGTGATAAACATTGAATTTAAGATATGTATATAATTCAATAAGCTTAATTTTAAGGTATTTTTCGATTTTACTTTTAATACCTTGTATATGTGCATTGGTTTTAAAGGAATATAATTCTCTGATTCCTTTTCTTTGCGCAGCTTTATTATCCTTTTTACTCGGTTTATTACTTCACAGTAAAAATCATAAAAACGAGGAAATAAATAATATTAACAGAACGGAAGCATTCGCTATAGTTCTTATGGCATGGGGCCTGATATGTCTGATTGGTGTAATTCCGTTTTTATATTTCGGATTAAAGCCTATAGATGCTTTATTTGAAAGTGTATCAGGCATAACAACAACGGGTGCAACAATATTAAAAGATTTTTCACTGTATCCTCAAACAATGTTTTTTTGGCGCTCATTCAGTCAATGGCTTGGCGGTTTAGGGATAATAGTTTTATTTGCTGCAATTCTGCCAAAATTTTCTATAGCGGGCAGGCAAATGGTATTTGCCGAAATTCCGGGGTCTAAAGATAGTCAGTTAACCCCCAGAATAAGGCAGACTGCAGCCGTATTATGGAGTATTTATTTCTTTTTAACATTAATAGAATGCGGTATTTTAATTTACTTAAAAATTCCTGTTTTTGATGCAATATGTACATCGCTTTCGACAGTATCGGGCGGCGGATTTTCCCCTAAAGCAGAAAGCCTTATTTATGCTTACGGTATGTCTAAAATTGTTTGGGTTATTGCTGTTTTTATGTTTATTGCAGGAATTAACTTTACACTTCAATATAAAGTGTTTGTTAAAAGAAAAATTCTTTCGTTATTTAAAGATGAAGAATTTAGGATTTATTTCTTAATTGTTGCACTTTTTACGGTATTTATAGCCGTAACCTTAACAACACATCATTATTATGATTTTAAAAATTCAATAAAAGCTGCATTTTTCCAGGTTGTGACAATAATTTCCACCACGGGATTTGCCTCGGTTGATTACTCTCAGTGGTGTTTGAGAGCAAAAGTTCTTCTTTTTATGTTAATGTTTACAGGGGCTTCCATTGGTTCAGCATCAGGCGGGGTTAAGCTTTTAAGAATAATATTAATTTTTAAATACTTAAAAAGACAAATTTCTAAAATTCATCATCCTAATGGGGTCTATCCGATAAAAATCAATAAAGTAATTGTACACGAAGACGTGGTAAGACAGATGATTTCATTTGTATTTTTCTTTTATGCAATATTTGTAATAACAGCGGTGCTGTTAGTTATAATAGAACAAGATGTAATAACAGGGTTATCGGCTGCTATTGCAACAATAAGTAATTTAGGACCGGGAATGGGGAATGTGGTTGGTCCTATGGGTAGTTATTCGGATTTACATACTTTATCCAAAATAATAACTATTTTTAATATGTTCGTAGGCCGTTTGGAATTAATTCCATTCTTGGCTATACTCCATCCTGATTTTTGGAATATTAAAAAAATAAATAACTTGCAAAAAAATAAATAAATATGGTAAAATTTTTTTGTTAAATAATAATAAATTATAGAGAGTAGTATGTTTAGAAGAGCGTTAACTTTAGGAATTATTTTAATAATAGTTGTTTACTTAATTAAATTAGTAGTAGTCGGAATTAGTAAGACAGATTTAGCAGAATTTAAACCGGTAGGTGTTATATTTTTACTTGATATATCAGCTTCAAGCCGTGGCTCAATTATCCAAGAGCAAAATACAATTCTGAAAATTTCAAAAAGATTAGATTCTGATGATAAAGCAATAATTTATGTTGTATCAGAAGATGCTTATAACGTATATAACGGTAATCCCCACAGATTGGTAGATATGAAGAAATCAATGAATGCATATGGCGAATTTGATTCTAAAGCTTGGGGAACAGCTTATGGAGTTGCTCTTAAAAAGGCAGTTAATGACGCACTAAGATTTAAAGAAGACGGCTATATGCCTGCAATCGTTGTTCTGGGCGACCTTGAAAATGAAGGAGATATTACCAAACAAATTAATTGGAATACACTCCCTAAAAATATTCAAAATACATTGAAATATGTACCTGATTTAAGTTTAACATTATTATATGCACATCCCCAAAAATTAGACGATATTAGACAAAGATTATTAAGTGTTTTGGACGAAAAGAAATTTATAATGGCTTCTGAAGAAAATGTTGATCAGGCTGTAAGAAGATTTATGGAAATTATAGGAAGATAGAGGGTAAATATGAATATTACTATTACTTCTAAATCAAAAGAAGAGGTATTCGATAATAAGAGTGTAATTAATATAGGTACGGCTCCAAATTGTAATTTTAAATTGGATTTGGATTTTGATTTAATTTTGTCATTACAACAAAAAGAAAACGGTAAATGGCAAATTGTTAATAATTTCCAAAGCGACAGAGTTTTATTTAGAGGTCAGCCTATCGGATCTGTTCTTGAAATCGGCACTTTATGTAAATTAATGATTCAAGGGACAACTGAATTTATAAGTATTAAAATATCTTCAGGCGGAGTAAGCCCAAAGGTTGTTGCAGGCTCACTTGAACTTGCAAACAGAAAGAGTGCCGAAAAAATTAACAGAACTCAAAATAAAAAAACAATCACTATGATTGAAGATGAAGAATTAAACGAACAAGATATAGAAACTCTTTACGGCTCCGGTGTCGGTGCTCAAACAAAAATTAAAATTGACAGAAAAAAATCTGATATTGAAAGAAGAAGAGCTTTAATTATTAAAGAAATTGCTTATAAATCAAACTACTTAAGAGCAAAATTATCTCAAAACGAAAAAGTACTTGCTTGTTTGAATTTCTTTATTGTTTTTGTTCCTTTCGCTATTGCGTTTATTTTAAAAGATGTTATAAAGCTAGATGCCTTAAATAATGTTCAATTACAGAATAAAATTTTATTCCTAATTGCAGTAGCATTTATTATTGTAACATTGCTTTTAAAACAAGGTCAGTTCCTTGTACTTCAAAGCAAAGGCAAAAACAGAATGAGCCAATCGGCAATTTTAATTCAAAGATTAAGTATGTTGTCTTCTTGCGGTATTTTTGCTTGTGTATTGATTTTTGCAGTTTCTGAATTAACGGTTCACAGATACAATTTACCGTTATTAATTCCTCAAATGTTGATATTGTGTACTTTCTTATGTATTTTCCTTGGTGTATTTGCAGGATTTTCAAAAAATATTATATCTGAAAGCGGCGAAGAACTCGATAGCTATGAAAGCAGAGAAGATTTTCAGGCTATAGTTAAAGATTATCAACAATGGATAACACTATTTGTAAATAATATTTCTAAGAAAAGATTAAAAGATATAAAAGAAAAAATATTTAACCTTCAATTAAAATCATACGGTGAATATTTCTTAGGTGTAATTACGGCACCATTCTTGGCATATGCTGTATCACAGACATTAGGCGAAATTTTCCCTGAAGCTGCAGGATTTATCAGATTGGCAGGCGGGGCATTAAAGTTATCACCTATTTTCCTAAGTTTGGCTTCATTTATGATCGTATTTGCTTTCCATTCATTTGCAACTTCTTTTGCATATTCTAAAAGAGTAAATGCTTCTAATATTATCAAACAAGATGGTTTTAGTGATTATAATGTACACGGTGTTACTCTTCACGGTGTAGAAAGTAGTAAAAACCTTAAAAAAGAATCTAAAAAATGGTTGTTAATTGCTATATGCGTTGTAATTATTGAATATACAATGAACGTTTCTTATTTTACGGGTGTAATGGGCGGCGATATCCTTAACCTTGTTATTTGTGCTTTAGGTGCTGCATTACCAACCGCTATTCTTATTATGGAAACGACAATGCTTGGTAATACAAAATTTGAAATTATGATAAGAGAAGAATTATTAGAAAAAGTTGATAAAGATTTTTAATTAATATTTAAAGGAAATTATAATGTACAGATGCACGGAATGTAATAAAGAATTTGAAGTATGTCCTGACTTTTGTGATTGTGGGAATGATACTTTTGAAGAAGTATATGAAGATAATGAAGAATATTATGAACCCGAAAGAGTTGTTCCCAAAAAACGGAGATTAACTCCTGAAGAAGCTGAAGAACTTTTAAAGGAAGAACAAGATAAGAAAAAAGCACTAATCGCCATTTCTGTTTGTCTTTTAATTGCAATTATAGTCCTATTTTTACCGCCCTACAGAGCTAAAAAAATGGACAAAGTAAAAGAAAAAGTTAAACAAGCAAATGTTAAACTTCCGCAAATTGACACATATTGGGATTCAACTCTTCCTTCCGCATACAGAAAAACAAATGGACCTGTTATACCTTTATTAAATGAGAGATTTGGTAGTATTTCTCCTCAATTAAGAGAATACTTGGTTAACATTGGAAGTGAATTTGACAGAAAATGGAATCGTGTTGTTGTTAAAGGTTCTGGCGAATGTAAAATTGAGTTTACTATTAATAAAGAAGGCAGTCTTGATACTAAGCATATTGTTGCAAGTACTAAAAATGAAAGTCTTGATGATTCTGTTTTGTTAGTTTTGTCTAATATTAACAGCTTTGATCTTCCGCCTGATGATTATAAAGGAGAAAGAATATTTTTATCTTTTAAGGTCACAGAAGGACAAGGTTCTAAAGTTTACTTCCCTAATAAGTAATTTTGTTAAATAATGATAAAAATTCCGGAAAAGATATATTAACCCATTGAAATTCATTAATTTTAATGGGTTTTTTACATATTAATCCCGCAATATAAGCACTCATTGCTATTCTATGATCGTGATAACATTCAATCTCACAATCACCGGTAAGTTCAGATCTGCCGTTAATTATCCATCCGTCAGATGTTTCTTGTATATTTGCACCCAGTTTATTAAGTTCTGTTGTTATTGCCGTTATTCTGTCCGCTTCTTTATTTCTTAAATCCTGCGCATCTTTTATTATTGTAGTCCCTTCCGCTTGTGTTGCAGCGACTGCAATAATCGGGAGTTCATCAATAAGCCTCGGAATAATGGCACCTTCTATTTGTGTTGACTTTAATTTCGAATATCTTACTTTAATATCGGCAATTTTTTCATTTGATATTGTTCTTTCATTTAATAATTCAATATCGGCATTCATTGATTTAAGAACATCTATAATTCCTGAGCGGGTTTCATTTATTCCTACATTTGTTAATGTTATTTCGGAATCAGGAACTATTAATCCTGCAATCATAAAGAATGCGGCAGATGAAATATCACCGCATACAATGGTTTCCAGAGGATGAAGCTGAGATTTTTTGATTATAACTTTATTATCGCTTATTGTTAAGTCTGCGCCCATAGCTTCCAGCATTAGTTCAGTATGATTTCTTGATTTATAAGGTTCAGTAAATGAGGTTGCTCCATCGGCATTTAATCCTGCTAAAAGAACACAAGATTTTACTTGTGCGGAGGCAAGGGGAGAGATGTAATTAATACCTTTTAAAGGTTTGCCCGTTATTTTTATCGGAAGTTTATAATCATTGTGTATAAGTTCTGCCCCCATAAGTTCCAACGGAGTTATTACTCTTTTCATTGGTCTTTTTGAAAGACTTTCATCGCCAAAAAGTTCTGTATTAAAATTTTGTCCTGCTAAAATACCCATTATAAGTCTTGTTGTTGTGCCGGAGTTTCCGCAATCAAGTTTTTTATTTGGAGCTATTAGAGCATTTTCTGCGTTAATAATAAGTTCTTTCTCGTTAAGATATTTAGTTGAACATCCCAAATTTTCAATAATTTTCAGTGTAGACATACAATCAGCGCCTTTAGAAAAGTTTGTAATTTTACATTTACCTTTAGTAAGTGCCGAAAACATAAATGCTCTATGTGTTATAGATTTATCCGAAGGAATTTCTATAATTCCTTTAAGCGGTTTTGATTTTTCAACTTTAATATCCATAGTACAATTAGACAATAAATAGTATTTATTTGCAAATTTTCCATAAGAAATATTATTGTTATTTTGTTGTTATTTTAATGCAAATAATATAAAAATTGCGTTCTGATGCTTCGTATAGATAACTTCTAAGCTCAGCATGAAGC
>CANQAL010000106.1 GCA_947589255.1 Candidatus Gastranaerophilales bacterium | reverse complement strand
CACCGTGCGTTAAGTGGGCGCGGTGCGCAGTCTGACAAGGCTGTGTATGCCGTGCTCGGAAGGTTGACCCGTCGTGCCTCGCGGGTATCTTGACATAACATACTACTTAAACCCGCGGGCGTGCTTGGAACGCTCAAACGCCGCAAGGCTTTATGTCTCAGCAGCCTTGATTTCTACGGTAACCTACTTCGCTCATACCAGAACTTGACACAGCATGCACGAAATGATATAATAAAGAAAATCTTAGATTGGAAGTGAAAGAATGAACACAGGAAGCCCACCAGCATCAAGCATAAACCCAATTCTGACATTACTTGTAATTGTACTTATCACTGCATTGTTAATCATCCTAGTGATTTTCATACTACGAGCCATATATCGTTTTATGAAAAAGCCTAAGAAATCTAATTGTGATTATTGTATCAACAGAAACATACTAGCTTGCCATGATGAAAACCACAACATGCTGCATCTAGCTTCATACTGTCCCATGTGTGGACGAAAACTGTGAATTGTGCAACATGACGAAAATTAACGCAAAAATAGATCTCAGATGAAGGTTGATCAGAACGGATCAGATCTCAACTGAGACTATTTTTTTGTTTTTGTTTGTGCATAATAGACAAACAGCAGAATCAATCACCATCAAAGAGAATGAAAGAATCATAATACCGGAACTTCCGCTTAGAGCCAATAAACCAATGAGAAGCGACCTTATCTTTTGTACTAAGATACCGCTTGACCCATACGAAAAGATGTCCGAAGAAGAACAAGGAAAGAATGAACCCAATGTTTTTAAAGTGCTTCATATTTCTGTGAAGCACTTCAAATTCTGCATTCGCTTGAATTCGCTTATCCAGGCTTTTTAAATTCTGCGTGATCAAGATAATATCAAACCCATAGTGACGATGAACTGCAAAAAACTCGTTCCACTCTTTGCGCCCGGTACAATTCCATTGTCGCGCGTCAAAAAGATTCTGAGCTTCGTCAATCACAAGGAGAGTTTGTCCCATAAGAACGCATCCGGACTTATCGACATTATGAGATCGACCGTATTCTTTCACCCAACTAGGAAAAGTAAGCTGGTCGTTATCACGCTTGATGAACTTGCCACGGCAACTCTTCCCCATCAAATCATAACGGAAATCGAAGTTACAAATCACATTACAACCTCGGCGCAGATAGTCCCGGATATCGTCAACAACGTGCAAACTCTTCCCCGTTCCGGGTGTACCATCATAAATAGACATCATATATGATTCCCCCATATCTCCCATATCTTGTAAGCCAACATACACATACACCAGACACTTAGAACCTGAGCAAAAGTAGACACAGGAACAAACCAATTGAAATAACCAAGATACTTTTCCAGATCATCATTCTGAGACAACGAAAGAATATAACTCTGAATCGGATCGGATGGAAAAAGATTCAACAATTCAAGAATCAAAGACATAAGATCACCTACTTTTTCAACATTTTTTCAGTCAAGTTAATCAGCAGAATCACGAAACCGATACTGCTAAAAAACCGAGTCACATAAGCGAGCTTCTGGAAATCATTTGCGGTATATAAATAATCATAAGATATGCCCAGACGGGCAAGCTCAAAATGAAATTCCACTTGAGGAACTTTAGGAGATACAGAAAGAAGCTCATAAACTAATAGCAAATCATGTGGCAAAGAGAACGGAAAAACACTTCGCATCGTATCAGATAATCCATCGGAAACAAAATCCAGAAGATGAAATGAACCTTCTGCATCATCAAAAAGATCATTGAGAAAGTCTGTAATAGAAGAAAGAAGATTGCTGGCTGCATTTACAGTGCCTATGACATTGGAATAGGTAAGCTTCTTGGAGATGGATTCCAGAATATCCACAATTTTTTTCAAATACTTTGTCTGAACTTCTGTATTTTCTTCGATATCCTTAAGACTATCATTAATATCATCAGATAGCATGCTAGAGATATCCGAAAGCGCAAGACTGCCGGAAGCTACTTGGGAAGCAAGATCTGCATACTGGCTTTGCCAACTATCATAAAGATCAGACCAAGGCAAATCAAAAAAATCACTGGAAAGTGCATCGTTTAGACTGCCATGAATGTTGGTCAAAAGAGCACCAACACCGCCATTAGCATAAAATTCATACCATTGAGAAGAGTTGTAGACTTGCAAAGGATAATCAGAAAAAAATAAATACCATTGGCTAGAAGACCATCCAGATGCAGATGCATGAGGACATAGAAAAGAGAAATTCTTCGAAGAAATATTCTCTTGTGTAAGGTTTCCATCGCTGAAATCTAACTGGTTTAAAGTTTGTTCAGAAGAAAAAGCAAGAGGAAGAGCACTTGAACGATTAGAATTTCCATTCACAAAACTAAGATAATTTTGATATGAAGTAAAATAATTCGAAAATTGATTGAAATAACAGTCAGAAGAAACATATAAATACTGAATATATTCAGAATTACTCCAAGAATGATAGGTGATAAAAAGCGGATGACCAGAAAGAGCATTATTTATCAGAGAATTCACATAAGGAGAATTCAAGTTATAAAAAAAAGTTGTATCATCCCAACAAGGAAACTTAAGAATACCTTGTGAAAAAAGGGCTTCATCAGAAATGGACTGTGCATTCTGAATAAAATCATCGGTAAAATACAGGTTACCATCTTTGCCGACATAAAAAATCTCATGAAGAAAATCAGTATCAACATAGCCATCGAGATCTTTCTGCGCATACATAGTGCAGAAGTTCTGAAAGACACTCTCCATAGTCTGATCCGTAAAGATAGCACCAACAGTACCACAAGCGAAAGAAACAAGATCATGAAATCCAGTACTATTGAGAAAAATGTCAATAGATTGATCAGAAATATGTCCATCCAAACACGATGAAAACCACGCTACACAACCTTGCCAAGCATTAGAAGAATCATAATCATAATCATCATCCACAGGCTCAGAACGATACCCACCTCCACCAGAAGCAGCAGAAGCAGGAATCGAAACAGGGGACAAGAAAGAATAGATACAAAAACAAGAAAAAATCAGAACGGAACAAATCAAAATGAAAAATCGTTTACCCATGTTTAAACCTCGCAAAGACAAAAACAACTCCTCCAACACAGACGCAGGTTTCCAGAAGTCACCTGCGCCCGTGTTGGAGGAGTTGCCACTTGTCCATTGCACAGGATCAAGACATCGACATAAATGGTAGCCGATTATCGGGAAGCAGACTTAAAGAAGCTCCAACAAATACGGATTGCAATGATCGCTCCGCCAATCGCCAGAGCAGCCGGAAGAGCCGATGCAATACCTTCAAGGACATCCGACTTAATAGTTGTAAAAGCAGTGGTCAAAGCCGTGGTAATGGATTCATCCATCATTCTCACCCCCTTTCATTGAGCGTTATGTGTTGGAACATAGACCAGATCGCAGAAATACCATAGATTAAAAATCGCAGGATAAAACCAACAACAAGTCCAGAACCAACACAGAACAGACATATATCCAAAACGTCATGGAATACATCCATATTCACATTATCCATGATCTCACCTCTTCTTCAGAGCTAATACAAGGATAACGGAAATCAGAAAGATAATAATGAAGAACGGCGGCAGGAATACACCAAGTATGACACCGGTGTCCAAACCGGAGCTTTCCGGCACTTCAGAAGATGTTTCAACAATCTCGGTATATTCTTCTGTTGTCAATTCATCGGTGACCAAAGAAGTTTCAAAATCAGTCATCTTCTTTTTCCTCCTCTTCTTTTGGAACACTATGAACAATCTGAATAGGCTTCGACCGTTTCTTTTTTGGATTGGAGGGAAAAACCGTCTGAAACCGGTCAGGAAAAGATTTCAACAAACTGTAGATTTTCAAGGACACAATGAACAATCCAACAAGAGAGAACACAGCAAGGAAGAAGCATAGAATCACGGCGATACCAAAACCGATACCACCAGAAGCAGCACTATGTACAACGAGAGAAACAACAGAAATCAGAATAGCCGAAAGACCGACCATTTTCAACTTGCGTTTCATTGAGAATCACCCTTGACAAGACGGATCTCAGAAAGGACTTGACGTCTTCCCTGTGGTACATAAGTACAAAGAATCTCCTTTCCACACCAAGAATCAAGATCTTTAATGGATTTTAACGGCGGAGAAAAAACGGAACTAATCAGATTAGTTTTCAATTTGATTTCAAGCACATGAAATCCACACTGTTCTTTGATAAAGTCATATTGCAGCGGAGTATTCGATGTGACGTCCAGAACAATGTTGTCATACTCTATCACCTCGCCCGTATCAGAGTTTGTAAAAGAGCCTGCCCTGTGTGAGTAACCATGTAAGAGAATTTTCGGCATATTTTTTGCCCCTTTCATAAATAGATTTGGTTGAGTACGGCGGGATTTGAACCCACACTCTGAGCCTACCCTTTAGGCTGCGTACTCATAGAAAAACTTTACTTAGGTTTTCCTTCTTAGATTACCTCATAAAAAATTTACAATGTAGTGCTTCAAACTACAATATAATATTACCACAAACTACAATAAAATACAATAGGCAAAATAAACGAATTGACAAATGTATTTTTGTGTAGTATTATAAACTACATGAAAAGGAGGTATTGGAAGGATGGAAAAAGATAGCAGCCTTGTAAAAAGCATAAGATTCCCAAAAGAATTGAAAGAGAAAGTACAAGCAAGTGCAGAAAAAGAGACAAGAACATTTTCAGCACAAGTCATACACATTATCAAAAAATATTACGAACTACAAGAAAATGCATAAAAAAGCCACTCCCCAACGGGAATGGCTAAATGGTAGGATAATACAAATTTGGCGCAATTAGAAAAGTTAAGAATGGGGAAAACCACGTAATTTCAACAACTGGATAACATTGGAAGAAAAGTTTTTGAAAGCTTCGAGTCTTTCCAGAGCCAAACAAAGCTCCAGACAGTCCACAGCATCTATACGGCGGTATCTGACAGATTGCTGGAGCTTCTGCACATCCTGTTCCAGGTATGTAAGCTGATTCAAGAAGTATTCATATAGAAGCTCAATCTCTTTTTGTTTCATACAACCACATCACAAGTATTTTTTAATAGCGTCCAGACTGTCAAGCCATAAGCATACGGTATATTCGCCCTTGTAAGCCTTGGGATGATTATTCATGTAATCCAACATCCGGGGTGTAATATCGTCACAATACACTCTGGAACGCCTTTGAAGCCCCAGCGAGGCATAGAACATATGTTTGCAAAAGTCAGAAACAGACTTGTCCAGTGCCTTACTAATGTATTTTGTCACATACTTGCACGCACCGTCATGACTTGCGATCGGTTCGAGATCGCACCAGCCGAAAGACCTTTCATAGGCTTTCCAAGTGTAAACGTCCTGACCTTTACGCACCTTGGAAGCAATGTATGCGCTCATTTGATCGCCAAGCTGAAACTTATGCAGATATTCCACAGGCAATCCAGACAGAAAGCCATGCACATGCCACGATTGCATATCGCTGTGAAGCTCTGGAACAAGCAAATACTTCATGTTTGTGCCTTTACGTTTGTTGTGATCACGTATCATCTGTGTAAACTTCTTTCGATATTCGTCTAAGTTGGTGCGGTCATGCTTTCCGCCGTCAATTGTTCCCGTGAAAAACCAGTCCCAAGGATTGCAATATGCCAGTTCGTAGATTGTAGATCGTGCCCGATACACATTCTTTGTGAGCTTTTCCACATTGCCGTCTTGATTGGCTTCACAGATATCTCCATCCATGTCCACAACATCATCCGGCAGGACCTCCGGTTCTTCCACTCCCTTGTTGCGCAGGGTTGGCATAAACACGAGCTTGTATTTTGTATGCATGCCGTCTGTATACTCAGAGATGATCAGTTGATCATAGCGATATAAATGACCTTGTGTCCTCTGATACGATGAACCAAAATCCACAACAAAACCACCTCCAAATGTTTAAATGCCCGACTTATGAGGATATAGTCAAGTAATAGGAAGGCTAACAGCCGGAACAACCCCGAGCTAATCAATCTCCCCCAGTGAGCTCGTTCCACACGCCCGCCCGCCTTAACTCAGGACGTGCGACTACACCGTGCGTTAAGTGGGCGCGGCGCGCAGTCTGACAAGGCTGTGTATGCCG
>CANQAL010000105.1 GCA_947589255.1 Candidatus Gastranaerophilales bacterium | reverse complement strand
ATTTTAGATAACTCCAAAACAGAAGAATTAGAGTTTTTCTTTAGAATTATGCGTTCTTACAAAGAACTAAAATAAATATAATAATTATTAAATACTTTTAATAAATTAAAATTCATGATTTAATTAAAAAGTAGAGAATCTGAGAATAGCAAAATGATAAAGATATTAAAGACAGAAGATAATAAGAAACTATCCAAATTAAGTATAAGCGAAGCTGTATCAGGTTCTTGGTTCAGTCTTATAAATCCTACGGAAGAAGAAATAAAACAAGTATCATTAGTATTAGGATTAGATGAAGACTTTTTAAGGAATTCTTTAGACTTAGATGAAAGATCCCGTATAGAAATAGAAGACGGTAATATATTAATAATTACTAATTTACCGATTATGACAGATGAAGGCTGCTTTGATACATTGCCGATGGGTATAATATATACACCCACATCAATAATGACGGTATGTTCAATGGATAATAACATTATGGCCTCCTTCAATGAAACAACCGCATACTCTTTTGATACAAGAAATAAAACCGAATTTATGCTTAAGATATTATACAGATCAGTTAAATTTTACTTAAAATATCTTGATATAATAAACAGAACAACAGATAACATAGAAAATGAGCTTCAAAAAGCAACAAATAATAAAGCATTATTCCAGTTAATGGAAATCCAAAAAACACTAGTATATTTTTCAACAGCATTAAAGGACAATGATATAGTGCTTCAAAAAATAATGAGGTTAACGAATTCAAGCTCTGCAAATTATTTAAAGACAACCGAAGAAGATATAGATTTACTTGAAGATGTAATAATAGATACCCGTCAGGCAATAGAGATGGTAGATATGCACCGAATGATTTTAGAAGCAATGATGGAAGGTTTTGCATCTATAATAAACAATAATTTAAACTTAGTAATGAAGTTTTTAGCTGCAATAACAATTATAATGTCAATACCTACAATGATAGGCGGATTATGGGGCATGAATGTAAAAGTGCCATACGGAAATAATCCGTACGGATTTTTAATTGTAGTTGCATTATCGGTAATAACATCGATAGCGGTGGTGTTTTATTTTAGAAAAAAAGGTATGTTTTAAATTAAAATATAGGGGTAAGATAATTGAAAAATAACTTTATTTTAATCATTTCTAATGATAAAGAAGCAGGAAAAAAGCTCAATGAAAAAATTAAACTTTTAAGAGATTGTGATACCGTGAGAATCGTATCTTATATAGAATCGATATCGGTATTAAACACAACCCAGCCTGCTGTAATTTTACTGTATTGTGGAAATAGTGATAATGCTGGAATAGTAAAAGAGATAAGAACAATAAAATCATTGGATAAAGTCCCTATAGTATTTATAACAAATACATTTATTGAGGATAAATTATTATATGCCTTTGATAACGGAGCAGATGAGTTTTTCTTCTTAAATGATCCCGATTCAATAATATTAATGCGAATTTTCTTAACATTGCAAAAATCAGTTTTATATAAACAAATAGAAATAAATGATGATATTTTAGTATCTGCGGGAATTTTAGATAAACATTCGGGAATATACTTAAAAGAGTATGTTCCGATAGTAATGAAGAATTTCTTTTCAAAAAGTATAGAAGAAAATCTTGAAAATACGATATTTATGTATGTAAAAGCATTTCCAATGAATGATAAACGAATAAGCATAACAAAAATCGGAGAAACAATAAAATCAACATTAAGGGGCAATGATATAATAGGTTACGGAAAAAGTTCAGGATTTTATTTACTATTGTATAATGCAGGAGTAGACGGAGCTCAATCAGTATTAACAAGAATTCAAAATGCATTAAAAGATGATTGCAAAATATATGCAAATTGTGCAGAGGTAACAGCATCATTTGAAGAAATTGAGCCTATATTATACCATAATATGAAATATCAAATAGAAGCCGATAATCCATTTAATTATTTTGATGAATTATCAAGGGGAGAACTTCCTGAAACAGTTGGCAAGAAAGATGAAGCCGGCAGAAAATTCAGAAATTTCAAAAGAGAATTTAACACTACAATAGAGAAAATAACAGCCCCTGTATTTTATCAAATACAATCGGCATATTCGGAGAAATTTCCGAAATCTGTAATAAATTTTGATATAAAAGAGACTGAAAGTGTATTTTCAATATCTCAAAATAATATAAAAAGTGAATTATCAATTAAATATCCGGCATACACAAAAATAATAATTGACATAAAGCACACTGACGGCAAAGAAAGTCCTGTTGTAAGAAGATTAACATATGATTTAGAAGAATACACGGAAGAAAAGTTATCTTCAATAATAAAGGACGTGATTAATGAATTTTCGCAAAAAGTAAGTCTTGCTACAATGCATCAGGCAGAATAAATCATGTATAAAAAAAACAAAATATTAATTTCGTCATCAGCAAAAGGGACAATAAAAGAATCTGCAGAACTTGCGAAAGAACTAAATCTCGGATTAGAAATAAGCAGAATACCATTATATAAAGATGAAAAATTAACAGTAGAAGATACTATTGATATATTAAAAAAAGAAATAGAGGGTTTTACAAACAGAATAACCCTTCATGCGATGTTTTCCGATGTCAATGTCTCTTCGCAGGATTGCTTATTAAGAAAGCAGTCACAAAAAAGATGTTATGAATCGTATGAAATAGGTAAAGCCCTAAATGCCGATACAATACTGTTTCATAGCGGTAATAAAGGAACAAAACACTATGGGTCTATAGATTCATTTAAAAAAAATTTTACGGTATTCTGGAAAGATTTTGTTAAAGAATTTGAAAATAACGGAATAATAGCTGTAATAGAAAACGTCTTTGAAACAGACCCTCAATTTTGTTTGGATTTAATAGAGAAAATAAATTCTCCAAACTTAAAACTGGCGCTTGACAGCGGGCATGTAAACCTATACTCGCACGAAACAAAAATAACAGATTGGATAAAAGCATATTCAAATAATTTATATCATATGCATATTCATAATAATTTCAGAGAAAATGACGACCATTCAAACTTGTTAAACGGTACAATAAATTACGAAGAAGTATTTAAGACACTGACCGAATTAAATTTACAACCCTCCATAGTGCTTGAAATGTTTACGGAAGAAGATATAAGAAAAAGCATAGATTTAATGCTCAAACTTAACTTCCTTAAGCCCTAAACCGTTTAAGTCAATTTCTACATTAGTTGAGTTAATGGAAACAAGCATGGATTTTTCTTCATTATAATCAATGCTCCAAGTACCTAAAAATAGGGGTTTTTCATGTGTAAAAGCATATGCATAAACTATAAGGCGGTCGGGATTATTTTTATCCCATCCGACAGGGAAGATATCCCACATATAATCTTTTAAATCAATTTGCTTATTTTCTCTCCACCAGTAAATAATAGCTTCACGAACTGCAGTCAGTCTTTTCCAGGATTTTGTTTTAAAATCGTAAATAATAACATTAGTCTGCCAGGTTTCTTCAAAATTAGAGCCGATTTTTTCTTTAAAAGCGATTTTAGAACTGTCTTTTGACCAATCTATCGGAAATAAAGTCTTAAACTGATACTCTTGAAATTCATCCATACCGACGGTAACAATCGGGTTAACCTCCCCTTCAATAACATTTGTCATATAAAGCGCATCATAAGCATCTTTTGTATTTTTAACGGGGATATAAAAAGCGGAAGAAGAAGTCTGCGAAAAACTCGGATAAAAAGAGCATTTTGTATAAACCATTTTAGTTTTATCGGGCGATAAAATCCCCGGGGATGAAGCGCTTCTTTCGGATACTATTCTTGATACATCAATATTTCTTTGCCCCGGAGGTGTATTATACCTTATAACTCTAAACTGAGGATCAGGCAGGATTATATCTTCTTCAGAGGTAAAAATCGGCTCGGGAACAACAAAATCCTTTCTTTTTTTATCAGCGGCAAGTTTATAATAATCCTCCATTGTTACGGGGATTTGAGATTTATCTATATTATGGTAATAAATTTTTTTAGTCGGAGGCAGATGAAATTTTTCCCTAAATTTTTCATTTAAAGTTCTTGGGTCTTTTTCCTTCATTTTTACTTCAACTTTAGAAGAATCTAAAGGCGGAGTATAAAGATACAAAGGGTCAGGAGGCTGTGTTTTTGCCTCGGCTGATACGGCAAGTGAAATAAATATAACCGTTAACCAAAATAATTTTAATATTTTCATTAAACAAGACCTTCTTTAACAGCTTGAATAGTAGCCTGAGTTCTGTTTTTAACATACAATTTTTGTAAAATACTATGTACATGAGCTTTTGCAGTAGCAAGAGTAATAACTAATTTTTCAGCGATTTGAGAATTATCAAGACCCTCAACAATTAAAGCTAAAACTTCAAGTTCTCTGTCCGTAAGCCCGTAATTGTTTTTTTGATTGGAAACAGAAGGAGTTTGAGCGGGAGTTTGAACAAAATTATTACTGTTATTAGATTTTCTTACATTAGATAAAACCAGCCTTGCAATAGCAGGATCAAGCCACGCAGTACCTTCTGCCACAGCCTTTATTGCCGAGATTAACTGATTTTCATCAGCGCCTTTCATAATATACCCATCCGCACCTGCTGATAGAGCATCAAAAACATCATTATCCGATTCTCTTGAAGTAAATATTAATACTTTAATATCGGAATTAGATTTTTTAATCAATTCGGTTGCTTTAATACCATCCATTTCAGGCAGACCGATATCCATAAGAACAACATCAGGTTTAAGTGATAAAGCAAGTTCAACACCCAATTTTCCGTTATCTGCTTCACCGATTAAATCAATATCCTGACAGTTATCAAAAACAAGTGACAAGCCAAGACGCACCATTTTATGATCTTCAACAAGCAAAACTTTTAAGTTGTCCATACAGGCTCCTCTTTCTTCAACATTATTGCATCAATAAGCAGAAAAAAGAATTCACTTCCTTTTCCTTTATCGCTTTCAAGCCAAATTTTTCCGCCGTGAGCGGTTATAATTTGTTTTGATAAATACAGTCCCAATCCGGTACTGATTGACCGTTTTTCCTGTGTACCCTGCGAAAATCTTTTAAAGAGTTTAGGAATATCTTTTTTAGGAATACCTTCCCCGTTATCTTTAACCGAAAAATGCAAATCATTTTCTTCTATTTCAGCTTTTACTTCAATAAGTCCGCCATTTTGAGTATATTTAACGGCATTCCCGAGCAGATTTACAATAACTCTTCTAAGTTCATTTCTGTCCGCTACAATTTCAGCTTTATCAATATTTTTAAAATGTTTTTCTATTTTTTGATTTTTACTGTCAGCAATTACCTGAATTTGTTCAATACATTCATTAACTAAAGGCTCAAACGGGAAAGAAGTTTTAACAAGTCTTAGCCTGCCTGCTTCATATTTATATACCTCTAATAAAGTATTAACAAGCCCGAGCATATCTTCACTGCTCTTCTTCATTGTTTCAAGGAGCATTTTTTGTTTATCCGTAAGTTCGCCTAATTTGCCGTTTAAAAAATATTCCAAAGTTTGAATAGCCGCCACGGAAGGTGTTCTTAAATCATGAGTTAATGTCGCAATAAAATCATCACGGAGCCGTTCCATCTCTTTTTGGGCATTAACATTCCTTATAACAAAGACGTACATTCCATCTTCATTATTACTTTTAGGCGGGATATAAGCAGAACTTATTTCAACGGGAATTTTATTTCCGTTAACGGCATTTAATATTTCAATATTTCTGAGGAGTTTTTCTTCATCAGTAGAAAAGACTTCACTCCAATTAATTTCATCGGTCAGAAAAAGTTCATTAGAATTTTTTGTTAAAAGAATTTCTTCGGATAATCCAAACAAAGACTCACACGCAGGATTAACATTTAATATCCCGCCCTTTGTATTTAAAATGATAATACCATCAGCGCAGTTATTAATAACAGCCGATAATTTTTCATTCATTTCAATAATATCAGCGGTTTTAGCTTTTACAAGCTCTTCAAGATTATTTGAATACTCTTTTAATTTTTTATTTTTTTCCTCTAAAGAAACAATGAGCTGTGAGCGTTCATAAGCATTTTTAATATTTATAATAAGTTCATCATTATCCCAAGGTTTTTCAATATATTTATAAAGCCCGACTTCATTAATGGCTTTAATTGC
>CANQAL010000104.1 GCA_947589255.1 Candidatus Gastranaerophilales bacterium | reverse complement strand
AATAAAAATAAGAAGCTATATAGATTATAGCTTCTTATCTTATTTTTAAATTAATAAAATTACCTTCCGCCTCTATGAACTGTACCAAGAGCGCTTCTTCTTACAACCTTAGTATCGCTTTCTTCTATAGTTAACATTCCGCCATCATTTATTTCATTATGTGCTTCAGGAACGTAATTTTTCTGATATTCAATATCACCTTTTATATTATTAAAGAAATTAGATATTGGAGCGAACCAATGATTTTGAACTGCAAGAACAATTACTGCAATAACGCATAACCAAAAAACTATTCTACCCATTATAACTCCTCATTATATAAAATATTACCAAATATTAGAGTACATTATTTTTCAATACTTGTCAAATATAAAAGCTTTTAATTGTTATCAAATAAGTACTTTTATTTTCTTTTTATCTTTTAAATATTCCAAATGTTCTTTTTTAATTACTTCTCCGGGTATCAAAACAGGTATTCCCGGAGGATATGCGGATATAAGCTCCATAGAAACTCTGGAAACAGCATATTTTAATTCAACTTCTTTATACGGCTTACCCCAAACCAAAGCCGGAGTAAATTTAACTTTTGGCTCAACCGCATTAAATACCGAATAATCTTCTTTTTCTTGAGTAATTTTAATGTTATTTGCACAAATTTCAGTCAAAGCTTTTTCAAGCTTTTTTAGTTTACTTTTTGTTGTACCAAATCCGGTTAAAAATAAAACGGATTTTTCATTAGCCAGTTCATCTTCAATATTATATTTTTCAAATAGGATGTCAGAAAGCTCAAAACCTGACATATTAGTAACTTTTACAAGGATTTTAGTTACATCATTATTATAAGAAAATACTTCAAGATTAGGAACCATTCTTAAGTTTCTGACCATTCTGTTAACATTTTTTACGAGTTGAGATATTTCCATTCGTCCTTTTGCGGAATCAAGATAATTAACAGTTCCCTCTATATTAATAAGCAAAGGATAAGAAGGCGAAGTTGTAGTAATCAGGTTTAATGATTGTTGAACAAATTTAGGATCAATGTTTGAATCAGCCCCGATATGAAGGAGTGCTGAAGGATTTAATGCTCCTGCAGTTTTATGGAGTGATTGAACAACAAGATCCGCACCCTGAAGCAAAGCGGGAGTTCCGAGCGCTTTATGAAAATTCCATAATGCCCCATGAGCTTCATCTACCAAAAGTTTTACATTATATTTTTTACATATATCACTTATTGCTTGAACATCTGACAACAAGCCTTCATATGTAGGATTTGTCATTATAAATAATTTTATATCTTTGTTTTTTGATAGTATTTCTTCCAAATAATCAAGATTAACGGTTTCGTATATACCCCAATCTTTATTATAATGAGGCATCATCCAAACGGGAACTGCTCCCGTTATAACAAGACCGTTATACACGGATTTATGGCAATTTCTTGTTATTAAGACCTTGTCATTTCTTGATAATACAGCATTCATGCCTGCGATTATTCCTGAAGTCGAACCGTTTGTAAGAAAAAAAGTTGCTTTAGAATTATATATTCGAGCCGCATTATCCTGAGCTTGTTTAATAATCCCGATAGGGTTAGCCAGATTATCAGCACCTTCTATTTCAGATATATCACATTTAAAGAAACTTCTGCCGAGCATACCAAATACTTGAGGAGCTCCACCTTTGCCCTGATTATGCGACGGAGTAGTAAATAATATTCTGTTTAATTTATTAAATTTTTTTATAAAATTTATTATTGACATATACTTTTATTATAAAATGAAATAATTACAAGTACAATTATATTAATTTGTGTGAATAGAAGGTATTATGGACTATCAAACTGCAAAAGAACGAATACGGGAATTAAAAGAAATAATTAAAGAGAACAACGAAGCATATTATGTATTTGATTCTCCCAAAATAACCGATTTTGAATACGATGAAATGTTCAGAGAATTAAAACGGCTTGAAGAGGAATACCCTGAATTAAAGACACAAGACAGCCCTACACAAAAAGTAGGCGGAAATATAGTTCAAGGATTTAAAGAACACACTCACAAATACAGGCTGTACAGTCTTGATAATTCAAATAATTATGATGATTTAAGGAAATGGTACGAGAGAGTAAAAAAAGAATATCCGAATGAAAGTGATTTAGAATTGGTAGTTGAGTTAAAAATCGACGGATTATCCTGCGCTCTTTCATACGAAAACGGGGAGCTTGTAATCGGGGCAACCAGAGGAAACGGGATTATCGGTGAAAATATTACGCAGAATATAAAAGAAATAAAAACAATTCCTCAAAAATTAACAAAACCGATAAATCTTGAAGTCAGGGGCGAAGTTTACATGCCCGTAAGTTCCTTTGAGCGGCTGAACGAAGAAAATATAGAAAAGGGGATAAAAGAGTTCGCAAATCCGAGAAATGCGGCAGCAGGCTCATTAAGGCAGTTAGATTCAAAAATAACGGCACAAAGGGACTTGCATTTTTTTGCATACACTGCAATTTCAGAGGATAAGACATTATTCAGAACTCATTATGAAGGGATGAAGCTTTTAGAGGATCTGGGATTTGAAACAAATCCTAACTATGTACTTGTAAAAGGGATAAATCCCGTAATAGAGAAATGCGAGTACTGGGCAGACGAAAGATTTAATCTTAACTATGCGACAGACGGAATGGTAATAAAGATAAATGATTTAGCTAAACAAAATGAGCTGGGTTATACTTCAAGAGCGCCAAAATGGGCAACGGCATTTAAATTTCCGCCGGAAGAAGTGTGGACGAAGCTGGAAGGAATTGAGCTAAGTGTAGGGAAAACTGGGGCAGTAACACCTATTGCTAATTTAACACCCGTTCAACTGGCAGGCACTACGGTTAAAAGAGCAAGTCTGCATAACTTTGACGAAATAAAAAGACTTGAAATAAATACGGGGAACGAAGTTCTGATAAAAAAAGCGGCAGAAATAATCCCAAAGGTAATCAGGAAAAGAGAAGGCGAAGATTTTGGAGTATATTCAGCTCCCGATAAATGCCCCGTATGTTTAACACCACTAATAAAACCCGAAGGCGAAGTAGCATTGTATTGCCCGAATACTCTTGGGTGTCCTGCTCAAATTAAGGGGAGAATAGAATACTGGGCATCTAAAGAAGCTATGGATATAGACGGTATTGGGGAATCAATAGTCGAAAAATTATATGAAAGAGGTCTTGTAAAAGATTTTGCGGATTTATATAAATTAACAATCAATGATTTTATGACCATAGATTTAATAAAAGAGAAATCTGCAGATAATTTATATAGTGCAATTCAAGCTTCTAAAAATCCCTCCATGACTAAATTTTTAACGGCTTTAAGCATTAAATTTATAGGGAAAGAAACCGCTGACCTTATAGCAAATGAATTTCCGACATTAGAAAGTATAATGAATGCATCCTATGAAGATTTAATTAAAATAGACGGAATAGGTGAAAAAGCCGCCCAAAGCATTATAGATTATTTTAAAGATGAAAATAACAAAATAATTTTAAATAAACTGCA
Source organism: Candidatus Gastranaerophilales bacterium (assembly GCA_947589255.1). Lineage (GTDB taxonomy): Bacteria > Cyanobacteriota > Vampirovibrionia > Gastranaerophilales > Gastranaerophilaceae > Avigastranaerophilus. The sequence goes on along the minus strand of CANQAL010000104.1, from coordinate 2,746 downwards.
AGAATACGGAGTAAATCCAAAAGGCAGTGCCTTTGAAAAGACATCAAATACTCTTGAAGGAAAAACTTTTGTAATAACAGGCACACTTTCTATGCCGAGAAATATTTTTGAAGAAAAAATAAAAAAAGCAGGCGGCAAAGTTTCAGGCAGTGTAAGCAAAAAGACATCATATGTACTTGCAGGAGAAAATCCGGGATCAAAATTTGACAAAGCCTCCTCTTTAGGTGTTATAATACTGACTGAAAGGGATTTTAATTTATTACTTGAGGACAATAATTAATGAATAAAAATTTTAAAGTTATAACAATAAACGGTATAAGAGGAATAATTACACTGGTATTCATCGTTATAGGGCTTATTGCGGGGTTTATAATATCACCCGGGTGGGCTTGTATGAAAATATGGAATCATGTATTTGAAAATTCAAATACGATTTCAACCATGAATTTATTTGAGGGAATAATATTATGGGCTATTATAGCACTGGTATTATATGCCTTAAATAACAGAAGACCGTTAATAGGATTTGGTTCTTATCCTAAACTGACACCTGAGCAAATAAGGGAAATATTGAGACGGGCAAAAAACACTGAAATGTTTAATGCCTCCAAAGATTTTGAAATTATGCAAAAAGAAACAATTCAAAATAAAGAACAGCCGCAGGAAAATGCGGAAATTGCCCGCGAAGAACAAAGGAGATAATATGAAAAAATCACTAATTATAGTTTCAATCTGTATGGGATTACTCCTTTCTTCAGCAATAAAAACATCAGCAAATGAAATCTCTCAAGAAAAAGGATATATATCTTTAAGCGGGGAAAAAACTAAAGAAGTAGAACCAAATCAGGCAAAAATCACATTTGCTGTTGAAAATACGGCTCAGACAGCCCAAAAAGCAGCCGAAGAAAATAATAATACATCAAATAAGATTATTACCGCATTAAAAACCATAACGGATGCTCAAACGGATGTTATCAAAACCTCTAACTTTTCCATTTCTCCGATATATTCATCATCTTCATCAGGCAAAAGAGAAATAAAAAGTTATTCGGCAGTTAATTCTGTTACCGTTCAAACTAAAGATATTTCAAAAGTTTCAAAGTTAATAGATACAGCCATTGCCAGCGGTGCAAACAGAACAAATAATTTATATTATTCTTATGAAAATAGCGGCAGTGTATGCAGAGAGTTGTATCCTGAAATATTAAAAGATTTAAAAAATGATGCACAAGCTTTAGCATTAGCAGGAGGTTCAGCCGTTACGGGAATAAAACATATAAATGCCTCTTGCAATAATGATATATCACCGATTTCAAACGGAAGATTTTACAGCGCAAAAGCTATGATGGCAGATGGGGCAGCGGGCGAAAGTTCAATGTCAACACCGATTGAATCAGGCAAAGTAAAAATCAGAGTTTATGTTAACGTTGACTTTTATTTAAAGTAGAAACTTCATTCCTTACATAATCATAAGTATTAAGTATAATTTTATCTTTAGTTAAATCCGGTTCAATGTATTTTTTATAAAGTATATCTAATGTATATTGATATTGCAGACTTTTATAATAATTTTCCTTTACGGCATCCAGTCTTGAAAGATAGTTTTCTTCCGTGCATTGTTTTAAAATGTTTTCGATATTATCCAAATCATTAATACTTATTTTTATTATTCCGTCAGGGTTAAAAAATTTATCAATTTTTGAAGCCCCAAGATAAATAGGAATACACATATAAGCAAAACAGTTTAGTATTTTTTCCGTAAACCAATATTCATCTAAATAATTTTCAATCACAATCGAATATTTATAATTCAGAACAGTTTCAGAAAAATTAACATACCTTCCCCCGTCAAAAGTTCCGTATGTGTCTGCAAGATTTAATCTTTTGCATTTATTTGCAAGCTCATATCTAAGTTTATGTAAATCGCACATTAATAAATCAGATGATAACATGGAAATCTTTTTTGTCTTAAAACTCATAATATCATCAGGCATTTTACCATTTTTATCTTTTAAAACTCCCCAAGTATATGCAAACGGATTATAAAATCGAGCATTATCATATTTTTCCAAAAATTCAGTATAATGTGTAAATATTAAATCAAAATCTTTTTCAATCCCTTTATTTTTTTTGAATATTTCATAACCTGAAGGAACAAGAGAGTACGGCTCATAAAACATTGCATATTTTTTTTGAGGATTGCCCATTGTTTCATATACCGCATCATGCATATAAAAATGAACGTCCAAATTATAATTCCATCTGTCCCAAATAAAATATCTCGATTGTGTATCGTTATATGAAAGATTGGAACGAAGAAAAAATGTATGCATCTGCTCTCCGTTCTCATTATATATTTTATACTCTTTTTTTGGAGGGATTTGAGAATAATAAGGATAATATACAATTACACGATACAAATCCCCCCCCCCAATCACCGGAGGGAGCTCGTTTTAACCGAGGATAAAGAGAATATCCTTTTTTTAATATAAAATTTTTACTTCTGAATATTTTTCTTTTTGTCTTATCTGCAATAAAAATACTCAATAAATTTACACAATTATTGTAAATTTTTATAAGCTTAATTATTAAATTGTATTTAAAACCATAATAATTCATAAATTATTTTCCTGTTTTAAATTCTATTATCATATAATTTAAAAATCAAGTAATGACGACGTTGAAAAATCGTCTTATATGTTTGTTTGTGTGTGTGGGGGGGGGGGAAAAAAATGTTAATGTTAAC
>CANQAL010000103.1 GCA_947589255.1 Candidatus Gastranaerophilales bacterium | reverse complement strand
AATGAAGCATTCATTAAATATTTTAATACTCTGAAAGTTTCCGGGTTAAAAATTAATAAGATAAAAAATAAGTATGAACTTGAAAATGCTTTAATAAATATAGAACTTACGGAAGAAGAAAAAGCAATGCTTTTATATTTATTAAATAATTATAAAATATTACATAATAAAACAAATGAAGAAGCAGTAAAAACGGCTATATTTAAGATTAATAAATTTTTATATAATTTTGAGAATAATAATACAATAGAAAAAATTCTTTTAAAGCAAACACAAATTACGGATAATATAAAAGAAAATTTAATTGAAACTTTCCAAAAACTTCTTATTGATAATTTACAGGTAAAAATAAAATATAAAAGAAATCAAAATACGGAAGAAGAAATAATACTGGAGTTAAAAGAACTGGTTGAAAAAAATAATAACATATATATAACAGGTTATTGTAAAAAGCAGGCAAGAAATAAAAAAATACTTTTGGATACAATAATTTCAGTGGAACAAATGCCTCAAAAAAGTATAAATGCAGGTATAAATTCTGCGGTAACATTTGAAATATACGGTAAATTAGCAGCTTTATACAAATTAAAGCCGTCAGAAAAGCTGGTTGATTTTAGTGAAAATTCAAGAACTATTTCAAATACGGATGAAGATAAGGACATATTATTAAAACGATTATTAAAATACGGTGAAAATTGTAAAATACTAAAACCCGAATCCTATCAAAAAGAACTTCTTGCATTAACAGATGAAATAATAAAAAATTTAGAGGAAAGTTAATGAAAAAAATCTTATTAATACCGATAGATAACAGACCCGTATGCTATGATTTGCCAAGGCAGATAGCAATGCTTTCCGGGGAAATATCATTAAGTATTCCCGAAAAAAAATTACTGGGCGGACTTACAAAAAATGCAGATACTAAAGGACTGTTAAATTGGCTTAAAAATATTAACGGGAATATAGCTGTAATATCTTTAGATACAATAGCCTATGGAGGTTTAATCCCGTCAAGAAGGAGCAATGATACTTTTGAAGAGGTTAAAAAGAGAATAGATAAATTTTTTGAAATCTTAAAAAAGAAAAAAATAAAAATTTATGCATTTTCAAGCATAATGCGGATTTCAAACAATAATATAAATGAAGAAGAAAAAGAATACTGGAAAGATTACGGAGAAAAAATTTTTAAATATTCTTATGAACTTCATAAAACAGGGAATACAAATACGGATATTCCTGAAGATATAATAAATGATTATCTTGAGACAAGAAAACGGAATTTTGAAATAAATAAATACTATATAGAACTGGCGAACCAAGGATTATTTGAAGCGCTTGTATTTTCAAAAGATGACTGCAGTGACTTTGGATTAAACATAAAAGAAGCAAATGAACTGAAAGAACTTTCATCGGGGTGTCAAAATGTATTTATTAAAACGGGTGCGGATGAAATCCCTTTAACACTGCTGTCAAGGGCGATAAATAAACATAAAAACTTAAAGATTGCTCCAAAGTATATAAATCCCGAAAGCATAAATAAAATCTCAAAATATGAAGATATAAGTGTTTCTGACTCTGTTAACTCGCAGATAGAACTTGCAGGGGCAATGGTTTCTGATGAAAAAAATGCTGATTTAATTTTGCTTGTTAATAATTTTAAAGATGAACAGGGCGAACTTGTAATGAATGTGGAAGCTCCTTTATTTTCAGGACAATTACAACTTCCTGATAAACCGTATTTTATTGCCGACATAGTGAATGCAAACGGAAGTGACAATAATTTTGTAAAAGCTCTGTTTGAGAATGAAAGTTTAAAAGAGTTTTACGGGTATTCCGCTTGGAATACAACGGGGAATACTTTAGGCTGTGCTATAGCATCAGCTTTAACTTATTTTGGCGCAAAGCACCCTGACCAAAAAATATTTCGTATCTTACAAATAACAAGATTTCTTGATGATTGGGCATACCAAGCTAATGTAAGGGGAAAAATCATGGATAATATTGAAAACCTTAAAAATAACAAAATAAATGAAGAAATGAAAAGTTTTGAGGATTTTCTACTTAAAAAATTCAACCTTAAAAATGTACATATAGAATATTTTTTCCCGTGGAACAGGTTTTTTGAAATAGAGATTGTAATTCATCATAAATATATAAAAATCCCGTTTGTTGATATATTGTTTTATGAGTGATATAAATTAATTAAGGACAATTTAAGAGGGACGAAAATGGAAAAAAATAATGAAACACTGCATATATTAAGACACTCTGCATCACATATAATGGCGCAGGCAGTACAAAAGCTGTTCCCGACTGCAAAACTTGCAATAGGGCCTGCTGTTGATAACGGATTTTATTATGATTTTGATTTGGATAACCATTCTTTCACGGATGAAGATTTAGCAAATATTGAAGCTGAAATGAAGAATATTCTTAAACAAAATCTGACATTTGAAAGATTTGAAATCCCCGATGTTCAAAAACAAATAGATGAATTTAAATCACAAGGCGAAATATATAAAGCCGAATTATTGGAAGAACACAGAAACGATAATCCTACATTATATTTAACAAAAGATAAAGACGGAAATGTATTATTTAACGACTTATGCTCGGGGCCTCATGTTCCGAATACAAGTTATATAAAAGGAAACGCAATAAAATTACTAAAAGTTGCAGGTGCATATTGGAGAGGAAACGAAAAGAATAAAATGCTCCAAAGAATATATGCAACAGCATTTTGGACAAAAGAAGATTTAGAGCAATACTTAAATTTCTTGGAGGAAGCACAAAAACGCGACCACAGAAAACTCGGCGCCCAGCTTGATTTATTCAGTGTAAGAGAAGAAATAGGCGGAGGGCTTGTTTTATGGCATCCAAACTTAGCCGTTGTTCGTGAAGAAATTGAAAACTACTGGAGAACGGAACACAGAAAAAGAGGCTACGTTATAGTACATTCCCCTCAAATTGCGAAATCAAAACTCTGGGAATTATCGGGACATATTGACCACTACAAAGAAAATATGTTCTTTATACAAAAAGAAAATGAAGAAGATGATCAATACATAGTAAAACCGATGAACTGCCCGTTCCATATATTGATATATCAATCAAACAGACATTCATACCGCTCACTCCCGTTAAGAATGGCGGAATTAGGTACTGTTTACAGAAAAGAAAAATCAGGCGCATTATCGGGCTTAACAAGGGTTCAAGGTTTTACGCAGGATGATGCACATATCTTCTGCACCCCCGAACAGCTTGTTGATGAAATCAATTCAATTATTGATTTTGTAGCAGATACAATGAAAATCTTTAATATGACATTTGAAGTAGAGTTATCAACCCGCCCCGAAAGCTACGTTGGCGACCTTAAGAATTGGGAGCTTGCCGAAGCAGGCTTAAAAGAGGCCATGGATAAACGAGGCATGAAATACGAAATCAACGAAGGCGACGGCGCATTCTACGGACCAAAAATAGACTTTAAGGTAAAAGATGCAATAGGCAGGACTTGGCAGTGTGCTACTATTCAGTTAGATTTCAACCTGCCCGAAAGATTTGATATTAAATATCAGGATAAAGACGGTCAATTAAAAACTCCTGTTATGCTCCACAGAGTAATATTCGGCTCAATGGAAAGATTTCACGGTATCTTAATTGAACACTTTGCGGGCGCATTCCCCTTATGGCTTGCTCCTCATCAGGTTGCTGTTGTTCCTATTGCAGAAAGACATAACGACTATGCAAAACAAGTTTACGATAAATTGTTTAATGCGGGCTTAAGAGTAAAACTTGATGACCGCTCCGAAAGTATGGGCTATAAGATAAGAGAAGCGCTTCAGGGAAATAAAATTCCTTATGTTCTTGTTGTAGGTGATAAAGAAATAGCAGAAAATAAAGCCGCAATAAGAATAAGGGGAATAGGCGAAGCAGGCTCAATGGGTATTGATGAATTTATTAATATGGCTAAAGATAAAATCAATACAAAAACTTTGGAGCTTAAGTTTTAATAAAATTTGAGAAAAAAAGGCGAAATACATTTTTGTATTTCGCCTTTTTTTAATATATGCGAGGAGGCTTTATAAGCCTCCTCTGCAAAATTACAATCTGTTTGATTATAATTTATTTAGATTCAACAACAGCTTGAGCTGCAGCTAATCTTGCCTGCGGAATTCTGAATGGTGAGCAGGATACATAATCTAAACCGATTTTATGGCAGAATTTAACACTGTCAGGGTCACCGCCATGTTCACCGCAAACACCGCCAACCAGTTTAGAGTTAACCTTTTTACCTTTTTCCATAGACATTTCAATTAACTGTCCCACACCTTTTGTATCTAATGTTGCAAAAGGATTAGAAGGAAGGATTTTTTGTTCAACATATCTGTTTAAGAACTTGCCTTCAGCATCATCTCTTGAATAACCGAATGTCATTTGAGTTAAATCGTTTGTACCGAATGAAAAGAACTCCGCATATTCTGCTATTTCATCAGCTGTTAGAGCTGCACGAGGAATTTCTATCATGGTACCAAACTTATAATCCACTTCAACACCCTTTTCTGCCATAACTTCTTTAGCAACACGAACTAAAATTTCTTTAGCAACTTTAAGTTCATTTACATGCCCGATTAAAGGAATCATAACCCAAGGTTGAACGTTATGTCCTTCTTTTTTAAGGTCACAGCATGCTTCAAATATAGCTCTTACCTGCATTTCGTTAATTTCGGGATATGTTAAGCCGAGTCTGCATCCTCTTAAGCCCATCATCGGGTTAGATTCAGACAATCCTTCAACTACATGCAAGAGTTCTTCTTTTTCTTTTGCGTCTTTCCCAAGAGCCTTTAGAGTTGCAACTTCTGCAATTAAAGATTCTTTATCGGGCAAAAATTCATGTAACGGCGGGTCAAGTAATCTTACCGTTAACGGTTTATCGCCTAATGCTTTAAACATTGCGTAAAAGTCTGAATACTGCATGGGAAGAAGTTTATCCAATGCTTCTTTTCTTGCTTCAGGAGTTCCTGCAATAATCATTTTTTGAACCCAAGGGAGCCTATCCGGATCCATAAACATGTGTTCCGTTCTGCAAAGTCCAACACCTTCAGCACCAAATTTTAAAGCATTTTCAATATCTTTTGGTGTATCTGCATTAGCTTCAACGTGTAATTTTTTAATTTCATTTACCCAAGTAAAAAACTTGTTCCAGTTATCATCAATTTGAGCTTCAACAAGTTTAACACTGCCAGCCATAACAATACCCTTACCGCCATCTAATGAGATGATATCATTCTTATGGTAAACTGTTCCGTCAGCTCCCGTTAAAGTTTCATTAGCTAAATCAATCTTAATATCTTCACAGCCTGAAACGCATGGTTTACCCATACCTTTTGCAACAACGGCTGCGTGTGATGTAGCACCGCCTCTAAGTGTTAATACACCTTGAGAAACAGCCATACCGTGGATATCATCAGGGCATGTTTCAATACGAACAAGGATAACCTTCTCGCCTGCTTCACCTCTTTGTGCGGCTTCTTCGGTATCAAATACAATTTTACCTACAGCCGCTCCCGGGGATGCATTTACACCCGTTGAAATCTTTTTAGCTTCTTCCATTGCTTTTGTATCAAAGCAAGGTAATAAAATTTGATTTACAGTGTATGGGTCAACAAGCTGGATTGCTCTTTCTTTTGTTATTATGCCTTCTTCATGCATTTCAACGGCAATTCTGACGGCAGCAGCGGCTGTTCTTTTACCGTTTCTTGTTTGAAGAATATATAATTTACCTCTTTCAATCGTAAATTCCATATCCTGAACATCTTTATAACCGAGTTCAAGCTTTTTAGCTATATCAACATATTGTCTGTATAAGTCAGGCATTTCAGTTTCAAGCATGGCAATCGGTTTAGGTGTTCTGATACCTGCAACAACATCTTCACCTTGCGCATTTGTTAAATATTCACCGTAAAATTTATTTTCGCCCGTTGCGGGGTTTCTTGTAAATGAAACACCTGTTGCGCAGTCGTCGCCCATATTTCCGAATACCATTGTTTGAACATTTACGGCTGTTCCGTAATTATGGTCAATTTTGTTCATGTTTCTGTATGCAACGGCTCTTGGGATATTCCAAGAACGGAAAACCGCTTCAATAGCTTCTTGCAATTGAACATAAGGGTCTTGAGGAAATTCTTTTCCCGTAACTTCTTTTATAACATTTTTATATATAGGAATTAATGATTTCCAGCCTTCAGCACTAATTTCGGTATCAGATTTAACGCCTTCGCGTGCCTTT
>CANQAL010000102.1 GCA_947589255.1 Candidatus Gastranaerophilales bacterium | reverse complement strand
GCTGCTAATGAACTTTTAGGTAAACCTGCCGATGATGCGGTATTACTTTCTATAGCTTCAGAAGTGGAAGGACATCCCGATAATGTTACGCCTGCTATGTTTGGCGGATTTTGTTTATCTTCGCTGGAAGATGACGGAAGTGTTTCATATACTAAAATACCTTGGCCCGAAGATTGGAAATTAACCGTTTTAATCCCCGATTATGAGCTTGATACAAAAATAGCAAGGTCACTTTTACCTGAAACTATCAGCATTCCTGATGCATCTTTTAATATAAGAAAGTGTGCCATGCTGATTGATTCTGTCCATAGATGTGACAGCGAACAAATGAAAAAATGTATGAAAGATAAACTTCATCAGCCGTATAGAAATCAGCTTGTAAAAGGTTTTAATGAATTAACTGAGCTTTTAGAAAGTAAAGATGATATTTTAGGCTGTGTAATATCAGGTGCAGGCCCTACTATATTAATTGTTTCCGTTAATGACGGGTTTGAAAAAGTTCAAAATGATGTTAAACAAATTTTTGAAGATTTAAATGTTAAATGCGATATAAGAACATTAGATATTGAAAATGAAGGCAGTAAAGTTATATAAGGAGAAATATAATGAAAAAATCCATTAAAGATTTAGGCGACATTAAAGGAAAAAAAGCTCTTGTAAGAGTTGATATAAATGTTCCTTTGGATGAAAACAAAAATGTAACTGATGATACAAGAATACAAGCAATATTGCCTACTTTAAACTTTTTAAAAGAAAAAGGTGCAAAAATTGTTTTAATGGCGCATTTAGGCAGACCAAAAGGAGAGAAAAATCCTGAATTTACTTTAGCACCCGTTGCTAAATATATGTCTAAACTTCTCGGTGAAGAAGTTATGTTTATTCCGGATGTTGACGTTGCTGAAAAAATGCTTGCCAATTTAAAAGACGGTCAAATAGCACTTTTAGAAAATATCAGATACTATAAAGAAGAAGAAGCAAAAGATGATGATATGACTTTTGCAAATAAATTAGCTAAATTGGGTGATTTTTATGTAAATGATGCATTCGGTGCTGCTCACAGAAATCATACTTCAACGGCAAAGTTAGCTAAAGTTTTAAAACCTGCAGTATCAGGCTTATTAATGGAAAAAGAAATCAGATGTTTATCGGAAGCACTTGATAATCCGACAAGACCGTTTACGGCTGTAGTAGGCGGTGCTAAGGTTTCATCAAAAATCGGAGTTTTAGAAAATCTGCTTGATAAAGTTGATAACATGATAATCGGCGGCGGTATGGCTTATACTTTTGTTAAAGCAAACGGCGGAAAAATAGGTAATTCTATTTGTGAAGACGACCAGCTGGATGTTGCAAGAGCAATCGAAAAGAAAGCTCACGAAAAAGGTGTTAAGCTTGTTATGGCAACAGATGTTTTAGTAACCAATGACTTTTCAGGCAACGGCGAAAATAAATTCGTTAAAATTAATGAAATTCCTGACGGATTTGAAGGTGTTGATGCCGGTTTAGAATCAAGAAAAGCATTTGCCGAAGTTTTAAAATCATCAAAAACAATATTGATGAACGGACCTGTTGGTGCTTTTGAAAATCCGAAATTTGCCGAAGGTACAAAAGCAGTACTTCAAGCAATAGTAGAGGCTACTAAAAACGGTGCAACATCTGTTATAGGCGGCGGCGATAGTGTATCTGCAGCTAAGAAATTCTGCAAAGCAGAAGATTTTACCCACGTATCAACAGGCGGCGGCGCTTCATTAGAATTTATTGAAGGTAAAATTCTTCCCGGTGTTGCTGCATTAGACGACAAATAAAAATATAATAAATAAAAAAAACCTCCTTAAATTCTAAGGAGGTTTTTTTATTAAATATTATATAAAGCTCTTTGTTCTGCGGTTAACTGTTTAAAAATCTTTTTCTCGCCTGTGGGCTGAACATCAGAGTTATTTCCGCTAAAGAAATTAGATATTTTATTAAGCAAAGGATGTTGTTTAGGGGCTTTAACAGTTTTTACTTTATTATCTGATTTTTTAGCCTTATGAACCTTTTGAACTTTTACTTTATTTTCGGCTTTTTTAACAGTTTTAACTTTTTCAGGTTCAGTTTTAACCGTTTTAACTTCATTATTGATGGGTTTAATATTATTATGTTTTTGAACTTTTTCAATTTTTACTTTATTGTCAACTTTTTTAACTTCAGACTTTTTAGTTTCAGTTTTAAGCATTTTAATTTCATTATTGACAGGTTTAATATTATTATCTTTTTGAACTTTTTCAATTTTTTCTTCATTGCCTAAAGCCATTCTGAACCCTGCCGTGAATGCTACACCGTTTCTGCCTCCGTTGCGTACCATTGCTTGCAGATATCCTGTATATTTATCATCCCAGAGTTTTTGGATACCAAGCCCGTATTCGGCATAGGGTTTAATACTTAATGACGGGAGAGTTAAATCATTAGCAGTTATTTGAGTTGAACCCATTACATTATATACAAAACCTGCGGATAAATATGGCTGCCAGCCGCTTTCAGTATTTTGTACAAATTTTATGTACGGATGAACATGCAATGCATGCAATGGTTCAGCATTTATGTTTACACCTGCTGCGTTTGTATAATCAAATGTATTTATCATTGTATAAGCCATTAATAAGGTAGGTTGAATAATATATTTACCGTTTTTAAATTCAAAATTGTATCCTGTTTTAGATGCAGCACCTGCCATCAGCATTGAGAAATCTTCTTGTCCGTATTTGGTTGAAGTTTCACCTATTGAAGAACCAACAGATGCCGTAATTGCAGTATAGAAGTTATCTTTATAGAAAGTTTGAGTAACACCGCCAACAATACCGTTTTGATAAGTATGGTTGCCTTCATAAGCCTGACTTGTGCCTGTGTAGCCTATGTAAGCACTTGAAACAGTATCCCAGCCATTTTTAAGGCGGATTAATTCACCGTCACCGCCAATGTAGCTTCCGTATATAACGGTATCAACGTCATAGCCGTTCTTTATAGGTATACTTTCAAATGATGTATACGGTTTAAACCATAAACCTTTTGAATTAAATTCATTTGCGTAGCCGATAAGTTTAGTATCAGCTTCATTTATTGCATATTTATTTGAATCTGATTTAGCCTGTCTTATACGTTGAGGAAGAGCTGAGAAGGTATCTGCGTGTTCAAAAGCGAATTCTAAAGATTGAATCATTGAAGCATATCCGCCTGCAAGTTGTGCAACAGATGATGTCATAACAGCGGGGTTAGCTTCTCCTCTTGTAAATATGAATGTTCCGCCATCTGAGCTTCCGTTACTTACAGAACGTGTTTTTGAAGGAGAAGAGGAAGAGTATGATACCAAATATCTAAAAATCGGACCTTCAGCTTGGGTAACATCAGAGTTTACACCTTGTGCTATAGCTTCATTATCCGTGAATTGAACATGAGTTACTAAATCTCTTGAATCTTTTAATACCTTCAAATCTTTAATATTTATACTGGGAGTAACAACATCTCCATAATTATCGGAAATAATTCTGCCCATTTTAACATTTGCAAGGTCTACATTAACACTGTCAATATTAACGGTAGAGTTATTAACCGCTAAATTATTTAAATGCAGCTCATCAGAACCCAAGTCAAATACATTTAATGTAGTGTTTTTTAGGTCTAAAGAGTTATTTTTAAAATCATTTCTGTTGTAAAGGTTTATTGTGCTGTCACCGGTTCCTTTAATATTTTGATTTTCGACTTTACCGGTGATATTTGTGTCTGCACTATTAAAATTAAGAGTTCCTTTATTTTCAATTTCAGAAGTAATAACACCGTTAATATTTGTTTTACCTTGAATTGTCAGTTCATTATTATTTGTAATTTTAGAAGTGTTTTCCAATTTAACGGAATCAAGAGTTATATTGCCGTCGTTTTGAATATTATCCGCATTTGATAATCTTAAATCAGACAGTGTAACATCTTGATTTTTATTAATGTTGTTCAATAACACTTTGTCATTTAAATCAAGGTTGTTATTGTTTGTACCTTGGATTTTGAGGTTTTTGCCTTTAAGTTCTGCGTTTCTTGTCAGAAGTTGTTTATCGTTACCTTTTAATTCAAATACCTTTTCATCGTCTGTTTCAAGTTCGGCCCAAGCTGCTAAACTATCTCTCCAGCCGGCAATTTGAATACTGTCATTTGTTGTGTCTTTTGTTCCTATTTCAAATTCTCTGGCAAGAATATCTCTGCTTGTCATATCATTTTGTGCTTTTGTAATATGATGAAGATTATCAATAGAAAGTTGAATATTGTCATTTTTATCTGCTTGTTTAATTATTTGGATGAAATATTCTTTTTCATCTTGTGCATTTTCAGTAAATCCGTTAATTGTGTTAATAACCAAATTTGAAAGTTGGATTGTACCTGTTGAGCCGCTGCCTACCGAAAAAGTATCATTTTGACCATTATTTCCGTCAAAAGCAATGTCAAGGCTATATTCAGCTTTATCACTTGATTTTAATTGTTTAATGTTATAATTCCCGTATTTAACATCTGCCGTATCAACTACACCTGATTTAACATCAAGATTTGATGTATTAAATACATCAGATTTAATATTTTTTTCATCTGTTAAACCGATTTGCAGGGTTACATCATTTAATGTTGCATCTGCCCCGTTAACGGTATTGTTTAAAACAACTAAAGATGTATTATCACCTTTTATATTTATTTTGTAGTTTTTATCTCCGTTTATTTTGTCGTCAAACTGAATAGTTCCTTTATTTTTTGCGTTTAATGTCAAGGTTTTACCGTCTACATATACAGCTTCATAATCTATATTTCCGTCTTTTCCGACATAGTTTCCTTTAAACAATGATTCATCACCGTCAGCGGTTATTGTAATATCAGCTGTTGTATAAATGGCACCGCCATGCTCGCCTGCTTTATTATTATAAAAGCTTGAATTATATATACCTTTATTATCATCCTCATTACCGATACTTCCGGCATTATATAAGGCACCGCCTATGCTTGAAGCACTGTTGCTTACAAAATCGCCGTGAATATTTCCTATTTTTCCCGTATTGGCTAATGCGCCGCCTTGACCTGTCTTACCGTTTGCGGAATTTGAATAAAAATTACCTTTAATATTACCTATTTCCGCTCCTTGGTTATAAATAGCACCGCCTTTTGCATTTCCATCGCTTGAAATAGCTCTGTTTCCTATAAAGTTACCCGTTAAATCACCGATTTTAGAGTCAGAATATTCTTGTGTATTATAATTGTAAATAGCACCGCCAAATGAATCCTTAGCACCTTGTGAGTAGTTCTTAATAAAATCACCTGTTATTTTAGTGATTATACTGTCACGGTTATCAATTGCACCGCCATGAGAGGTATTACCTTCGGTAGAAGAATAGTTGCCTATAAAATCACCTTTTATTTCACCGATTGAGGAACCTGTGTAATTATATATAGCTCCGCCATGTGCCTCCGAGTCTGATGATGTAGCATAATTTTCAATAAAATTACCCGTTATATCACCTATTTTCGCATGGTTTTCGTTAAAAACAGCACCGCCGCTTGCTATATTACGTCCTTGTGCATAATTTTTGATAAAATTACCCTTTATGTTGCCTATTGAACTTTCACCTTCAGAAACATCAAATCCGTCATTTTTAATTGCGCCGCCGCTTGCATTACTGTTTATTGAACGGGCATAGTTATATTCAAAATTTCCTTCTATATCGCCTATTTTAGAATCGTAATTATCAATAGCTCCGCCTAACGCATAATATTCTTCAGAGTATGTATAATTTCCTATGAAATTACCTTTAATACCACCATCTATTTTGCTAGAAACATTAGCTATTGCACCGCCTTCAGACTTATTTTTTTCACTCTTTGTATAATTTCCTATAAAATCGCCTTCTATTTTTTGTATTTCCGCATTGTTATTGTTAAATATAGCACCGCCCCTGGCATTCAAATAAGAATCGATGTGATTACCTTTGAAATTACCTTTAATACCACCACTTATTTTGCTATTATCATTAGCTATTGCACCGCCATGAGCATTATTTGTTTTACTATTTATATAATTTCCAATAAAATCGCCTTCTATTTTTTGTATTTCTGAACTGTTTTCGTTATATATAGCTCCGCCAATTGCAAAACCATTTTCTGAACGGGCATAGTTATATGCAAAATTTCCTTCTATATTGCCTATTTTAGCCCCGTAATTTGTAATGGCTCCGCCGTCTGCAAATGTGTCACTGTAAGCATTACTGTAAGCATAATTTCTTATGAAATTACCTTTAATATCCCCCAGTTCGCCAAAAAAATTAGCTATTGCACCGCCTTCAAC
>CANQAL010000101.1 GCA_947589255.1 Candidatus Gastranaerophilales bacterium | reverse complement strand
TAATACGTCAGCGGTTATCCCTTCTTTAACTGGATTGCCCATACCGGTGGCACTAATTTTAATATCATAAGTCGGACTTGTAATAGTATCAGGTATAATGTTCAATTCTGTTATACCGGCACCGTCTGTAGAATCTTTGTCAAATCCGGCACTTGTAACAGTTTTCCCGGGATCTTGACTTTGTGTACCTGTTGACAAATAAACATCTATACTTCTTGCATAAGATTTTGATGTTTGTGTGTACAGACACATTGATAAAGCAAACAGCAATGCTGCCAATAATACTTTTCTCTTTTTCATACTTAATTCCTTTTTTTAATTTGTGTTCTCTTATAGTTTATTACTCAATATATAACTTGTCAAGTATGACGAATTAATTATTATTAATTAGTTAAATGTGCAGTGTTTTATATTGTTAATTTTATTAACAATTAATTTAAAGAGGTGTTATGAATAAAGAAAATAATATCGGCAGAAAAATAAAAGAAGCAAGGCAATTAATGGGATATACCCAAGAAGAACTTGCCGAAAAAGCTGATATGGATTCTAAGCACCTGTCTAAAATTGAAAACGGACTTCATCTGCCAAGTTATAATACATTAAAAAAATTATCAGCAATCTTAAATTTTAACCTTGAAAATTCCGAAATTATTTCAGGCAATAAAAAAATCGATAAATCTATTTATTTAAAATCAATTAAAATTTTAAACTCCGCAAAAAATGACGAAGAAATGAAATATTATTATATGCTCCTTAAAATCGGGCAAAAGGGATTATCATTAAAATAACTCTTGTTATATTTTTTTATGTTTAGTATCATAATTAAAGAATTTTTAAGGGGATATTAATGAACAGTCAAACATTAGAACAAGAGTTATATAAATCGGTCGAAAAAAACACACCTGATTATATTAAAAACAATAAATATATTGATACAGATAATAAAAATGAATTTACATTTACACTAAAAAAAGAACACTTAATGCCCTATGATGAAAAAGATAATCCATTAGGGCTTAATCTTGATAACTGGCTAAAAAACTATGAAAAGGAAGCTGCCGTTTCAACAGCAGGGATTAGAGGCCCGCAGAATATTTTATATCCTTATGATGTTAGGTTCCCGATTAATATAATGGGAATTATGCTTGCGACATACGCAAAAGCGCTTGTTGCAAAAGAAAAATACAAGGGTAAAAAGCTTTTAAAACTTGTAGGACGTGAAGTAAGATACAACTCTGATAAATTTCTTGATTTAATTGCAAGAGTTCAGGCTGCTCAAGGTATTGAAACCCTTACAACATATCAAAGAAAAACCATGCCGATTTGGCTTGCATCATTTTTGTGCTTTAAGCTTGATTTACTGGGCGGGGAATATATCACCTCGAGCCACGGTATAAGTGTTAAAAATGCCACAAAAGACCTAAACTCGCAAGGAAGCCAATATCTGCCCGAAGAATCCATGGAGTTTGTTAATAAGATAAAAGAAATCTTTGAACTGGTCAGAAAAAACGGCTCATATGATATAAAAATAGCTAAAGCGGATGACCCGTTAATTAATGAAAACTTTATGAAAACAATTAATAACGGAATTGATTTATACCGAGAATACCTTGAACAGGGCGTTGCGAATAAAGAAAATCTTGATTTAATACGAGGTATTAAAGAAAAAATTATTATAGAAAATGTCGGAGGAAGTGCCTATAACACTTTAAGCAAGCTTCTTGAAGCTTTTAAAATCAGTGATAAATTTGTTTGGATGAATATTGAAGAAGACCCGTTTTTCCACTCGATAGGCAAATATGACACAGACCCTAAAGGTAATAAATGTTTTTATGATTACTCGGTGGATGCAACGGTAATCGCAAAGGATAAAAACGGTAAAGCCTTTTTCCCCGTTATTGATACTTTAAATTACAGCGAAAAGCTTAAAGAATACAAGTCAGGTACGGTTGTTTTAATAACAGACCCCGATCACGACCGCTTAACCGTCTGCCAGATTGAGAATAAAGAACAAATACCGTTTTTGGATAAAACGGGAATAAATTATACTTCGCTTGATAATAACAGAATTTTATGTGTATATAGTGCAAATCAAGCCTTTTTATTAATTATGGACTTTTGGTCAAAACAATTAAAGGCTTCAAACAGGTGGGATAAACACCCCAGATTTATAATAAAAACAACCGCAAGCGCTAAAGCTTGGGACGAATGGGCAGAATTTAACGGAGTTAAGGTCGTTAATGTCCCCGTCGGCTTTAAAGAAATAGCCAACATAATGAAAAAAGTCGAATGGCAGATAATTAACAGCCCTGAAAAAGATGTTGTTATAACGGATGTTCTAGGAAAAAATATCAACCTCGGCAAAAACCCCAGAATGCTCTTTGGCGGTGAAGAATCAGGCGGAATGATTATAGGGAGCGAGGATTTAATAAAATCTAAATCGGGCAGAATAGCAATAGCAATGCGTGAAAAAAGCGCATCAGAAGCCATCATTGTTGCATCAGCTCTTGCTGCTGACTTGGAGAAAAACTGTAAAACACTATCTAAAGCACTTGATGAAATATTTAACTCTAATAACATTATTGCTAAATACGACATAAGAGAAGATATTGCATACTATAATGAATCTGAACCCGATATAGTAAAGCTTACTCAGGCAAAAAAAGACGGCGAGGAATTAAGAACCAAAAATGATTTATTTTATTTAACCATGGCTCTGGCTCATTTTGAAGGCAAAATAACTTTAGAGCAAATAAAATCAATATTAAAATCAACTTTTAAAAACTTAAATTTTGATAATTTATTTGATATAAAATTTGTCGGAGACGGAACCTACCTTCAATTCAGCGATAAATTTATAGAAATCCGTCCGTCAGGCACGGATGCTAAAACAAAAGCCTACGGGGCAGGCAGCAATAAAGAAAATATAGCAGAGTTTGCCCGCATTTTAGGTAATTATTCGGGTGAATTGAATAATGAATATCTTGCAATAATATCTAAAGATTATTACAATAAGGCTAAAGATAAATCCATGGAGGAATATCTTAAATTTACCGATAAAGATGCAGATAAAAGAAGTTTTGAAATCCCGAATTATAATAAAACACCAGGTATATAAAGGAGAGAGAAAATGGCAGATGATGCAAAAATATTGGCGACAATCCCAAGAAACGCAACGGAACAATTACAAATAAGCATTAATTCATACAAAGAAAAAAAATACCTTGATTTAAGAATTTATTATACAACCGATGACGGAGCAAATTGGCTTCCCACAAAAAAAGGTGTAACAGTATCACCTGATAACTTAATGACATTAAAAGATGCAGTAGAAACAGCGATGCAGGAACTTCTAACAATTGAAGAAGAATAAATGAAAAAATTTATAAAAATTATATTTATAAATATAATAATTTTTATACTACTTATTTTTATAAGTAGTATATTTATAGATAAAAACATCAAAGATATAAATAATTTCTATTTAAGATATAATCCTTTTAATAAAAAGATTAATGTTTCAAAAATTAAAATAGATAATTATGCCACAGAAGAATTTACTGCTAAAAAAATTGAACTGAAAGATAGTAATTCAAATCTGTTTGGCGGTGAATTCAGGCTGAATTTCGGCGAAAATTATACCAAAAAGCCTATAATAATTTTAGGCTGCTCTTATGCTTATGGTTTCGGATTAAAAAAAGAAGAAACTTTTCCGTATAAATTATCTCAAATAACAAAAAGACCCGTTTTTAATTTTTCTGCAAGTGCCTGTAATGCAATAGATAATTTAAACAATATAAAATATTTCGTATATAGTAACAAATACTATCAAGAAAAAATAAAGAATGCGGAATATGTAATTTATGTATATATGCATGATCATATTAACAGGTATTTAAGTTTAAATACGATATATTCAAATTATAAAATATTATCCCTTCAGAAAAATATATACTTAAATAAACTTCTGTATATACCTGTTATAAGATTAATATGGTCAATATATCAAATAAAGAAAATATCTATGGCGGATGGTAAAAATACAGAATATTATAATAAATTTTTAAAAAACAGCGAACAATATTTAAAATATATAATGATGGTAATGCATAATGAAATAAAAAAATACAGTCCTAATGCAAAGATAATAATAATTTTATATGACCAAAAAATTGCCAAATTATATGATAATTTAAAAATAAAATATGATACTGATATACAAAACTCTAAAATATGGGACGAATTAAATAATGAAACGGATATGACAATAGTCCATTCTAAAGATATAACAGGCTTTTTGTTTGATAAAAATTATAAATTAAAAGAAGATATAGTGGACTGGCATCCGAATGCAAAAGCTTGGGAAGTATTTACTCCTATGTTTGCAGAAAAATACATTAAATAATTAACGAATAATGCTATAATAAAATAACGGGTGAGAGAATGGACGAAATAAACAGCACTTTAGAAAAAGGGTCTAAACTTAAATATGCTCTCTGTCTTGTCGATGTAAAAAATCTCGGTACAAGAACATTTTCATATCTTATCCCGGAACATATGAAAGAAAAAATCAAAATAGGGCAGGCGGTTTCTGTCCCGTTCGGAAATCGCAGAAGTAATATTATTGCATTTATTGTAGGTTTTTCAGATTATCTTGAAAAAGGTATAAAAGCAAAAGAAATAATAAAAATTATAGACAGGCGCGCTATATTCAGCCTTGAATACTTAAAATTTCTTGATTGGATAAGTAATTACTATTGCTGTGATATAAATGCCGTAATACAAGCAGCCATACCAATGAAATTTTTAAAAGAAAACTCGGGAAAAAAAATAAAGGAAAAAACTGAAAAATATATAATATTTAAAACAAAAGAGGGTTCATCGGGCAGACAAAAAGAAATATTAGAATTTCTTGAAAAAAATAAGGAATATCCTCTTATAAATTTTGAAAAAGAAGCAAAAACAACAAGACCAACAATTTTAAAATTAAAAGAATTAGGATATATAGAAATAACAGAAAAACAGATATACCGTAATCCTTTAGCAGTTTTTAAGAATACGGAAAAAGATGAATTTCCGCCCTTAACCGAGGAACAGCAGAAAGTATATGACGGAATTTTAAAAAAAACGGAAAACGGGCAAAAAGAACCGATATTAATAAACGGAATAACAGGTTCAGGAAAAACGGAAATATATTTTAGGTTAATCCAAAAAACACTTGATGAAGGCAGAAATATACTTTTTTTAGCGCCTGAAATAGCGCTTGCCTCACAATTAACATTAAGATTAATCCGCCGTTTTGACCCTGAAACAATAGCTATATGGCATAGCAGTATATCGGAAGGCGAAAAATTTGATGTATGGAATAAATTAAGAGATAACAAAATCCGCATTATAATCGGTGCAAGGTCATCAATATTTGCTCCTTTGAAAAATATAGGATTAATAATAATAGATGAAGAGCACGAAAATTCATATAAGCAGACCTCGCCTGCCCCAAGATATGACGCAAGAACGGCAGCGGAAAAAATCAGCGAAATACACTCGGCATTGCTTATAAAGGGCAGTGCAACTCCCGATATAAGTTCATATTACAGAGCATTTCTATCTTTTAATCTGTTTAACCTTGAAAAAAGGTATAATAATGTAAACTTGGCAAAGGTTACTCTTGTAGATATGAGGGAAGAATTTTACCGAGAAGCCAGAACAACATTTTCAAATACCCTTGTAAATGCGATAAAAGAAAATTTAGAAAATAAAAATCAAACAATACTGTTAATGAATAGGCGCGGTTATAATACAACCGTACAATGCAAAACTTGCGGAGAAATTATTAAATGCCCAAACTGTGATATTCCGATGGTTTATCACGCAAATGATAACAGTTTAAAATGCCACTGGTGCAATTCATCAATTAGCATGCCCGAATTATGCCCCGCTTGCGGTTCACCGGAGCTGTCCAAATTCGGAACAGGTACTCAAAAAGTTGAAAGCATAGCAAAAAAATTATTTCCTGAAGCGGTAATTGAAAGAATTGACTCTGATGTACTTAATTCAAAATCAAAATACATTGAGATATTAGACAGATTTCAAAAAGGGGAAACGGATATTTTAATCGGCACCCAAATGATAGCAAAGGGGCTTGATAATAAGAAAGTAACATTAGTGGGGGTTATTGATACGGATGTAAGTTTTAATCTCCCCGATTACAGGGCAAGCGAAAGAGGTTTCCAGCTTTTAATGCAGGTTGCAGGCAGAGCGGGCAGAGGTGAATACGAAGGAAAAGTTATATTTCAAACTTATAACCCTGATTTATATGCAATAAAGAATGCTAAATCTCAAAATTATACGGATTTTTATAAAAATGAAATCGA
>CANQAL010000100.1 GCA_947589255.1 Candidatus Gastranaerophilales bacterium | reverse complement strand
ATATCTTGAGCATATGACATATCTTGTATTCCGGAAACCTGTTTTAATTGCTCACAAACAGTTACTATATTTTTAGGGTCATCTACCGTAACATGAAGAGTATCAGGCAGTGGATTTTCAAGCCCCGATACATCAATTTCTCTGTTCATCTGAACCCAAGCTTCTTCTTTTGTTATTATTGAAATGTTTTTTACGTGTTCTATTTCTTTTATTCTTGATGACATATAGACAGGATCTACATTATTTTTTAAGTATACAGATATTTCAAATTCGTTTCCGAGTTTATCTACAAAAGAACTTAGTGAAAAACTCGTTCTGAATAATGAACCAAATATTGTTAATATCGCTGCCATTGCTGCTATTATTGCTATATTAATTAATCCTGTTCTTTTTATTCCATAGATTGTTTCCATCGCTATTCTGTACATTATTCTTAATGAAGATAAATGTCTTTGCGGTATGTGTTTTTTTACTGTTTCTTTTAATATTCTTTTTTTACTCATAAGTACCTGCCTGAACATCTCTGATAATTTGACCTTGCTCCATTGTTATTACCCTTTTTCTAAAGTAATTAACAATATCTCTGTCATGAGTAGATACAATTACGGTTATACCTTTTTCATTAATTTGTTCCAAAATCTGCATAATTTCAAGTGATGTTTTTGGATCTAAGTTTCCTGTCGGTTCATCTGCAATTAACAATGGCGGACCGTTTACTATAGCTCTTGCAATACTTACCCTTTGCTGTTCTCCGCCTGATAATTCCGTAGGTTTTGCATTCATCTTGTTTAAAAGCCCTACAACTTTTAGAGCCCCCGTTACTCTTTCTTGGATTTCTTTTGTTCTCATTCCGAGTGTTCTTATTACATATGCAATATTATCATATACACTTATATTAGGAAGAAGCTTGTAATCCTGAAAAACAATTCCCATACATCTTCTGATATTTGGAACTCTGTCATTGGGAAGTTTAGCTATATTTATATTCCCTATCATCACTGTGCCGGATGTCGGGATTTCTTCTCTGTATAAGAGCTTCATTAATGTTGACTTACCGGCTCCCGAGGGGCCCGTTAAAAAAACAAATTCGCTTGACATTATATCAAGATTTATATTTTGAAGTGCATATGTGTCTTTATATTTTTTATAAACGTTTCTAAGTTGTATCATTTAATTAATCCTATGATTTTGTCAGTAAGTTTTTGGCTTGTAAGTCCGTAATAGTTCATTAATTCTTTTGCTTTCCCGCTCTGGCCGAATTCATCATTAATTCCTATTCTGGTAACTTTTACGGGATAATTTTCGCTTAATACTTCGCAGACACTGCTTCCTAATGCACCAATTATTGAATGATTTTCAATTGTTATAACCCTGTTTGTTTTTTTTGCAGAGTTTATAATTGTTTCTTTATCAATCGGCTTAACAACGGGTATGCTTACTACTTCTGCACTTATCCCTTTATCCTTTAACATTTTAGCACAATCAAGAGTTTCAACCAATGTTTCTCCGTTTGAAATAAGAGTAATATCGGTTCCCTCCTGCATTATCAAGGCTTTTGAAATATTGAATTTATATGAAGTATCATAAACATCTGGCAAATTGGTTCTTGCTATTCTGATATAAAAAGGTCCAAAATGTTCGGCTGCATATTTAACCGCTTCTATTGTTTCAGTTTCATCCGCAGGAACAATAACGGTCATATTCGGAATATTTCGCATTAATGCAATGTCTTCAAGTGCTTGATGGCTGGCGCCGTCTTCTCCGACGGTAATACCTCCATGGGTTGCAGCTATTTTTACATTTAGATTAGAATAGCAGATTGTGTTTCTTATTTGTTCCCAAGCCCTTCCTGTTGCAAACATGGCAAATGTTGATACAAAAGGAATTTTCCCCATGCAGGCAAGCCCTGCTGCCGTTGTCATCATATCCTGTTCCGCTATCCCCATATCAAAAAATCTTTCGGGAAATTCTTTTGCAAACATTTGTGTTTGTGTTGAACATGATAAATCCGCATCCAATACAACAATATTCGGATTTATTTTTCCAAGTTCAACAAGGGTCTTTCCGTATGCGCTTCTTACAGATTTACATTCTCTTTCCATAAAATCACCTATTTAAGCTCTTCAAGTGCTTGCTTTAGCTGTTCGTCATTAGGGGCTTTTCCGTGCCATGAAGGATTATTTTCCATAAATGATACCCCTTTACCTTTAATTGTATTAGCAATTATTACAATCGGCTTATCGCTTTTTTTGGCTTTTTCTATTGCACTATATATTTGATTGTAGTTATGTCCGTCTATTTCTATTGTATTCCATCCGAAAGCTTTAAATTTAAGTGTAAGGTCGCCTATTGATTTTACCGTTTCCGTTGAGCCGTCTATTTGCAATTTATTTCTGTCTACAAAAGCAATAAGGTTATTTAAGTTATTATGAGAGGCATTCATAACGGCTTCCCATACACTTCCTTCCTGTGTTTCGCCATCACCCAGATAAACATATACTTTACTGTCTATATTATCGAGTTTTAAACCTAAAGCCATTCCGCAGGCGATAGATAAGCCTTGCCCCAGTGAGCCTGTTGAAACTTCTATTCCTTTTAGTGCATTTGAACAGGGATGTCCTTGTAGTTTTGTTCCAAGCTTTCTAAATGTCAATAATTCTTCTTCTTTAAAGTATCCGCAATGAGCCATTATTGCATATAGTGCTGCGGAAGCATGTCCTTTTGATAAAACAAATCTGTCCCTGTTTTTATAATCGGCATTTTTTTCGCAATCGGGGTAATGTTTCATACATTTTGTAAAAAGTACCGTTAATATATCAACAGATGATAATGAGCCTCCAGGGTGTCCCGATTGAGCATTGTGTATCATCATTAGTATTTCTTTTCGTATTTTTTTTGAGACCGTTTTTAATTCTTCCGTTTCTGAGCTTGAAAGCTGATTTATCATTTATTCCCCTTTAGACACTTATTCCTTATTGCTTCTATTATAGCTTTAAATAGAAATATCGGCAAAGTTTTATAAATTCTTTTAAATCTTTCCGGTTGTTTTATTGTCCTATATAACCATTCAAGTCCTAAGTTTCTGTATATTTCAGGTGCTCTTTCCACTTCTCCTGCCCATACGTCAAAGGCTCCGCCTACTCCTATAAATACCGTATAAGGTAACGTTTCTCTGCACTTATTTATAAATATTTCCTGTTTTGGCGCACCTAGTGCAACGAGTACAAGAGAGGGTGACTTCTCCGTAAGATTATTAATTATTTCTTTTTCTTTTTCTGTTGTAAAGTATCCGTTGTGTTTATAACAAATATTTAATTTTATAAATTCTTTTTCTATATTTTCTGCTGCTTTTTGTAATATTTTTTCTTTTGCACCTATAAGTGCTATTTTATCACCTGTTATCGCACAATTTTTTATTAATTCCACAGCTAAATCAATACCGGGAATTTGTTCTTGCTCTATATTTTTTAATTTTAAAGCTATAGTTATTCCAACTCCGTCAGGAACTACTAAATCAGCTTCTTTTAGTATTTCCTTAAAACATTTATTTTTATTCGCTAACTCTATCATTTCAGGGTTTATTGTAATAATATGCATTCCTTGTTTATTTGAAATGTTATCCGTAACATAATTTACGGCATCATCAAATGTCATTAAATCAATATCATATCCTTGTACTTGAGCTATTAATCTTTCCATTTTAAATTAATAATTTTTCCTTCAATTCATTGGCGCTGTCTTCGTAACCTACTCTGCCCATTAGAGCATAGGTATAATTTTTTGACTGTTCCACACCGGGCTGGTTAAAGGCATCTATGTTATACAAAGCTCCCGTGATTGCGGTTTGTACTTCAAGCATATATAAAAGCTGGCCTAAATAGTATGGTGTTATCTTTGGAATAGTTATTGTAACATTTGGTCTGTTGTAGTCAATTAATGAAGCCATTGTTGAATCTGCTTCCGCATTAAATAATTGATTCATTGACTTTCCGCCGAGGTAACTTATCCCTGTATATTCAAATATATTGGGAATTTCCAGATTTGTATCAAATTCTTTCACTCTTAAGAAATTTATTATTTTATCATTAGGTCCTTCATTATAAAGCTGAATTTGTGAGTGCTGGTCTGTTACTCCGAGGGCTTTTACGGGGGTTTGTCCTATATTTACTATGTTATTATTTTTGTCTTTTTCTTTACCCAGTGATTCTGCCCATAATTGGCAGTACCAATCTGCAACATACCTTAGTCTGTTTGAATATGGCATCATAACGGAAATATTTTTCCCTTTTTTCTGCTCAAGCAGGTAATGAATTAATGCGTTTTGTGCGGCTATATTATAGTTTATATCCGTATTTTTAAGTGCTAAATCCATATCTTTAACACCTTGTGTGAGTTCTTCTATATCAATTCCGACAAGTGCAAAAGGGAGTAATCCGACAGCTGAAAATACGGAAAATCTGCCTTCTACGTCATCAGGAATATAAAAGGTTTTATACCCTTCCTGGTCTGAAAGCTGTTTTAAAATACCGATATTTTTATCTGTTGTAGCGATAACATTTTTTCTGTAGTCATCGCCTAATTCTTTTTCCATAAGGTCTTTTAAAACCATATATTGTGCCATAACTTCTGCTGTTGAGCCTGATTTTGTTATGACATTTACTAAAGTTTTCTTTAAATCCAAAATTTTTAATAATGAATTCATTTGGTCGGGGTCTATGTTATCAAGGAAAAATATTCTCGGATAATTATTTCTCTGCTCTTTTGTAAGAAAGTTCCAGTAAGGAGGCAGTATTGCTTCGCAAACAGCTTTCCCGCCAAGCGCGCTTCCTCCCATTCCGATAATTAATACATTATCAAAACGGTTTTCAACCATTGCTGCATATTCTTTAACGTACCAGATTGTTTCTTCGTTATACCCTAAATTCATCCATTGGAGCTTTTGTCCCGGTTTATCTTTATTTGAATTTAAATCTGTTATTATTTTATGGATTGTTTCATTGTATTCTTCAAATTCTTTTTCAATATTAAGCCCGTTTTCGCTTCCGATAACTTCTTCTTTTATATTGCGATAGTTTAATTCTATCATTAATGCCTCGCTGATTATTGTCCCAAAATTCCATTATTTATTGTACATGCTAAAGTCTTTTTTTAAATAATTTTTAATTATATTTAACATATTTAAATTTTTCGGTTACAATTTCTTTATGAAAGAATTAGATTTTATTAATATTGTTGAAAATACTCTTAATAATTCTTCTTTATTAGGTGATGACTGTGCTTATTTAAAAGATTTGGGAATTTTTATTACTCAGGATACTTTAGTGGAAGATGTTCATTTCTCGATGTATACGACTTCACCATATAATCTCGGAAGAAAAGCGGTTAATGTAAATTTAAGCGATCTGGCTGCTTCTCTTTCAAAACCTTTATATATTTCAGTTTCTTTATCTTTGCCCAAAATGATAAAAAATTCTTTTGTAAGCGAATTATATAGAGGCATTAATGATGTATGCAATGAATATAATGTTAAAGTTTCGGGTGGAGATATTACGGGAAGTGATAAAATTATAATTTCCGTCTGCGCAATAGGAAAAAAAGTTTCAAAGTATGTTTCATCCAGAAGAAATGCTAAAAAAGGTGATTATATTTTAGCTACAGGCTCATTTGGAGCAAGTTCTATCGGATTATATGCGCTGCAAAACTTTTTATATGCTGATGATTATTTAATAAATGCACAAATTAATCCAAAAGCTCGAGTAAAAGAGGGGTTAATCCTTGCTGATGTTATTAATTCCGATATTGCAGTTATGGATACATCTGACGGGTTAATTGATGCTTTATATAAAATAGCATTAGCAAGCCGTCATTCTGTTGAAATTGACATTAATAAAGTAAATGTTGATAAAAGAGTAATTGATTTTGCTTCACGTAATGAGCTTGATTATAAAAATTTTGTTAAATGGGGCGGAGAAGATTATGAATTAATAGTTGTTGTCCCTGAAAATACATATTTAAATCTTGATGAAAATCTGTTCAAACCCATAGGAAGAGTTTTGAATAAAGATGTTACCCCTTGTGTTATGGTTAAAGACGGGGATAAAACCGAAAAAATCACACAAGAGATTTTTGAAAAATATACATATAACCACTTTTAAAGGATAAATTATGATTGATGTTATTATTACGGCAGGAGGCAGTTCAACAAGATTTCAGGGAAAAAATAAACTCTTGTATGAAATTAATCATAAACCCGTTATTGTTTATAGTGCGGATTTATTTTCATCTCTGGATTTTGTCAGAGAAATAGTAATTTCAAGTAATAAATCTATTATTCCCCAATTAAAAGAATTATTTGCGGATTATAAAAAAATAAAAATAACGGAAGGCGGAAATACTCGTCAGCAGTCTGTATTTAACGGACTTAAGGCTTGTGATAATCCTGATTATGTAATTATTCACGATGGTGCAAGACCTTTTGTTACAAAAGAAATTGTAATTAATTGTCTTGAAAAGGCAAAAAAAACGAATGCAGCTATAGCTGCGGTAAGGTCTATAGATACGGTAAAA
>CANQAL010000099.1 GCA_947589255.1 Candidatus Gastranaerophilales bacterium | reverse complement strand
GTGGGCGTTAAGAGACTTGAACTCCTGACATCCTCCTTGTAAGGGAGGCGCTCTACCAACTGAGCTAAACGCCCTTGTTTTCTTGCTTCAGACTTTTACTCATCCTGCCCTTTTATTTTTACCCTCCCCCGCGCCTCCCGCGGTCGGCGGTAATTTGTTGTTTTGAGAGGCTCCGCCTCTCAGGGCAACTGAGCTAAATGCCCTCAGCATTTATTATATTACTTGCTAAATTTTTTTAGTCAAGTATTAAAAAGCGGAAAGATTTATCTTCCCGCTTTTTAAAAAATCAATTAAAATAATCTTTTTAAAAGACCTTGGAAACCTTGACCGTGGCGAGCTTCATCTTTTGCCATTTCGTGAACTGTATCGTGGATTGCGTCATATCCTAATTCTTTAGCTCTTTTAGCGATTTCCATTTTAGCAGCGCAAGCGCCTGCTTCTGCTTCTGCTCTCATTTCAAGATTTTTCTTTGTAGAAGGTGTTACAACTTCGCCTAAAAGTTCAGCGAATTTTGCGGCATGTTCTGCTTCTTCAAACGCATATCTTTTGTATGCTTCAGCTACTTCAGGATATCCTTCTCTTTCAGCTTGTCTGCTCATTGCAAGGTACATGCCGACTTCCGTACATTCGCCTGCAAAGTGATCTTTTAAGCCTTGAAGTACTTGAGCATCTACACCTTGTGCAACTCCGATAACATGTTCTGTTACCCAGCTTAAGCCTTTTGTATCATCTATTTTATTAAATTTATCACTGCTTACTCCGCACATAGGACATTTTTCAGGTGCTTTATCACCTTCTACTGTATAACCGCAAACACTGCATACAAATTTTGCCATATTCTACCTCTTTCTTTTTCATAAACTAACAAATTAATTATACAATAATAATTTAAAAATCAAAATTATTTTTTCGCTGAAATCACTCTTGCTATTGAGTTATAATCCTTTATTATCTCGATATTTTTATATTCAAGTTTTTTCATCATTTCTTGTACAAGTTCCGCTTGATTTATCCCGAGTTCAAATACGATATATCCGCCTTCAAGCAGGTAATCTTCCGATTTATCCAAGATTTTTTCATAAAATTCTATGCCCTGCTCATCTTTTGTAAAAAGAGCAAGCGCAGGATCATAATTTTTTACTTCATTTTGAAGATTTTCTTTATCTTTCAGTGGGATATACGGCGGATTTGAAGTGATTATATTATATCTTTTCTCAACCCGTTCAAATAAATCAGACTTATAAAAATGAACTCGTTCATAAACATTATGAAAAAGAGCATTTTTTTCTGCAATTTCTATTGCGCCTGTTGATATATCGACCGAGTCTGCCGTTATATTTTTATTTTCCATTGCAAGAGTAATCGGAATACACCCTGTCCCCGTTCCAATATCTAAAACAGAAACATTTTCGCTATCTTTACATAAATCTAAAGCTTTTTTAACAAGAAGTTCAGTCTCGGGCCTTGGGATTAATGTATTTTCATTGACGAAAAATTTTCTGCCGTAAAAATATGCCTGACCTAAAATCTGCTGAATAGGTCTATGAGTTGATATGCGTTCTTTTACAACCCTTTCAACCTTAGCTGATTGCCAATCTTCAAGTTTTTTCCCTAAGACAAAATCTTTATATCCGTAATTAAAAAGTATATCCAAAATTAAATCCACTTCGGATTTTGCTTCATCAAAAGGAAAATTATTTTTTGTGTATAAATCTATAAAAAATTTTCTGTACATAAGTTAATTTTACTATATACAGAAAATTTTTTTACCTAAACAAATCTTTTAAACTAAATTTATTTTTTTTATTATTTAAATTTTCAAAAAACATTTGCCGTAAAATCGGATTAGTCTGTAAAAGTCCTTTTTTATTAATTTTTTCGGGACTTTCCGATTTATTTTGTTTAATATCTAAATGTAATAAATTTTTTTCGTCCATAATAATATAAAAACAAATTTTTAAAAAATTTGCTACTAAAAAAGTTATTGAAGTTCAGAACCGCAATAAGGACATTTTTTAGCTTTTATATTAATTGTAGAACAGCAAAACGGACATTCTTTAGTTTCTGCTTCAACAGTTTCACAAGCTTCTTCTTTCTTTTCAGCCTTTAATTTATTAATAAATTTAACTAAAAGGAAAACAGCAAATGCCACAATTAAAAAGCTTATTAAAGTGTTAATAAAAACACCGTAATTAACTGTAACCATGCCTGCGGCTTTAGCTTCTTCAAGGGTTGCAAAATGCTCTTGAGAAGGAGTAATTGAGAAATACAGATTAGAAAAATCAACATTTCCTAAGATATAACCTATAGGCGGCATAATAATATCGTTAACCAAAGATGATACGATAGGAGAGAAAGCTCCTCCAATAATTATACCGACTGCCATGTCAATAACATTGCCTTTTACTGCGAAATCTTTAAATTCTTTTAAAACTTCCTTAATCATAAAAATAACTCCTGACTTTTATAAATTGTATTCATAATAGTACTTTTAGGTACTTTATTTATATCATGATATTCGCTTAAATGCGATAGTGCTCTATCTAATGTTTCCCAGCCGGGGACTTTGTTTTTAAATCTTCTGACGTCTTTCCCGCTTATAACGGCTTCAATAGTATTGCCTTTTTGAGCTGCTTTAGCCATTTTACCGTCTGATGAAGCATTAATATAATTATCAGTAATATCTATTACTTTTACTCTTTCTTTTTCAATAAAAGGTTTTAAGCAGGCATTTAAAGATTTTATTCTTGATGGTTTACCGGAAACTGCAACTACTTTGCCGAATGATACTGCAGGTATTTTCAAAGATTTTTCCTTTTACTTATTGTGAACTTATTTATAGTATCGCATGAAGAAAAAATTTTTTGCGGGTTTTGTTAAGAAAAGTTTGATATTAATTTTTTTATTAGCCACGTGGCTTATAGAAACTTAGTTTATATTGTATTATTTTTAATTTTAATCGGAGATTTTAATTAAAATATGAAGAATAAAGTTATATTTATTTTACTGACTGTATTAAACATATATATTTTGATTTATCAAAAAAACATTTTAGTTAGTATTGCAGTTTTTGCAGTTTATTTAATCGGGATTTATTTTATTTTTACTAAGTCGAAAAATAATACGGAAAATATAAATCATAAAATAATTGCCTCAATAACACATGATTTAAAAAATCCCGCAATAGCGCATATAACAGCGATTGAATTATTATTAAAAGGTAATTTTGGCAAACTTACGGATATGCAAGTTTCCTATCTGAATGATTTATTAAATTCCTGCCATAATATGCTTGATATGCTTGTAAATCTGCTGTGGCTGTATAAATTTGATAACAAAATGACAGCCGTTAATTTTTCGGAATTTAGTTTTCAGTCGTTGTTAAAGGAAGTTTTCAATGAAAATAAACTTTTATTTAACACAAGACACCATAAATTTAATATTAATGATAATTATAATGAGATAACCGTAAAAGCGGATAAAATGCATATTAAACGGATAATCTCAAATATTATTACAAATGCGGTAACTCACGGATTAGAAAATTCATTAATTGAAATCAGTATTGATATTGAAGAAGATAAATTGATTTTTTTAGTAAAAAATAAAGGACATTATGTATCAGAATCCCTATTAAAGTGTATTTTAGATAAAAATGAAGTATTTAATCAAACTTCTGACAGCCTATCTACGGGACTGGGATTATATTTATCAAACTCGCTTTTAAAGCTTAACGGCGGGAAATTTTTATACAATTCCGCTCCTGACGGAATAAATACTTTCGGATTTTCAATAACTGCGGTAAAAGTCAGTCAAAATTCTAATGATAAAGAACTTTTAAATAAAAATATAACTATATAAAAAGTCCGCCTTCAAAATGAAGGCGGACTATCAATACTTAGTTAATTAACATGTAATTTTCTTACTTGTTCTTTTTCTTTATGCATTTTTGGTGCATTGATTGTTAAAATACCGTGTTCAAGTTTTGCTTCGGTTTTATCAACATCAATATCTTCAGGAAGCTGAATATATCTTGAAAACTCGCCGTAGCTAAATTCCGAATGCTTATAATTTTTGTCTTCCTCGCTTGTTTCATCAACTTTTTTAGCTTTGATATTCAAATAATCATTTTCAATATCAATATCTAAATCTTCTTTTTTAATCCCGGGGAGTTCAGCTTTGATTTCAAAACCGTTTCCTTTGTCCGCAACTTCTATAGGCATTGAAAGTTTTTCCGAATCTTCAAAATACATATTTTGCGGAAAATACGTGTCAAAATGTCTGTTTAATAAAGAACTGATTTCGTCATTTATTGTTCTGATGAAATTATCAGGTGCTTTTCTAACTAAAAATTTCATAATCTGCTCCTTTCAAACTTAACTATTTACTCTCAACACTTACGTTATAATTCTATTTTTGGTAAATCTTGATTTTTTTAACATTTAATTAACAATTTGAAAAGGAAAATATCACTTGACTAAAACAACATTATACTTTATACTTTTAAAATATTTAAACTATAAAGTGAAATTAATATGAATAAAATACTGTCGCAAATAGAAGAAAACAAACAAAAATTAAGTAAACTGTTAAATAATAAAAATAATAAAACAGAACTTATTAAATGGCTTAAAACAGAACTTGCTTATACATCTAATGCTATTGAAGGTAACACTCTGACAAGAAAAGAAACACAGTTGGTGATTGAAGAAAATCTTACATCATCTTCAAAACCTTTAAAAAATTATATAGAAGCAGTAAATCATTCAAAGGCATTTAGTAAAATTATAGAATTGATTGATACAGGTGCGGCTATCAATGAAAAAGTAATACTTGAAATACACAAAATAATTTTAACGGGACTGGATGATAATAATGCAGGATTTTACAGAAACTGCCCCGTAAGAATATCTGGTTCAAATGTAATAATGCCTAATCCGATGAAAGTGCCTCAATTAATGAGTGAATTTTTTAAATGGTTAGAAAAAAATATTGATAATGAACCGGATAGTGCAATTATGGCACATTTAAAATTTGTATCAATACACCCGTTTACAGATGGTAATGGAAGATGTGCAAGACTTTTAATGAATTTGCTGTTATTAAAATATAATTATGCTCCGATTATAATAAGACCAACAGACAGAAAAAAATACTTATCTGTTATAGAAAATTATCAATTAAAGAATGATGAAGAAACATATATAAAATTTATGGTCAAACTTTTAAACCGTTCGTTTAAAATTATAATAAATATGCTTGAACCGAAAGAAACAGAAATAAAATCCAAATTATTAACAATATCAAAATATGCAAAATACAAAGGATTACCTGTCTCTACAATAAGATATTGGGTAGAAATCGGAAAAATTAAACCTACAAGTTATACAAATTCCGGATATATGCTTTTTGCCGAAGACTAAACTATAAATCGATTTTAGAAACATCGACCAGTTCTTTTAGTTCGATATTGATGGCATTTGCGATTTTTTCCAATGTGTCAATAGAGGGTTTGCTTTGCCCTCTTTCTATTGTACTTATAGAATTTGTGCTTAAACCTGCCAATTCCCCAAGTTTTTCTTGAGACATGTTTAATTTGTTTCTTAAAATTCTAATCTTTATTCCGATTTTTTCGTTTGTAGTTAAACTTGTCATAATACAACTATACTATGATATTGACAAGAGAAATTGAATAAATTATACTTTGAATATTACAAGTAAACTTGTAAAAAAGGAGAATTTTATGAAAGCAGATAATTTAAGAAAAAAGTGTGATTACAAATTAATTTTAGAGACATCGACAAGCTCTTTGAGTTCAATGTTGAGCGCATTGGCGATTTTTTCCAATGTTTCAATGCCAGGTTTGCTTTGTCCCCTTTCAATCATACCTATTGAATTTTTGCTCAACCCCGCCAACTCAGCAAATTGCTCTTGCGAAAGCTTCATTTTTATTCGCAAAAATCTGATTTTTATTCCAAGTTTTTCATTAATATTTATATTGCTCATAATGATATATTAGTCTGATTATACACTATATTCAACAAAATATAATAGTTTTAAAACTAATATATTGGGTATTAATTGGAGAGTTTATGAAAAAAAATTATGATGTTGAAACAATAAGATTAATTAAAAACTTAGGTAATAATGTGCAAAAGATAAGGCTAAGCAAAAATATATCAATTAAAGAAATGTCAGAAAAAACCGGCATAAGGGAAAAATATTTAAAAAAAATAGAAAAAGGCGAAGCAATGGGGATTACCACCTCTAAAATATTTTTAATCGCAGATGCATTATCAGTCAAAGTAAGTTTGTTAGTTAAAGAATAAAAGTTTTTTGGTTTCTTTTGCAGAAAAAAACTGATAGAGAATACATATATCTTAGTAAAAAAAATTTAAGCCAATGACTGAAAGTCTTTTTGGTTTCTTTTTCTACGGAAAAAGAAACATCAGCTCATAGCTTTAATCGGGCGAATTTTACTGATATCTTCAGCTATTTCACGTCTTGCTATTCTTAGTTCATAGTCCTCTTGATACCTTAAAAAGTAACCTTGCGAAAGCCCAAAATATGTGGTAAGTCTGAGGTCGGTATCAGCAGTAATTCTCCTTTGACCTTTTATAATTTGATGAATTCTGTTAGGCGGAACAAATATTGCATTTGCTAAAGCATTCTGAGAGAGATTAAAGGGTTCAATAAATTCAGTTTTGAGCATTTCACCAACAGTTGTAAGTTCTATATAATCAGTCATATTGGTTCTCCAAACTTAATAACATATATTAATATTATACGGTACGTATCACATAATTTCAATCC
>CANQAL010000098.1 GCA_947589255.1 Candidatus Gastranaerophilales bacterium | reverse complement strand
TCGGATTTTTTTAAATAAGTATCAATATCTTCGGCATTTGCTTGAAATTGAGGCAGAGTTAAACACGATATAATTGATGCAGCGGTCAAAACATTTAAAGCAAAATTAACAGAATTTTTTATATTTTGATTTTCGCCGCGGGGGGGGGAATTACAGATTTAATTTTATTCATACTCATCCTCAACTATTTTAAGTTACAAGTAAAAAATAATATAAAATAACCATACTGCCAGACTAACTTTTTTTATGTCTTTCATTATAATCATTTTTTATAATATGTAAAGATTTATTTAGTTTTTTATATCACCGTTAAAAGTAAAATTTTTTCAACTGATATTTTTATATTACCTCGGTTTGCAATTTTTTTAACTTACTTTCTGTAAATTTTATACTGAGCCTTACAAAACGCGTTAGCTGTATGAGAAAGCGAAACTCTAGCTGTCTTACATGAGGAGTTTATCATTTAAAATAATGTTTTTAATATAAAGAAATTATTTTTTTAATTGCGGTGTTTGCAATATTATAAATTTCATCCAGCTGAGATTTTTCAAAAGGTGCGCCTTCAGCTGTTGTTTGAAATTCAATAATTTTACCTGATTTTGTCATAACAACGTTTGAATCAACCTGTGCGTGAGAGTCTTCCGAGTAGTCTAAATCAAGTTTAATTTCGCCGTCAATAAGTCCTACGGATACAGCACCAATCGGTTCAATAATCGGATTATCATTTAACATTCCTTGTTCAATAAGCTTATTAAATGCTGTATTCATAGCAATAAATCCTCCGCATATTGATGCACATCTTGTTCCGCCATCTGCTTGAATAACATCTGCATCAATGGTTACTGTTCTATCACCTAATTTTTCCAAATCTACACATGACCTCAGACTTCTTCCTATTAATCGTTGAATTTCTTGTGTTCTGCCTGAAATTTTTGTTCTTTCCCGCTGGCATCTTGTATGTGTAGCGGATGGCAATAGTGAATATTCAGCTGTTACCCAGCCTCTTTTATCTTCTTTATCCATCCATTTTGGTTTGCCTTCTTCTATTGAGGCGGTTACAATGACTTTAGTATCTCCAAACTCAATTAATACCGAGCCTAAAGCATGTTTTGTATAATCCTTTGTTATTTTTATATTCCTTAATTCATTATTGTTTCTGTTGTTTAATCTGCTCGTCATAGTTATCCCTTTTTTTCATAATATATTTGTGATAGATTTATTTTATCATATTTTTAAAAGGTGAATTTAAATGCAGGAAAAATTTTATCTTACAACGGCAATAGATTATGTAAACGGCGCACCTCATATAGGTCACGCATACGAAAAAATATTATCGGATGTAATTATCAGACATAAAAGACAGCTGACAGATAATGCTTTTATGTTGACCGGTACTGATGAACACGGAATTAAAATTCAAAAAACCGCAGCTTCAAGAGGTATTACGGCAAAAGAATTGTGTGATGAAAATTTTTCAAAATTTGAAACTGCTTGGAAAGAGCTTGAAATCAGCTACGATAAAATTATAAGAACAACTGATGAACAGCATACAAAAACAGTAAAAAAGATCTTTTCAAAGCTTCTTGAAAACGGGGATATTTATAAGCATTCTTATACTGGTTTATACTGCTCGGGCTGTGAATCATTTTTAAGTCCAAAAGATTTAACGGAAGATGGGCTCTGCCCCGACCACTTAAAAAAGCCCGAAGAAATTACGGAAGAAAATTACTTCTTTAAATTAACCAAATATAAAGATAAAATTGCAGAATATATTAAGTCTCATCCTGAATTTATTCAGCCTTCATCAAGAGTTAATGAACTTTTAAATCAGCTTGAAAACATAGAAGATATTTCTGTTTCAAGAACAAAATCTTCCGTTCAGTGGGGAATAGATGTAGAAGGTGATGACAGCCAAACAATATATGTTTGGATTGATGCACTTTCAAATTATATTACGGCAATCGGTTATGATATTGATAATCCTGATGAGCAATTTAAAAAATTATGGCCTGCTGATGTGCATGTTATTGGTAAAGACATTATTAAGTTTCATTCTATTTATTGGATTGCAATATTAATGTCCTTGGGGCTTGAGCTGCCTAAGACAATTTATGCTCATGGCTGGATTACAATAGACCAATCAAAAATGAGTAAGTCGTTAGGTAATGTAATAGCTCCGCATGATGTTTTAATGGCATTTAATCTTGATAAGCCTGATGCATTCAGGTACTATATGGCATCTGCAGCACTTATCGGTAAAGACGGAAATTATTCCGATGAAGATTTTAAAGAAAAAGTTAATGCTGATTTGGCTAATAATATAGGTAATCTTTTAAACCGTACATTAAATATGCTTGTTAAGTATTTTGACGGCGAAATAAAGGATGAATTTATAACCGATAAGACTTCTAAAATTGCTATCATGGCTGAAAATACTAAAGTTCAAATTATAGAAGCTTTTAATAAATACGAAATAGCAGAGGCTTCAAATTTAATTGTTTCATTTGCTGATTTCGTAAATAAATATGTTACGGAAACAGCTCCCTGGTCACTCGCTAAAGAGGGTAAAATGCTTGAAACGGGAAAGGTTTTATATAATGTTCTTGAAGCGATGAGGCATATTGCAATTATTTTATATCCGTATTGCCCGAATATTTGTACTGATATATTAACTCAGCTTTCGCAAAATGCGGATTTCAAGTATACAAATCTTGTTTGGGGCGGTCTTAAATCAGGTAAAATAACCGAAAAAGATAGAATTAAACCCGTATTTTTAAGATTGGATTCAGAATTTGCAACGGATAAAAAGAAAGGTTAACTCAAATTGCTGTATGATGATATTAAACAGAGTTATAATCCCGTTAAAACAATGTTTGATAAGGCATTAAAGGTATTTGATGTTGCCTCTTTGAAAAACTCAATAATCGAAAATGAAAAAAAACTTCAGCAGAGCGATATCTGGTCAAACCCTGATGTTTCTTCAAAAATTTCGCAAGAAATAAAAGAAGATAAGGATAATCTTGAAAAAATATCACACTGGAAAAATTTATCCAGTGATATAGAAACATTATTTGAATTATATGAAGAAACAAAAGATGAAACACTGCTTGAAGAAGTGGAAAATACAATAAAAACATTAAAATCCGAACTTGAAATATGGGAAGTTGAATCAACTTTAAGCGGGGAGTATGATAAATCCGATGCAATAATAACTATAAATGCCGGAGCAGGCGGAACTGATGCGCAGGATTGGGCGCAAATGCTTTTAAGAATGTATATGCGCTACTCGGAATCAAAACATTGGAAAACCGATTTAATAGAACATTCAGACGGCGAAGAAGCGGGGATTAAATCTGCAACAATAAAAATATACGGAAAATATGCATACGGGCTTTTAAAAGCCGAAAAAGGAGTTCACAGGCTTGTTAGAATTTCACCGTTTAATGCAAACGGAAAAAGACAGACAAGTTTTGCAAGTTTAGAGGTTAGCCCTGTTATTGAAGATTTCAGTAAAAAAATTGAAATACCCGCTGAAGATATTGTTGTTGATACAATGCGTTCAGGCGGTGCGGGCGGTCAAAATGTTAATAAGGTCGAAACTGCCGTAAGAATATTACATAAACCGACAGGTATTGTCGTAAGATGTCAGCAGCAGCGCTCTCAACTGCAAAACAAGGAAACCGCAATGCAAATATTAGCTTCAAAACTTCTTGCCATAAAGCAAGCCGAGCATGAAGAAAAACTTATGAAGCTTAAAGGGCAAAATGTTGACATAAATTTCGGTTCACAAATCCGCTCTTACGTATTTCATCCTTATAAAATGGTTAAAGACCACAGAACAAATTATGAAGTAGGTAATGTCGATTCCGTCATGGACGGCAATCTGGATGGGTTTATTGAAACATTTTTAAAACAAGATATCAAGATTGAATAATTTTTGTAATACTTATATAATTTGCTCTATGTTTTTGATAAAATCAATTTGTATGTACACTAGGAGAGGATATTATGGAACATTTTTATGATGTTGTGCAAAATTATAATATTGCAATTTCTGCAAGTATATTAATTTTAGCATATATTTTTATTGCGCTCGAAAAAATTCCTAAAGTTACAATCGCGCTTTTAGGTGCTGCGGTTGTTGTTTTTTCAGGGCTTGTAAGTCAGGAAAAAACTGTTGAAACAGGTTTAAATGCGCATTATTTTATTAATTTTGTTGATTTTAATGTAATATTTTTACTTGTTTCAATGATGATAATAGTTAATATTACAACAAGATGCGGTGTCTTTAACTGGCTGGCAATTGAACTTTTAAAGATGACAAAAGGTAAGCCGTTATTGGTTTTAATTGTTTTATCATTCTTTACTGCAGTTTTATCTGCCTTTTTAGATAACGTAACAACGGTTATATTAATTATGCCTATTACATTTGTTGTTGCAAGCCAATTGGGAATAAATTCTGTTCCTTTATTAATTGCTGAAATATTTGCTTCAAACATCGGCGGAACGGCTACTTTAATAGGTGACCCGCCAAACATAATAATCGGCAGTGCCGCTAATTTTTCATTTATGGACTTTTTATCAGAATTAACAATTATCTGTTTTATAATTATGTGCGTAGTCATTGCATTTTTATATTTATGCTTTAAAAAACAATTGGTTACTACACAAGAAAAAATGGATAGTATTCAAAATATAGATAATTCAAAAACAATAACAGATTATGCTTTACTTAAAAGAAGTCTGACTGTTTTGGCACTTGTTATTTTAGGCTTTATAACACACGATATTACCCATATTGCAACCTGCATTATTGCATTTATCGGGGCAAGTATATTGTTATTGTTTGAAAATCCCGAAGATACGTTTAAGGATGTTGAATGGAATACAATCTTCTTTTTTATCGGATTATTTATAATTATCGGAGCATTTGAGGCTGCAGGCGGTATACAATTAATGGCAGATTGGCTGTTAAAAGTAACGGCAGGCTCGCAAAAAATTGCTTCATTCGTAATTTTATGGGCATCAGGTATTTTATCGGGAATTATTGATAATATTCCTTATACAGCTACTATGGCTCCTATGATATCAGCTATGGAAGTTGAAAAGGGAAGAGAGTTTGTTCTGCCTATGTGGTGGTGCTTATCTTTAGGTGCTTGTCTTGGCGGTAATTTAACTATTATAGGTGCAGCAGCAAACGTTATTGTATCCGAAAACTCAGCTAAACACGGTCACGTAATAAAGTTCTTGGAATTTATGAAATACGGTGTTGTTGTTGTATGTATTTCGCTTACATTATCATCAGTTTATATTTGGGTAAGACATTTTATGTAAATTGATTAATTAATTATAAAAAAATAGAGGGTTTTTAAACCCTCTATCTTTTTGACTTTGTATTGATTATTTAATCAATTCGCCTACGGCTTTGAATACTCCCATTCTTGCTTGAGCATCTTTTTCAGCTTGGCTGTAAAGTTCTTCAGCAGCTTCAGGGTTAGTCTTAAGTAATGACTTATATCTTCCCTCGCTTCTGATAAAGTCTTGATAGCTGCCTTTAGGATCTTTAGCATCCCAAGTGAACGGTACTTCATTAGCGGGGTTATATCTGTATAACGGATAATAACCTGCTTCAACCGCACGTTTTTGTTCGGTTTGAGTTTTAGCCATATCGATACCGTGAGCGATACAAGGAGCATAAGCAAAGATGATTGAAGGTCCGTTATAAGCTTCAGCTTCCTGAATTGCTTTTAGAGTTTGACCTCTATCGGCACCAAGTGCAACAGATGCTACATAAACGTATCCATATGACATGCTCATTAAGCCCATGTTCTTTTTGTATGTTCTCTTACCGCCTGTAGCAAATTTAGCAACAGCACCCGTCGGAGTTGATTTAGAAGCTTGACCGCCCGTATTTGAATAAACTTCGGTATCAAGTACCAATATATTAACATTTTTGTTTTGTGCCAATACATGGTCAATACCGCCGTATCCGATATCGTTTGCCCAGCCGTCACCGCCTATAATCCAGATTGATTTATCCGTAAAGTAGTCTTGCAACTCTCTTACTTTTGCTAAGTTCGGGCATGGTGCGTCTGCATACTTTTTAATAAGTTCTTTTGCTTTATTTTGAGCTTCTAATGCTTCAGGTGTCTTTGAGTTATCAAAGTATGAAATAGCATTTTGAAGTGCTTCTTTTAAATCAGCAGGTGCTTTTTCATCAGCTACAACTTTTTCAACATAAGTTTTTAAAGTGTCTCTGTTTTGGTCTACCGCTAATCTCATACCGAAACCAAATTCAGCATTATCTTCAAATAATGAGTTTGCCCAAGCAGGTCCTCTTCCTTCTTTTGTTTTTGTATAAGGAATAGTCGGGAATGTGCCCGAGTATATTGAAGAACATCCTGTTGCGTTAGCGATAATCATATTTTCGCCGAATAATTGAGAAACTAATTTAACATAAGGTGTTTCTCCGCATCCTGCGCAAGCGCCCGAGAATTCAAATAAAGGAGTTCTTAACATAGCGCCTTTAATTGTTTTAGGAGAGTTCTTTCCTAAGTAGTTATCAGGTAATTCATCAAAGAATTTTTCGTTAACAAATTCGCAGGCTTCTTCTTCTTTTTCTATTGTTGACCAAGTTAAAGCCTGTTTTTCGGGATTTTTGTTAGCTAAACATTGATCGATACAAACACCGCAGCCCGTGCAATCCTTGCAGTAAACTTGAACTTTAAATTGTTCGCCGTCACCCGGTTTTGCTGCGATTGTTGTAAATGACGCAGGTTTATTTGCTAAGTCTTCAGGTTTCGCAATTTTGGTTCTGATTGCTGCGTGCGGGCATGC
>CANQAL010000097.1 GCA_947589255.1 Candidatus Gastranaerophilales bacterium | reverse complement strand
GTACTTCCCCCTGTCTTTAATAATTCGCAAATTGTTGATGAAGTAGAACAAATTATAAAAGAAAATAATAATTTACTTATTAATATAGATAATTTAAGATTGACCACATATCCGAATTTATCTTTTAAAATCAAGGCAGAACATTTATCATTACTTGATGATAATCTTAATCATGCGGTAAATTTTAATAATACTGCTATCTTATTTAATTTATTCGGTAAAAAATTAAATAAGATTATCTCTGATTATATTTATGTTGAGCCCGAAACTTTGAATAAAATTTTTTCCGGTAAGCAATCAAAAAATAAACCTTATAGTATTAATTTATCTCTTCTACCAAATGTTGATGTAAAAAAAATAGAAATTAATAATTATAAATCCGATAATGATTACTTTCTTATTACAGTTAATAATTTGGAAGGTAAAAGAAAAAATGCTGATTATAATTTAAATTTTAACTCGAAAATTATATCTTCAAAACTTAAAAATCCTGTATATTTTGTAT
The DNA here is from genome assembly GCA_947589255.1 of Candidatus Gastranaerophilales bacterium. Lineage (GTDB taxonomy): Bacteria > Cyanobacteriota > Vampirovibrionia > Gastranaerophilales > Gastranaerophilaceae > Avigastranaerophilus. Next base: position 6,582 of record CANQAL010000097.1, on the reverse strand, counting down.
CTGATGACAGTTTATATATAAATGATAAGGGATTATTTGCAAAAAAAGCCGATATAATGTTTGGTAATTCAAAATTGGAATTAGATGGTAAAATTGCGGATAAAAACAAAAAATCCGATTTAAAAATAACAGGTACAAATATACCTGTATCTGATTTAGAATCATCATTGCTTTATTTTCAAAAGCTCAAGAAAAAAGGAAAGGTTTTTATTGAAAACTTTTACGATTTTTCAGGAAATATTGATGTTAATTTACAATATAAAGACGGTGGGCTTTATGGGGAATGTATAGCAAAGAATTTAGCGGCAAAAACTATGCTGTTTAATGTTCCCGTAAATTTTAAAAATGCTGTTTTTACTTTTGACAACAAGTCCATAAAATCAGACTCTTATGGGTTAATCGGTGGTGAAAAATTATATTCTTCGTTTGAACTTACAAATTTAGCTTCTGAAAATCAAGAAGTAAATGGTCGTCTAACTGCTCAATTATCTGATAAAATAACAAATAAATACATTCCTGAAACGGGGATAAAGGGGAGTGCAGTTGTAAGTGTTGATTATACGGTTCAAAAAGGGATTATAAATGTCAATTATCTTTTAAAATTAAGTCAGGGCTCTGATTTATATTATAAAAATGCTAATTTGGGCTTAGAGAATGTCAACAGAAGACTTTTTGTTAAAACTGTTAAATCTCCCGATAAATTGGAAATAACAAGTTATGATTATTCAATAGTTGATTCGAGCGAAATTACAAATATACTTTTAGGGGAAGGATTACTTCTTAAAGAAAACGGACATCTTGCGTTAAATTATATAACCTGTAAAACAAACGGTTATGCGCCTGTATCTGTTACGGGGTCTTTTGGTAAATATGTTGAGGGCGGTTATTTTGACGGTGATTTAAAATATAATGCTAAAGATGAAAGAATAACGGGAAATTTTACCGTCGTTGATTCAAAATATAAAGATTTTTACTTAAAAAAGGCTGTTATTACCTCTGATGACAATGTTATGAAGATATTAGCCGATGGAACTTATGATAATTCCGAATTTAATTGGGATTTATCGGCAAAAAATGATTTCAGAAAGAAAATTCATATTTATAATATGGACTTTTTCCTTGATGAATTGGTTGTAAATACTGCAAAGACAACATCAAAATTAAAAACTAAAGATATTGATATCCCTGATTCTGCTCAGGATATAAAAATTGATATAGATAAATGGCAGATTAAAATGAATAAAATATCCAAAAACAGGATAGTTGTTACGGATATTTTAATGTCAGGAAGCTTAAAAGATGATGTATTTAAATTTTCAATGCCCTCTGTTAAATTTGCGGATGGCATGTTAAATGCAAAAGGGAAGTATAATTTTTCAAATCATTCAGCTTTTGTTGATTTTAATGCAAATAACATAAATTCAGATATTGTAGCTGATGTGTTATTTAATTTGCCTGATGAAATCCACGGGGTTGCCTCGGCTAAATTTCATGCGCAAACAGAAGCGAATTTAAGCAATATAAAAGCTCATGCGGATTTTGAAATAAAAGACGGTTATTTATTAAAACTCGGCAGCACGGAGTTTATGATAAAAAAATCAAGAACATTAAAACGGCCTATAAAAATAAGAATATCAGACATTATAAATGTAGATATTACTAAATCAAAAGCACTAAGCTCCGATATAAAAGGAAGTTTTGATATTGATAATTTTGATATGAAAGATTTAAAATTAACTTCTCAGCAGAAATATTTATCTTTGCTTATTGAAGGTGATTACGATATTAAGGATCAGGATGCTAACTTAAAACTATGGGGAAAATATAATAAATCAGCCGAAAAGGGTATAAGAATTTTGTTTGTACCTCTTTCTTGGATTGTTAAGATAGTATTCAGACCCGAAAAAACCATGGATATATACAAAGATAAAATAGAAGAAGTTCCCTCCGTAATCTCAAAGCCTGAAGATGAACAGGCATTTAGAGTTAAGATGAAGGGAAATCTTAACAACAATAATGTAAAGGTTGAATTAAAAAGGATAATTTAGATAACGGTTAATAAATTAGCCATTTCAATAGCTGATTTAGCCGCATCTGCACCTTTATTTCCTGATTTTGTTCCTGCTCTTTCAATTGCCTGTTCTATGTTATCGCAGGTTAAAACTCCGAAAATAACGGGTATAGATGTTTCAAGGCTGACAGCTGCAACACCTTTTGATACTTCCGCACAAACATAATCGTAATGAGAAGTTGAACCTTTAATAACTGCGCCAAGTGTTATAATTGCGCTATATTTTCCGCTTAATGCAGCTCTTTTTGAAGCCAGAGGGATTTCAAATGCACCCGGTACCCAGATTATATCTATATTATTTTCTTTAACTCCGTGGCGGATTAATTCATCTACGGCTCCTGATAACAGTTTTGAACCTATAAATTCGTTAAATCTGGCTATTACTATACAAAACTTTTCATTCTTAACGGTTAACATTCCTTCAATTATGTTTGTCATAATATCTCCTTATGAAATTTTATAAATTGATTTTACAATACATAAAAAAAATATAAAAGTTAATGAAAAATTTTTTAATTTTCTTTAACATAATATTTGTATATTTCCGTGAAAGCAATATCTCTTACTATTTGAGCCTTTAATTTCTCAATATTTTCAAATTTCATTTGATTGCGTATTTTTGTTATAAAAGAAATTTTTAAATTTTTGCCGTATATATTTTGATTAAATCCCAAAATATGAACTTCTGTTTTAAGATTATTTATGTTATCAACAGTCGGAGCAAAGCCGTAGTTTAATATTCCGTTATATTTTTTGTTATCTATCATAACAGTGACAAAATAAACTCCGTGCGGGATGTTAATTTTATCTTCGGGATAAATAATATTTGCACTTGGAAATCCTAATTTTGAAGCAAGGTGTTCACCTTCAGTGACCGTGCCTTTTATAAAAAATCGGTAGCCTAAAAGTTTTTCGCTGTCGGGGAAATTCCCAAGCTGTATGTAATTTCTTATTACGGAACAACTGACTATATTATTATTAACAACAAACGGCGGAACTTCAAAGTATTTATAATTATATTTTTCTTTATTTTGTTTTAAAAGATTTCCGTTTCCTTCACCGTTAAAGCCGAAAGAGTGATTAAATCCTGTTGTTATTGCTATTGGAGAAAAATATTTAATTAAAATATTTTCAATATAATCTTGCGCTTTAATGTGGGAATATTTTTCAAAATCGAGAATAACGGTATTATCAATACCAAGATTAGAAAGTATTTCAAGTTTTTCATCAAGTGTTAAAATCTGAGGAATTTTTGCATCCGTAAGGTAGTTAAGCGGATGTTCTTTAAAAATAATGACGGTAGAAACACTGTTATGTTCTTTTGCTACATGAATGGCATTTTTAAGAACAACTCTATGCCCCAAATGCAATCCGTCAAAAAAACCCAGTGCAAGTGATGAATTTTGTATATAAGTTAAATCGTCATATATATTCATAACCTAATTATAGACAAAAATAAAAAATTGTAGAATACTTGATAATAGAGGTTATATGAACGAACATAATAAAATATTTGTAAATTACCATCATAAGACTGACTGTGTATTTGACTCTTGGCATAATCATTTCGGTGCTTATTTTACCTGCAGCGGGGATATTGTATTTAAAATATTTACATTTAAAGAGGTTAAAACCGTTTATTTGGAAGTAAAACCTGAAGGTAAACCCATTCAAAAATTTACAATGGAACATTTCGGGCTTGGAATTTGGCAGTATGTATTAAAGGAAGGCATTGTTAAAGAAGGCGACAGATATAGATATATCTTAGACTTAAATGATGAATTAATTCCTGTTAAAGACCCGTGTTCCATGTATCAGGATGCTTATTTTAAATGGTCAAGACTGTATAACCATGCTTCATTTAATTGGACTGACGGTAATTGGATGGAGGGACAAAATCATAAAAGAATAAGCAGATTATCAAATCAGACAAATAAGCTCTCGCCCGTTGAATGTTTAAGAATTTATGAACTTCATATCGGTACATTTACGGATGAGGGGACTTTTTTATCTGCATTACCTGAACTTGAAAGAATATCTAAAGACCTTCATTTTAATGCAATAGAGATAATGCCAGTTGAAAACACTTATTCATTTAACTGGGGTTATGACGGAGTTGATAAATATGCGCCAAATCATACATACGGAACACCTGATGACTTAAAGACATTGATTGATTATGCTCACAGCCTTAATTTGAATGTGATAATGGATGTAGTGCCAAATCATCTGGGGCCTGATATTGCACAATTACAAAAAACGGGGCCGTATATTGAAGGTGATAACTGTTTCGGGTATAAATTTAATTTTGAAAAAGATGAGTTTAGCCCAAGGGTGAGAGATTTCATAATCGGGGCTGCACTAAATTGGATTATTAATTATCACTGTGACGGGTTAAGAGTTGATATGACAAAATTTATGTGCAGTGATTTTACAATGAAGCAGATGGCGGCAGAAATTAATTTCCATGCACCTGATGCCTTTTTAATAGCTGAGGACGGTAGAGATAACGATAACAGAGTTACAAAACCTTTCAGTCCGTCTGATTTGGAAGAAAATGAACTAAATCATCAAAAATTTATAGACAGAATTAAAAATAATGATGTTTCATTATCTGCTTTAGGGTTTGATACGGAGTGGGATTTTCCTTTTCATAAACAGATTGCAGCTTCTGTTTTAGGTATTTGGGATTGCAGACAGAAAAATCTTTGCGCCTTTGATTATTCACTTCGGGATGCTCAATCAAGAGTTAAATATCCGATGAGCCACGATGAAATAGGAAACGTCGACGGTACAAGGCTTATATCTAAGATTATGACAAACGAGTTAAATCTTAACGAAAAAGTTTGCGAATGCTGTCATACTATGAAGTGTAAGCTTGCGGCACATGCGGCTCATAATATTTTAGAGGCGCTTGTGACAGGCAGGCTTGAAAAATTGTCTGATGAAGAAAGGCTTAATTTCTTTAAAATAAATAATCTTGAAGCTGATTTTACAATAGATGAAATCCATAAGGCATATATAAAAGCATTTAACATGCATAAACTTGCAGTCGGTAAGGTTTATTCAATTCCCGGGCCGAAAATGATTTTCCAAGGCGATGAATCGGCTGATATTTCTTATTTTAAATTTTTCAGAAAATTTTCTACAGGCCCTGAACCCTGTTTAAGAGAAAAAGGATATGAACCCGGCTTACCTGCGTTTCTTGATTCTAAAAGATTTAAGGTTAAACCGTGCGATAAGTACAGGTATTTAAATACGGCAATGGAGCAATTTATTAAAGATTTAAATATTTTATGCGAGAAAAATATTGCGCTTGCCTCCGGGCATATTGAAAAAACGGTTGTTCAAGAGCAATCAGATATCCACGGAATATATTGCAGAAAAATTTATAATGAAGTTTGTTCGGTTTCTAATTTCTCAAGTCAGCCTTATACAAGGTACGGATTAATGTTTCCTAAAGGACAGTGGAAGGAAGTTTTAAATTCTGATGATGTTAAGTATGGCGGTGAAGGCAAATACTTAAACGATGATATTAAAGAGCAGTTTTCGTATTTTTCTATTGCGCCTTATGGAATTATCTTTTTTGAAAGATATGCTTAAACCCTTTCAAGTACATAATTTATTGCGCCTCTGTTTTCATCGAAAACAGATTTGGCATTATTGCAAAAGGTTTGGTATTTATCGTTATCCGTATAGAATGATAATAATTCTGTTTTAAACTCTTCTTCGTTATTTACAATTACTGCACACTTTTTATCGGTTGTAATTTTATAAACATCTTTAAAGTTAAATATACACCCGCCTGAAATAACGGGTTTACACCAGATATTAGCTTCCAACGGATTATGACCCCCGGTAGAAGAAAAGCTTCCGCCGATAAAAGCTATATGGCAGATTGAAAATAATTTAGATAATTCTCCCATTGTATCAAGCATTATTATGTCATTATTTTCAAAATTCTCGTTATTTGACCGTTTTCCCCATTTATATCCCGATTTATTTAAAAGCTCCGATACTTCTTCATACCTTTGAGGGTGTCTTGGGGCAAGTATTAATTTTGCGTCAGGGCAGTTATTTTTAAGATTTTTAAATACATTTAATACAATTTCGTCTTCGCCTTTATGAGTGCTTGCTGCTATAAATACTCTGTAATTATTTGTTTTTAGCTGATTTTTATAGTTTTCAATTTCATCCGTATTAAGATTTTGTGATATATCAAACTTTAAATTTCCCATAACTTCGGTTTTATTTTTATTAGCCCCGATTCCCATAATCCTTTGTGCATCACCTTCAGACTGCATAAATATTTTTTCATAACGGTTTAAAACAGGAGATAAAAAGAGTTTTATTTTTTTGTATCCGTCAAAAGAGTGCGGAGAAATTCTGCCGTTTACCGTATAAACTTTAATCCCTTTAAATTTTGCAATGGTAACAAAACAAGGCCAAATTTCTGTTTCCGCAATAATAACTTTTTCAGGGGAAAATGTATTTAAAAATGATATTATGCT
>CANQAL010000096.1 GCA_947589255.1 Candidatus Gastranaerophilales bacterium | reverse complement strand
CGACAAGATTTGCACGACAAACAAGGCGAAAGAATGAGCCGTAGTTTGACGGGTCGGGTGAGTAGATTTTCAAGGCATAAGCCGTAGAAAATCACGAAACGCGAAAGAGATTTAACAATAAAAAAAATCGGAACGACAAGATTTGCACGACAAACAAGGCGAAAGAATGAGCCGTAGTTTGACGGGTCGGGTGAGTAGATTTTCAAGGCACAAGCCGTAGAAAATCACGAAACGCGAAAGAGATTTAACAATAAAAAAAATCGGAACGACAAGATTTGAACTTGCGACCCCTACCACCCCAAGGTAGTGCGCTACCAGGCTGCGCCACGTCCCGATTTTGTATTTAATTTTCATATTATCGAGCCTGAAGCGCACTACGTGCTACCTCTCGTCGAACAATACTTAATTGTTCTCCTCGGCAGAGTCAGGCTGCGCCACGTCCCGATTTTTGTAGCAGCTACAAATTATTGCTTAACACCTTCAAGTCGCTCACTATTTGCTTTGCAAAAGTCGTTCGCTATTTCGGTGTTACTTCGGCATTTCGCTTCGCTTCAGCCTGCGCAAAATTTGTCTGCGCCACGTCCCGATATTATAATTTTAACATTCTCAAATTTTTTTTTCAATAAATCTTATAATTTATAACGAAGTTTTAATTATTTTATTCTTACATCCAAGTTTGCAGTTAAATTCCCGTCTGAGGTTTCAAAATGTTTTTTAAATAGTTCTTGCACAGTTACATTTAATGATTTAGAAGTATCTTTCATTACTTTTATTCTTTGATTTTTTGTTTTATTAAAATACTTTATAACATTTGCGATTTTATATTTTTTATTCAGAATCAATGGTTCATTAGTAGTGGCATTAAATATATTATTAATCAATTCTTCTTTCGGCGATCTATTAACAAATGCCTTAAGAAGCTTTGTTTTATTAATTTTCAGCCCCGAGTATTGTATTAAAGAATTTTTCTGAGGGGCAATATTATTATTTAATATGTTATCCAAAACCATTTCAAGAATTTGTTTTCCCGTTACTTCGGAAATTACGATATCTCCTTCATCATCATTAATTCCGGATAGAACGTTTATAATATCAAAGTTGCTTATCGCAGGTTCTTTTGAAATTTTTAGCGGGTGTCTTATTGATGAAGAGTTGAGTGCAAAAAAGTCAACATCAGGGCGGATTTTTTTTATTTCTTCCAACACTGAATCGGTGACAAAATTTGAAAGGTAATTATTTTTATTTCTTATAAATTTAATGTCCAGCTGAGTTATTTGCGGATTTGGAGTTGTAATACCATATTTGGGTTTTAAGTCTTCCCCAAAAAGTTTATTATATAGTTCAGAAATTGGTCCGTTTGTTTTACCTTCAGCCGGGTAATATGTTTTTAACTCAATATTAGAGAGTTTCCCCCTATCATCAATTTTTAATTTTGCATTAATCAATTTATTAAAATCTTGTGACATTTCAACAATTAAAGTATCATTTACGGTTCTGATATTATTTTTATGCTCGTGTCCGTTAAGCACCAAATCAACATTTGATTCATTGGCAAGGTTATCAGCAAATCCAACCCCTGTGTGATTTAGAAGTACAACAATTCCGTTCGGATTTTTCCGTTTAAATCTTGCTATTTGCCGTTTACAATTTTCAAGGGTTTTAAGGTAATCATTTTTTGTAATATTTGCTTGATATGAGGGCGAATTATTTAAAAATTCAATTCCCCGTAAATCTTTTTTATAAGCAGACATATTGACGGGGCTTATGCCAAGAAACAGCACTTTATGCTTTAAATCAGGATTTTTATCATCATCAACTTCAATAATTTTTTGTTTTAAGATTTTATCAGCGCTTTCAATTAAGGCAGGTGATTTATATTTTTTAAGATTTGTCATTATAATTTCCGCATTTAAACGGGAGGCGATTTTATCAAATAAAGAAACTCCGCCGTCAAATTCGTGATTGCCTGCAACGAATAATACGGAGTTATTTTGGATTGAATTAATTTGGTTTATAAATTCATTTAATATATCCAGCTGGAAGAAGGCTAAAGGTTTATCGGGGTTTTGAGTAAATCCTTTTTTTGCGCCCGACATAAACCAATCTCCACAGATTGCAAATATATTTTTTTTCCCTTTTCCTTCTTTAACAAAAATATCCTGACTGAGTTCTTTCATGGTTTCAAGTGCATTATCCGCACGGGCAAGTTCGCCGTGAGTATCAGAAACCGCGTTAATATTAATCACAGCGGATTTAAAACTTAACCTGTTAAAATCTGAGCATATTTTCATATTTTTAAAATATACCTATTTTGGCATGCCGAATATAGTTTTAATCATCCTTTTTACAAACTTTAATATTTTATGATAGAATAAAACCAATTTGGAGATAGTTATGAAAATTTGTGTTATAGGAACAGGATACGTTGGTTTAGTTGCAGGGGCTTGTTTTGCCGATATGGGTAATGAAGTCATCTGTGTTGATAATAATTCCGACAAAGTTTCTAAACTACAAAAAGGAATAATTCCGATATATGAACCCGGGTTAGAAGAGCTCATAAAAAATAATACAAAAGAAAATCGTTTAATCTTTACGACCGATATTTCATTTGCCGTAAAGAAATCAAAAGCTTGTTTTATAGCAGTTTCCACTCCTCAAAAAGAAGATGGTTCTTGTAATTTAGATTATGTATATAATGTTGCTCGGCAAATAGCGGAAAATTTAAATGAATATAAAGTAATAGTAAATAAATCAACAGTTCCCGTAGGTACAGCCGAAAAACTTACTAAAATAATTAAAGAAATAACGGAAGTACCTTTTGATGTAGTTTCAAATCCGGAATTTTTAAAACAAGGTGCTGCGGTAAATGATTTTCTATACCCTGATAGAGTTATAATCGGATCTGATTCGGAGAAAGCCTCCGATATAATGAAAGAAATATATCATCCGTATTTCAGGACGGGAAACAGAATGTTATTTATGGACGTGAAGTCGGCAGAAATGACTAAGTATGCGGCAAATGCCATTTTAGCTTCAAGAATCTCATTTATAAATGAGATAGCCAATATATGTGCTAAAGTAGGTGCTGATATAGAAAATGTCCGAACGGGGATTTCAACGGATTCAAGAATAGGCAATAAGTTTTTGTTTCCGGGTATCGGTTTTGGGGGAAGTTGTTTTCCGAAAGATGTAAATGCTTTAATTACAATTGCTAAAGAAAACGGGTGTTCCTGCCAAATTTTGGAGGCAGTAAAAAATACTAATAATCTGCAAAGAAAACTTTTTATTGATAAGATTTTAAATTTTTATAGCGGAGATATTAAAGGAAAGACATTTGCCGTTTGGGGATTATCCTTTAAGCCTAAAACCAACGACATGCGAGAAGCTCCTTCTATATATGTAGTAAACATGCTTCTGGAGCATGGTGCTAAAATTCAGGCTTATGACCCACAGGCAATGGAAACGGCTCGGTCTATTTTTGATAATGCAATAGAGTACAGTAATTCATCATATGATGCAGTTAATAATGCTGACGCATTGGTAATCTTAACAGAATGGAACGAATTTAGAAAACCTGATTTTGATAAAATAAAATCTAATTTAAAAGATTTTGTAATTTTTGACGGAAGAAATATATTTAATCGCAAATCTGTAGAGGATTTCGGTATTAAATATATTAATATTTAAAAAAATAATATTAAGTTTTATAAATTTATAAAAAATTGGAAAAAGTGTTAAAAACACTATTATTTTTATAAAAATTTTTCAATTTAAAAAAAGGATTTTATTTTTTGTTATAATTTTTTTATAAAGGTAGCAAAAAATTTTTTTTTGAAACTTAGAACGAATGTAGAGTGTATGGAAAGAGATTATGAAAATTAATTCTATTACAATGAATACAGGGTATCTAAAAGGAAAGGCGCCGGAGCAGTCTAAATATCGAAACTCCGAATACTTATGTAAATACGATAATAATAATGACAAAATAAACACGACCATCAGGAATAATTCTGATGGTCGTGCGAGTTTTAAAGGCGGAAAAGTTCCTTTCCTTCATACGGCAGCAAACTTTGCTTCCGCAAACCCCCTGGTGGCAGAAGCGGTATTTGCTTTATTTATAACTTGCGGCTTAAGGCCTTTAGCAATTATGGCAACAGCTAAAACTGATGAAGACAAAGAAAAATGCTCTTATCAAGCAGCTAAATCAATCTCGTCAGGTGTTGTAGGTTTGGTTTTAACTGCCGTAATCGGTACTGCAATAGCGGCTGCAGCAGGTAAATCATTAAACGCAAAATCATTTAAAATACCGGAGGAAGTTAAAGCAAACTCTCAAAAAGCTGTAAAAAATGGGGTTGAGGCTTTAAAGCAGACAACGGAAAAACTTATTCAAGAAGGTAAAGAAACCGAATTTACAACTTTTGTTTCTAAATTAATTGAAGATAATAAAATTAATTTAAATGTATTAAAAGATGCAGGAAAAGGGGCTGCGGCTAAATTTAAAGAAGCTGTTGCAAAACTTGCTCCGGATAATTTTGAACAAATTATGTTAGCGATAAAAGAACAAAAAGTTCTTGATAATTATGAAAAAACAGCCAAAAATGTTATTGATAAGTTATTCCAACCGATATTCATGCCTATAAGAGCAAATATTACCGTTGCTCTTGTTCCTGTAATACTTGGAATTTTAGGACTAAATAAGAAAAAATCTCAAGCAAAACCTAAATTAGAGGAAAATCCTTATAAAGTTCTATCAGATAATGTTTTTAAAGGAAACTGCGGAAAAAATGATATATTTAAAGTCTTTACGGAGGGTAATTAATCATGCGTGTAAATAGTATTTCAAATAAATATTACAATAATTACCCGTTGCAGCCGAAGGGAAAACAAAATAATCCGTCATTTAACGGTTTTATCCCTGAACCCGTTGTAAATCATTTATCAGGTTTTTATGATAAAGTTGCACAAACTCATCCGTTTCAAAAATTTATAACAAAGTTTAGCACTTCGGATAACTCATTTAAACATTTAATGTTTGCTGAAAGTTGTTTCTTATCAGGGTTTTATATGCTTAATACTCTAAGAAATAAAAAAATTAAGAAAGAACAAAAGCCTCAAATGATAATAAACGATACTTTAACTTTAGGTGTATCTTCTGCGGGTGCTTATTTGCTCGACGGAAAAGTAACAAATATCGTTAATAAATTTGCGGAAAAATACTTTGTTAAACATAAAGATTTTTATACTCAGCTTGGAGCCAATGCTAAAGAAACTCTTCAAAAAGAATTACTTAATAAGACGTCAGAAATAACGGCAATTAGTGACCCGACTAAAGTACAGCAGGCTATTGAAGAAGCAGGTAATTTAATTGGTTCACAGATGAAGCAGTTAGTCGGTGAAGAAGGTAAATTAAAAGCTTTTCAAATAACTAAAGAGTCTTTAGGTGTAATTCAGACAAAAGTTAAAGATGCAATCAGTAATAATATAAAAAATGCAGATGGTGCTAAAAAAGCTGTTGCTGATTTAACGGATGATGTTTATAAAAATTTATCGGCAAGAATGGAAGCTGATAAAATTATACCCGGTATTAATAAGTTAAAAGTACTTGTTATCTTAGGTTTGATTTACAGATTTATGGGACCTGTTGTTATTACTCCTATTGCTAATAAGTTAAGTTCAAAGTTATTTAAAAATACGAGAGATGATAAACAGGCTAAATAAGACATAATAATTTAATTTTATAAAAGAATCGATTTTTATCGGTTCTTTTTTTTGACTTTAAAAAATAAATTATTAATAAATAAATAAAGGTAGAACAACAATGTTGTTAACAAAACTTTACAATTATAATCCGAAAACTAAAGTTTACCCAAAATATGCCGATACATGCAATATAGTAACAATAACGGAGAATAAAAAATGGGTTTAGCAGCATCACAGGCAAGGTTTTTAGGAATTACCGCAAGAAAATCAAATATAGAGTATGAAGGTCAACAAGTAAACCAGCAGAGAACTGTATTATCTCAAGAGGTAAGTGACCTTTATAATCAGCTTATGCAGTTGGATAAACCTATCCAACCCGTTCAAAGTGATTTTTATGAAACACATTATACATTTAGTCTGTCTTCTGTTGCTGGACAAGAAGAATACACCGGAGATTATACTTTAAACAGTTATGTAAAACAAGGTGATAAATATATTTTAGATGTAACTCGTTCTTATAAAAGAGATGAAATCAGAACAGATCTTTTAAGTAATACATCATGTAAATTTGAAAAAAAATCAGATGAAGAAGACAAATATATATTTACTGATGAAAATCATAATGAATTTACTTTAACAAAATTAACAGAAGAAGAATCAAAAGATGCTTTAGCATTGATAGACAGAGATTGTACAGATGCACAAAAGCCTCAAGGTAAATATCTCTATATCTATAGTAATGGTACAGATGTTCGTTATTTTGATTCTGAAACAGTTGAAAAATTCGAAGCAGGAAAAACAAATATATATGAATATAATAAATTAGCAAATCAGCCTGCGGAAGAAAATAAAACACTTTATGCTTCAGATGCAGTGTTTGATGAATATGGTAATCTTAAGAACTTTAAAGATATCTATGCATTAAAGCATGATGAAGAAACAGGTAAAGATGACAAAATAGCATTAAGTACTGAAACTTCTGTAGATGTTTTTAAAAGTCTTAATGAAGAAAGAATGGAAGCTGCAATGAGAAACTATACATTGCAAGTTGATGAATACAATCAGGAATATGCAAGATTAAATGCAAAAACTGAAGACTTACAGCAGCAAGATAAAGTTCTTGAATTAAGATTAGACCAAATTGATACAGAAGAACAAGAATTATCAACAGAGTTAGAAGCTGTTAAAAAGGTTATTGAAAAGAATATTGAAAATACATTTAAGACTTTTGCATAGGAATAATAAATTACAAAATATTGCAAACACAAATAAACACGTTAAGGAAAATAAAAGATGAGTTACAAGAATGACAGTTATCTGGTAATTTCAAATAAATATGGAGGATTGAGCAGTGATGCGACAGCCCAGTTATTTGAAACATATGACTTATTAAGAGATATA